>NZ_POUC01000027.1 GCF_002891435.1 Streptomyces cahuitamycinicus
GAGGGGATCAGGGTAAAGCGGCCCGCGATCTGGGCGCCGCGTGTCCCGGACAGCAGCCCGGATTCGCCGATGTCGATGCCGGCATAGACGAAGGTGGCGGGCAGACGTTCGGAGAAGTACTTGAGGGTGTCGGCGACTTCGGCGCCGTGGCGGCTGGTGAGCGAGATGTTGTGGAGTTCGTCGACCAGCACCAGAGCGGTGCGGGTATCGGTGCAGACACCGACGACAGCCTCGATGATGTCCGTCATGTTCGAGCGTGCCCGCACCGGCAGGCCCAGGAAGCGTGCGAACTCGGTCGCGATCATGCGGGCGGTCGCGGCGGGCGGGACGGTGACATAGACGACCGGAATCCGGTGTGTGGCATGAGGATGCCGGGCCCGGTCCAGGAGTTCATGGGAGAGCCCCAACTGCGTGATGGCGATGGTCTTTCCGGTTCCCGCCGGGCCGGAAACGATCAGCCCGCGGCGGGCGCTGATCGCGTGCCGGTTCAGCAGCACCAGACGACGGCCGCAGATCGCCGTCCGCTCGACGAACGAGGTGGCGACGGTGAGCATCCGAGCGTGATGGTCAAGGCGGGACTCGTCATAGAGATCCCGCTCGGCTGGGTTCATCTGCTGCCAAGCACTGCGCGACGCCAAGACCGGGGGAGTGGGTGGGCCGTCGATGAACCTGCGCCATCCAGTCAACGTGTTCAGCTGCCGGTCGGCCTCGGCGTCGGTCTCCTGCAGCACGTGGCGTCGGGCCGCCGGTTTGGAGATGGTCACGTGCGCCTCCAAGGATCGGCCAGCGGGTCAAACAGGCCCAGCGGGATGACCTCTGCCAGCGCGGAGTCCGCCGTCTCCTCGGCCACGGGCTCGCTCTCGGCCGGTGGATCAGGGATCTCCCGGCTCGGGGCGGTCGCTCGGGTGCGGGCTGCAACCCGGCGATCCTTCCTTGATCGTTTGACCGGAGGGTGCTCCTCGCCGACAGGGCCGTCGTGGGCGCGCTTGAGCAGGGCGGCTGCCGCTTCCGTGATCTGGATTTCGCTGCCGTTCGGATTCTGCTGGCGGGCGTGATCCCAGGCCATCTCACCGAACGGGACGCCGACGCGGTGCAGGTGCCGCCAGAACACGGTGATCCACCGGTCCCTCTCACCGCGGCGGTCGCGTACCCAGATCCGCGAGATGTCGTAGGGGTCGTAGTGGACCTCCCACAAGCCCTTCTTCTCCGCGACCCCGGAGTGCTGACGGCGTAGCGGGTTCAACTCCGGGCTGTCGTAGGTGCGGCGCTTGATCCGGATGCCGTAGGCGTTGATCGCGTGCCACCGCTCCGGCAGAAGCTCGACGTAGTCCTCACCGCTCAACGGGGCCGGAACGTAGCCGCACGACTCCAGCAGCATCGCGTACTTCTCGTTCGGCGAGAACGCCCGCTTCGGCGCGCTGGGATCGCGCAGCGCGTCGTGCGGCCGGTTCTGCCAGACCGTGACGATCCACTCATCCAGCAGGTCCTGCAGCTCGGGCAAGGACCACAGCGGTCCGTCTTCCACATGCCGGCCACGGCGGTCGATCGAGCGGCCGGTGTACCCCGCGACGAACTGCGCGAACAGCGTCGCCACCGATCCCAGCGTCTTCTCGATCACGCCCTTCTCGAAGGGCGACGCCTTGTGCGTCGGCTGCAGCGAGACGCCCAAAAAGCGGCAGGAGGCACGGAAGTTGTGTGAGATGAACACCTTGCCGTGATCGCAGACGATCGTCTCTGGAACGATCACCGGCCTTGCCGCCGCCTGGTCCAGCCGCTCGTCCAGGGCCAGCAGCCGCCGATGCGGCAGGAGCGACCGGGACATCCGCAGCGCCTGTGGCCAGCCCGGCCGCATCGTCTCCGGTGTGATGCTGCGGGCCAGGAGGGCGGAGGCGTCGGCCGCCTTCGTCGTCGGACGCAGCACCGCCGCCGTGATCGACCTGGACGCGATGTCGACCAGCGCGGTCAGCTCGACCTTCTCCGCGATGCCGTCATCCAGCCGTACCAAAACGTCCAGCGGAGTGGAGTCGATCTGCATCAGCTCGCCCGGCGCGATAGCCGGGACTTCCCCGAACGGGCCGGCCGGACGCGCTTGCAACGAGCGGCGTGTCCTCGCCGAACCGGTCGCGTGCGTGCCGACCGCCAACTTGTCGAACAGTCGATAAAGCGTGCGCTCCGTAGGCAATTCGATGCCATCGGCATCCTCGCGGGACACCAGGATCTCCTTCGTCCGCCAGATGATGAACCGGACCGTCCTTGAGGAGGCATCGGCCGTCTCGGCGATCGCCTGCCTCATCGCCTCGACCACCAACGGGGACATCTGGCCGAAGTCCGGCAGCTTCTTGGCCGACCGGCCGTCCGCCAGCCCGACCAGCCCGTCGCGCTGATAACGCTGGCGCCGCTGCTTGATTCCACTGGCCGTCATCCGATGGCCCGCCGCGGTCAGCTCGGCGGCCTTGGCCCGCTCCCGCTCGGCCAGGCAACGTTGCCGAGGGTCGAACTCCGGCCGCGGCACTGCCCCGTGGGGAGCATCCGGCGGCAATCCGTGCAGCACCTCCAAGATGTGTCCTTCCCACCAACGAGCCTGTTCAGCAGCCTTCTTAGGGAACTCCGCGATCCGCGCCGTCGGCGGGACCCGACGCTCCTCGCTCGTCATCCGGCACTCCCGCCAGCCCGGCGCGCGACCGTGCGCGGCCCGAGCAATTCGATGTCCATCTGTTCGGCCGACAACTCGTGCTTCCACAAGAGGTGGAACAACACAGGCAGCGTCGCGAGCCGGTCGCCAGCCGCATCGGCCCCGGCCATCAGCGGCCCCGGCTGCGAGAAGACCTCCAACAGCCGAGCTGCTACCGGCTCCCGTCGGCAGCGGGGGTGCCGGTAGCGCGACAGCCACCGGACATTCGCCAATAGCACTGCCTCCGGCGTCCCCACCCGCTCGAACCTCCACCCGACTTCCGCGCAGGCTTTGCGCGTCAATTCGAACGCTTCGGCATCCCGCGGAGCGATCCAGTCGTCGGCACGGACATCGACGACCACCGCCGAGCCATCGACCCGGCGTACGAAGAAGTCCGGGGCATGCCGACGCTCACGTTCCCCGTCGTGCCAGTGCAGCCAGAATGGCTGGGACGCTATCCCCACCACAGCAGGATCGAAGTCCATGAGCACCAGCCGGTCCCGCTCCAACCACGACTCGAAACCGACGTGCTGCCCTGTAGTCGCCGCCCAGTACCACCCGGGGAAATGGCGCCCACCCCACGACCACCGAAACGGCCGGACCGGCACCGCGTCTTCGAACCTGGCCGTCGCGCAGTCCAGCAACGGACGACGCCGCTTACTCCCGCGCTTGTCGTCCACACGACACGACACCTCGACGTACGGGGCAGTGCTCTCCACCCCTGTCGATACCGACATTCGACACCCCCAGCGTGATCACCCCTCCGACTAGATTCACTGTCAGAAAAGCCGAAACGACTGAGTTCGCTGTCAAACGCCTCGATTGGATGACAAAGGACAGCTTCTTTCCAGTTCGCTCGGGGCAGACAGGAAAGCCCCGGAAAGGACTGGTGCCCGCCCGCAGACCATGTCAACGTACAACGCCCTGCCAGAGCACCTACCCCCGAAGCCCACGGAGGCGCCCCTGTACCCGCATCACCCCAGCGACTCCCTCCCCGACGACTCGCAGGAGCCGTTGTACTGGGTCAGCCCGCGCCACTTGGCCGGTGACGACAACGCTCTCGCCGAGCAGGTTGGGGCCACCCTGACCGGCCTCGGCTGGCGCATGTGGCCCACCTCCCGCAACACCTTGTTGTACGTGAGCCCGGACGAGCTGTGCGGTGCCGAGTGGATCCTTGCGGCCTACCCGTTCGAACTGGGCGGGCTGCCCGTGGCCTGGCAACTGAGCGCTCGCCCGCATGCCGACTCCGCGATGGCGGAGTGGAACGCCTACTTCACCGCCGGTATGCCGTACGAGGCGCTGGCCGACCTCCTCGTGGCCCTCGACGTCCGCGAGGCACCGGAAATCGGCGTAGAGGAGCCCGAGACGGTCCTCAACGCGCTCGGTGCCCAAGGCTGGGTCCGTGACCTGGACTGCCCACACACCACCGCCATGGACCCCGGGTTCTCCGCCACGGTTTCCCTGGGGCTGCAGCCGCCGCTTGTCCAGGACGCGGATCCCCGCCCTGACTTGATGGGGTGGCAGGCGTGGGCGGAACCCGTTCTCGGCGCCCCATATCTGTGGTGCGCCAGCTTCAGCGCCAGCATCCCCCATGACCTGGTCGCCGCCTTCGCCTCCACTCTGGCCTCGCCGGCCCTGGTGCCCCGCCGCACCCTGCCCAAAGACGCCGAGGGCCGGCTCATGGTCCTCCGCCGCAGCTGACGACCCGCGCCCCGGGAGTGGCTGTTGTGCCGCTCCTCGCCGACCGCCGATTTTTCCGAGCGGCCCGTTCCTCGAACTCGCCGGATGGCAGAGAAGGAGACCCGTATGTTCCGAATATTCCGGCGCCGTGCTCGCGCCGACCGTGAGTTCCGTGATGCCCAGCGTGCGGGCCAAGCGCTGCTGCAGACGCACACCGAAATGCCCTGGCCTGATGCGCCCGGCTCGATCGCTCCTACCGCCCAGGACGCCACGGAGGCTGCGCTGGACTCCGACTTCCTGCCGCCGGAATTTCGGGCGCCGTCCCGCCAGGATGTCGCCGGGTTCATGATGCCCTGGGGCCAGCCGCTCCTCATCGACGGCGAGGTACGTGAGTGTCCCGAGTGCGGCGCCTACCAGAACTGGGTTGTCCTCTGCATGCGCGACGACTCGGTGTGGCTACGGTGCCGTGTCGGCCATACGACGAAGGAGCCGGGACTGGACGCGACCTGGTACAACCGCCACTCCGGTCCGGCCGACCGCTGGCACCCCACCCTTGCGGACGGGCTGCGCCACCTCGGCCACTGACTCCCACGAAACCCCCTGTCCCCTTTCCCCTGCACATCGCCGGCCCCGGAGAGCCGGGTTAGTCAGGCCGTCCACTCCGCACCAACATTGGGGTTTCACATGCGCTTTCCCACCACGACCGCCCTCTGCCTGGGCACCTTGTCCGTCCTGGTCCTGGCGGCCTGCTCCAACGGCAGCACTCGCGCCACGGACCCGACGTCTTCCGCCTCCGCTTCAGGACGCCAAGAGGGCAGGAATGCCCCGGCTGCGGGGCCGTTGTCCTCGGCCGCGTTGAGCAAGCGGCTTCTGGACGAGAGCGACCTGGGCGAGGGCTGAAGCAACTGCTGGTGGAGTACGGTCCACCGCGCGGGACCACACCCGCCTATCCCTTCCACCATCTGGTCAGCGATGGGGTGTGGGAAGTGCGGACCGAGCACGGCGCCGGCAGCCCAGGTTGCCAGCGGTCTGCAGGAGTGGGTCAATTCCGGCTCTCTCGTAGCGCCGTGGGCGGATGTCGATACGTTCCGCGCGGACGACGCGGCGGAGTTGGCACTGGTGGAGTCCTCTCGCCACGTCCGGGGCAGCACGGATTTTGAGGCCGCCCGCATGATCCTCGGATTCGTTCGCCCAAAGAACAGGCTGCGCCTGCGCCGAACGGTGGCGGACGCAGGCGTTCTGGAGCTGAGCCGCCTCGACGAGACTGCACCGCTCATCGGCATGGACGCCGCCGAACTCCGCGGCGACACCATGGTGTTCGAGAACCGCCACGGCATGTACCTGGCCGGGTGGCCGGTCACCGAGCGCATCGCCCGCCACGTGGCCGGACGCCTCGCCGACGAGATCCTTCCGGAGGTGGACCGCAAGCAGCAGGACATCGAGCAGGAGCGTGCGCAGCCCTCCTGGTACTCCTACAGCCGGCGCGACGAGCGCAAGCTGGACGCGGAGGCGGCCGTCCTGCGAAGCGTCCGGGCGTGGTGCGGCCAGGACAAGGCCGACCGCTACGACGAGTTGGTTGCCCTGCGCGCCGAGGTCATCCGGCTCGGAGAGCTGGTCGAGAAGGCGGTCAAGGCCCTACGCGACCGCGGTCACGGCGTCATCGCCTCCACCATTGAGCGCGACCTTGGCGTCCATATCGCCAGCCTTGATCCTGACGTGCGTCGATGAGACCGCGCCACGGATCTGGATCCACCTTGGTCGGTGCCGGCTGTGTAGCGGGCTTCTTCTCCTTCTCCGGCCGGTGTGGGTGCCAGCCGTCGAGGAACGGCCGCAGTTGATCTCCCGTCGGCTCCGCATCGAAGTTGAGAGAAGCCAAGCCCTTGCCGCTGAGGGTGGGGTCGAGCCGGTCGGCCTCCGTCTTCCCCCAAGTCGACCACTCTCGCAGCCTCTCGGCTTCGAGGCTGTCTTCCGACGCCGCGGCGGCTTCATCCAGAGCGGCACAGAACGTCCGGATCTCCCCTGCCGCCTGCCACCGCTCAAGGGCCGTACCGAAGTGCTCGGCCCGTACTGCGTGAACCGCCTTGATCGAAGCCACGCTGACGGTGGCCTCCCACTCGCGCCGCTCGCGTTCCTCCCGCTCAGCTTCTAGGCGCCGACGCTCTGCCTCCTGCCGCTCCCGCTCCTCTCGCAGGCGCTGCTGCTCCGCCTCACGTTCCAGCCGAGCCCGCTCCTGCTCCTCGGCGCGAGCCTTCAACGCCCGGAAGACAGAACCGATCTGCTCCTCCAACGGCTTCTTGGCTGTGTCAGCCCATTCCTTCTTCCAGCCGTAGCTGTAACCCGATTGCTGGCTGACCAGCAGCTCCAGTTCGCCGGACGGCTCGAACTTCTGAGCTGGGGTGACACGCTGCCAGTCGTACGTGCGACGGCCCGGCTGCTTGGGGACGTACCGGACCGGCTTCTGCCGTTCGCGGAGGCCGACCTCGTACGTCCTGCCGTGGACGGTGAGCAGCGGCCTCGGCTGCCTGCGCTTCTTCGACACCGCGATCTCGCCGTGGCGTGCGAGGGCTTCCTCGGCGAGGAGCCGGAGCAGCGAGAGCACCCGGGGGAGGACCTCCTCCGAGATCTCGAAGGCGCTGTGGTCCGCGCTGACTGCGGCGATCACGTCCTCGACATCGGTGATCACACGGCTGCGCGCCAGCCGGATACGGTTCCACTCGGTCTCGTCTTCGCCGGTCACCCGGAGCAGGCCGAGGAAGAAGTCCCCCTTCGTCCGCCCGCTGTACTTCAGGCTGTATCCCTCGGGGGCACACTGCCGGGCCGCGTCGAACGCCCTGCGGTAGCGGGCTCGCTCCTGGTCGCTGGGGTTGGGGATCCGGAGGAACCGCCCAGCCTGCTGTACCTCCGCGATCAAGGCGGCTCCGATTTCCGCCGGCGACGGCTGTGGGGGCTTGGCGGCGCGCTGCGGCGCCGGCCTCGTCGGGGACGGGGCTGTGACTTGCTTCCGCGGGGGAGGGGCCGGCGGTGTCCGTTGGCCGGAGTCCGTTGACCGCTGCCTGCGCTGAGCTGGTTCCGGCCGGTCCGGGTGATGGCCGTGTTCCAGGTAGAAGCGCCCCGCGTCAGTGATCTCCGCCTGCCACTTCCCATCCTGCTTAGGCATGGTGATCAGGCGCCGCTCCTTGAGCGCGCGGGCGGTGAGAGCGAACTCGGGGCTGTCCGACGTGACGGGGTCGGATCCGCCTCCGATGCGGGTGAGGAGCGAGCTGCCGGTCATTTAGTCGATCGTCGTACCGTCTGTTCTCTCCTCGGCACAAGCCGTGGGGTGACTCTTGCGGAGCGCAAGGTGTACTCGAGGCGGAACACCTCTCGCTGGGAGCCGCTCCCCGAAGTCGGCTCCCAAATGGCTCCCAAACTGGGCCCGCAAAGCAAATCAGGCCCGGTGCTGATCTCTCAGCACCGGGCCTGACCTGGTGTTCTAGCTGTCGGGGTGGCGGGATTTGAACCCACGACCTCTTCGTCCCGAACGAAGCGCGCTGCCAAGCTGCGCTACACCCCGATGTCGCTGCTGTCGCGGCGACGACGTTTACTTTAGCCCACCGGTGGCTAGAGACGAAATCCGGTTTTCCCCCGGTGGCGGGTGGGGTTCGGGCGGGCGTGGTCGAGGGCCACGAGGAGCACGGCCAGGGCGTAGAAGGCGAGGCCCAGGAGGAGGGCGTTGCCGAGAACGCGCTTGAAGCCGTCCTGGCCGACGTCCAGGAACGGGTAGAGGTAGCGGTCGGGTGTGCCCGGGAGGAGCAGCTCGCCTCGGATGAGGCAGAAGGTCAGGTAGGTCATGGGGTAGAGGAGCCAGATGCCGGCCTGTCGGAGGCGCATTCGGCCGGGGGGCGTGAGCAGGAGCCAGTCCAGTACTGCCGCGATAGGGGTCACCGTGTGCAGCACTGCGTGGGAGAGGGCGTGGACACCTGTCGGGGCGGCGGCCTCGCCCGTGAGGGGGAAGGGGCTCGCCTCGTTGGCCAGGAGCAGGTGGTGCACGAGGGCCGCGATGACGACGTAGAGCAGCGTCGCTCCCATCACGGCACCCGGCAGGGGCCGGCTCGCCGTCCACGCGCGTCGGGCCGAGAGGGCCATGACCAGCGCCAGCAGCAGGTTGCTCTGGATCGTGAAGTGGCTCAGGATTCGGGACGGGTCGCCGAGGAGCACTTCGAGTGTCACGCCCCCGGCCGCCGCGAGGGCGACCAGCAGGCGGAAGGCCGCGGCCGCGGGGCGGCGGACCGGGGTGACGACGGCCGTGGCGGGCACGGGCGAGGGCTTCAACGCCGGCGGGGGCGGGATCGCTGGAAGGTCCGGGATGTCCCGGGGTATCGGGGCGGTCATGACCCCACGCTGACAGAAGCGGACATAGGGGGCGATGTGGGCGGGGCTGTGCGGGTTACCCGCCCGGCTGCCTACGGTCCCCTCGTGCTACCTGGTCGGGTCCTCGCGACCCACCAGCGTCAGCAACGTGGCCTCCGGCGGGCATGCGAACCGTACCGGTGTGTAGCGGTTCGTGCCGCAGCCCGCCGACACGTGCAGGTACGACGTATTGCCCTCGGCCGTGTGCCTGGACAGGCCTTTCACCCGGTCCGTGTCCAGGTCGCAGTTGGTGACCAGGGCGCCGTAGAAGGGGATGCACAGCTGGCCGCCGTGGGTGTGGCCGGCCAGGATCAGGGGGTAGGCGTCGGCCGTGAAGGCGTCCAGGGTGCGCAGGTACGGGGCGTGTACGACGCCCATCGAAAAGTCCGCCGCCTCGGACGGGCCGCCGGCCACCTGCGCGTAGCGGTCCCGCTTGATGTGCGGGTCGTCCAGACCCGTGAGCTCCACCGAGACGCCCTCGAGCTTGAGCTCGCCGCGCGAGTTGGTCAGGTTGAGCCAGCCCGCCGAGTCGAAGCCGTCCCGCAGGTCCTCCCACGGGTTGTGCACCACGCCCTCGGCCGGCGCGTTGCCGTTGAGCCCGTGGCGGCCCTGGGTCTTCTCGAACAGGTAGCGGGCGGGGTTGCGCAGCTTGGGGCCGTAGTAGTCGTTGGAGCCGAAGACGTATGCGCCCGGGAACTCCATCAGGGGGCCGAGCGCGTCCAGGACCTCGGGGACGCCCTCCGGGTCGGACAGGTTGTCGCCCGTGTTGATCACGAAGTCGGGGCGCAGGCCCGCCAGCGACCGCAGCCAGCGCTGCTTCTTGCGCTGGTCTCCGACCATGTGGATGTCGGAGACCTGCAGCACACGCAGGGGGCGCATTCCCGGGGGCAGGACCGGGACGGTGACCCGGCGCAGGCGGAAGGAGCGGGCCTCGAAGCCCGCTGCGTACAACAGACCGGCGGCGCCAGCCGCCGCGATTCCCAGGGGGACTCCGTATCGCGCGTGCATACGACCCATCGTGTCAGACCCCGGCCGTCGTCCGTGCCCGGGCGGCGCCCGAAATCCCCTGACGGCACCGGTCCTTCGGCCACAGCTCCCTGCACGGCCCACTACGCGGCTTCTTAAATGAAGGGGCGCTCTTCCTCCCGCACCTGCGACAATCGACTCCATGACCACGCTCAAGTCGAAGCTGCAGGACGACCTCAACGTTGCGATCAAGGAGCGCGACGAGCTGCGCTCCTCGACGCTCCGGCTGACGCTCGCCGCGATCACCAAGGAGGAGGTCGCGGGCAAGGAGAAGCGCGTGCTCTCCGACGACGAGGTGCAGAAGGTGATCACCCGGGAGGCGAAGAAGCGGCGTGAGGCGGCCGACGCCTTCGCTCAGGGTGGCCGTGCCGAGCAGGCCGAGCGGGAGAAGGCGGAGGGCGAGGTTCTCGCCGCGTACCTGCCGCAGCAGCTGTCGGACGAGCAGCTCCAGGAGATCGTCGCCCAGGCCGTCGAGGAGGCGAAGGCGGCCGGTGCCGAGGGGCCGCGGGCCATGGGCGCGGTCATGAAGATCGTGAACCCGAAGGTGGCCGGGCAGGCCGAGGGCGGCCGCGTCGCCACCGCGGTGAAGAAGCTGCTGGCCGGCTGACTTGGCGATCGTCCCAGAGGCCCGCTGGCCTGGTGAATGTCCCAGAGCCCCGCTGACCTGCGCTCGCCCCAGAGGCCCGCTGGCCTGGTGATTGTCCCGGAGGCCCGCTGACCGGGCGCCCGGAGGCGCTGCCGGCCGGCTGGCCCTTCAGGCGGACGGGAACGGCCCCCTCTCACCCACGCGGGTGAGAGGGGGCCGTTCCCTTCGGCGCGTTCGGGCACTCCGGGCCGTCTCGGGCCGCGTTCCGGCACGCACCCTCTCACTCACGCCGGCAAGAGGGGCCTGGCCCCGTCGGGCGCGTTCCGGTACGCCCGCGGCTCAGCCGAACCGGCCGCCGTTGCCGTTGCCGCCGCCGTTGCTCTGGCCCCGGATGAAGCCCTCCGGGATGGAGAACGAGGGCGTCGGGAAGGGCTCGCCGCCGCCTCCGCCGTTGTTGTTGCCGCCGACCAGGCCACCGATGAAGCCGTCGTCGTCGCCGTTGCCACCGTCGTCGCGGCCGCCACCGTCGTCGTCCCCGTCACCGCGGTCCCGCGGCTTGCTGTCGGGGATGTGGACGGTGTTGAAGTCCTCGACGGGCTTGCCCTCCAGCGCGCCGGTCATCATGTCGCCCCAGATCGGGCCGGGAACCTCACCACCGAAGACCTTGCTGTGCGACCGGCCGCCGATGGTGATGTTGACCATCTTCCGCTTGTGCGCGGGGTCGCCGACCCACACGGCACCGGCCATGTTCGGCGTGTAGCCCACGAACCAGGCCGCGTAGCGCTCGTCCGTCGTACCGGTCTTACCGGCGCTGGGGCGGCTGCCGAGCCCGGCCTTCTTGCCCGTGCCGTCCTCGACGACGCCCTTCAGCAGCGTGTTGATCGTGTCCGCGGTGTTCTCCGACATGGCGCGCGAGCAGGTCGACTTCGGAACCGGGAGCGACGAGGTCTTGTCCCCGACCCGCCGGCTGACCGACTCGATGGCGACCGGCGTGCAGTACATGCCGCGCGAGGCGAAGGTGGCGTACGCGTTCGCCATGGTCAGCGGGGACATCTCCTGGGTGCCGAGGGCGATCGAGGGCACCTGCGGCATCTTGTCGCCGTCGGCCCGCACGACGCCCATCTTCTTCGACATCTTCGTCACCGGGCAGATGCCGATGTCGCTGATCATCTGCACGTAGTAGGTGTTGACCGACTTGGCGGTCGCCTCCCGCATGTCGTACGGGCCGACCTCCGAGGAGTTCTCGTTCTCCAGCTTGGCCGGGCTGCTGGGGTCGTTCACCCACCGCTTGCCGTCACAGGCCGAGACCGGGCTCGGGTACGCCATCTGGTATGGCGACGAGTACACCTTGTTCGCCGGCATGCCGTCCTCGATGGCCGCGGCGGCCACGATCGGCTTGAACGTCGAACCGGGCTGGTAGCCCATGCCGCCGCCCATCGACTGGTCGACGGACAGGTTGATCTGCGTCTCGTTCTTCTTGAAGCCGTACGGACGCGACTGGCCCATGGCGAGGATCTTGCCGGTGCCGGGCTGGACGAGGGAGGCGGCGGTGGCCACCTCGTCGCTCTTGTAGACGTGCTCCTTGATGGACCGCTGCGCCGCGTTCTGGGCCTGCGGGTCCATGGTCGTGCGGATGGTGAGACCGCCCTGGTTCCAGATCTTGGCGCGCTGCTCCCTGGTCTTGCCGAAGACCGGGTCGGTCAGGAAGACCTCGCGCACGTAGTCGCAGAAGAAGCCCGCGCCCTTGGCCGCCGTGATGCAGCCGTTCTTGGGCTTGCTGACCTTCAGGCCGAGCGGTGCCTTCATCGCGTCGGCGGCCTGCGCCCTGGAGATGTCGCCGACGG
This sequence comes from Streptomyces cahuitamycinicus, assembly GCF_002891435.1. Lineage (GTDB taxonomy): Bacteria > Actinomycetota > Actinomycetes > Streptomycetales > Streptomycetaceae > Streptomyces > Streptomyces cahuitamycinicus. Next base: position 12,197 of record NZ_POUC01000027.1, read on the forward strand.
CCGCCATGCGCTGCAGCACGGTGTTGCGGCGCTTGGTGGCCTCCGTCTCGTCGTTGACCGGGTCGTACCGGCTGGGCGACTGGACAATGCCGGCGAGCAGGGCGGACTGCTCCAGGCTGAGGTCCTTGGCGGACTTGGAGAAGTAGCGCTGGGCCGCGGCCTCGACGCCGTAGGCCTGCTGGCCGAAGAACGTGATGTTCAGGTAGTTCTCGAGGATCTTCTTCTTGCCCAGCTCCTCCTCGACCTGGATCGCGTACTTGAGCTCGCGGATCTTGCGGCCGATGGTCTGCTGGGTGGCCTGCGCGACCTTGGTCGGGTCGTTGCCCGCCTCCTCGACGAAGACGTTCTTCACGTACTGCTGCGTCAGGGTGGAGGCGCCCTCGGAGACTCCGCCGGTCTGGGCGTTCTTGTTGAGGGCGCGCAGGACGCCCTTCAGGTCGACCGCACCGTGCTGGTAGAAGCGCGAGTCCTCGATCGCGACGATCGCCTTCTGCATGTACGGCGAGATGTCCTTGAGGGGGACCACCGTACGGTCGCGCGAGTAGACCGTGGCGATCTGGCCGCCGTCGGTGTCGAGGATCGTGGTGCGCTGGCTGAGCGGCGGGGCCTTCATGGTGGCCGGGAGGTCGTCGAAGCTCTCGACCGATCCCTTGGCCGCAAGTCCCAGCGCGCCCACCGCCGGCAGCGCGATGCCGGCCAGTACGGCTCCCGCGAGGACACTGACACCGAGGAACTTGGCGGCCTGCTGCGTGGGAGACAGACCACCGCCCGAGCGCTTGTTTGGCATGAGGGCAGCCTACGTTCTCATTCGCCGGACAGGCGTATAGGCCTTGGCCTAAGCTGCTCTCAACTGTCACAGCAGTGAGGTCACGTATCAATACGTCCGGCGACCCCGAATCGTTCTGGGTGTTCCCCAACTTTTTTGGTGGGGCCGTGTCCGAATCCGCCTTGTGTGTCATACGGCGTCCGTTGTGACGCAGGTGAACTGTCCTGCTTTGCCGGGAAAGTTACGTATGCCGCCAGCTCACTCCCCCGGGTGATCTGCCGCTTACCCATAGTCCGTTCGGGCCATTCAAGATTGGGCCCGAAGGGGGTGTTGCGCTGTGCCCACCTTCCGTAACGTCCTCAACTGGCGGCGGTGAATATGCCGCTGCCGCCGTGGGGGAGCCTCGATTCGGGAGAGGACGGCGCCGGTATGGGCTGGGTAGTCGACTGGAGTGCGCAGGCGGCCTGCCGCACTACCGATCCGGATGAACTGTTCGTTCAAGGAGCAGCGCAGAACAGGGCCAAGGCGGTGTGCACCGGTTGCCCGGTGCGCACGGAGTGCCTGGCCGACGCGCTCGACAACCGCGTCGAGTTCGGTGTGTGGGGAGGCATGACGGAGCGGGAGCGCCGCGCACTGCTGCGCAGGCGCCCCACGGTGACCTCCTGGCGCCGGCTGCTGGAGACGGCGCGTACGGAGTACGAGCGGGGGTGCGGTGTTCTGCCCCTCGACGACGACGAGATCTACGAGAACTACGCGGCGGTGAGCTGAGGAGTCCCTCCCGGGAGCTCCCCAGGCCCTGGTGGGCCCTGGTCTGAGGGCTCTGTGGTCTGAGGGCTCTGTCCGGGCCCTTCGCCATCACCCGCGCGTTCCTGGCAGTGGCTCAGGTGCCCCGCGCGCTCGCCGGGTTGCCCTCAGCAGTCGCCTCAGGCGGTTCCGGCTGGTCGGCGGGGTCGGGCAGCTCGCGCTCGTCGGCCGCGAGCCGGTCGCCGATGGTGCGCAGTCCCGTGAGGTCGTGCACGTCGCCGGGCAGTGCGGCCACTTCCGTCACGGCCACCTCGGGGTGCAGCGCGGTGAAGCGGTCACGCGTGCGCTGCTCACGAGAGAGCAGCTGCATGCGATCGGCGTGCAACCTCAGCAGGCCTGCCGTGAGCTGGTCGACGGACCGCTCGGTGTCCTCGGTGTTCTCGGCGTGCTCGGTGTCCTCGGTGGGGGAGCCACCATCGGGAGCCGATGCCGGAGCCCCATCTGGTGTTCCGGGCGTGGGAGAGTCTGAACTGTCCTGTGCTTCGGGGGAGTTACGAAGTACTGCTTTCCCGCCCTCCTGATCCACAATGCGGGGCTCTTCAAGATTTTCCGCGGCGGCGAGTGCCCGCTCGGCCGACAGCCGGTCGGCGCCGCTGCCGTGCACCCGGTTGAGCACCAGACCGGCGAGCGGCATGTCCTCCGCGGCCAGGCGTTCCACGAAGTACGCGGCCTCGCGCAGCGCGTCCCGCTCCGGCGCCGCGACCACGAGGAACGCCGTGCCGGGCGCCTGGAGCAGCTTGTACGTCGCGTCCGCGCGGGTGCGGAAGCCGCCGAAGGTCGTGTCCATCGCGGACACGAACGTCTGGACGTCCTTGAGGAGCTGACCGCCGAGCAGCTTGCCGAGGGTCCCGGTCATCATCGACATCCCGACGTTCAGGAACTTCATCCCGGCCCGGCCGCCCAGCTTCGCCGGTGCCGTCAGCAGCCGGATCAGCCGGCCGTCCAGGAACGAGCCGAGCCGCTTGGGCGCGTCCAGGAAGTCCAGCGCCGAGCGGGACGGCGGGGTGTCGACGATGATCAGGTCCCACTCGTCCCGGGAGCGCAGCTGCCCGAGCTTCTCCATCGCCATGTACTCCTGCGTGCCCGCGAAGCCCGCCGAGAGCGACTGGTAGAAGGGGTTGCCCAGGATGGCGGCGGCCCGCTCGGGGTCCGCGTGCGCCTCGACGATCTCGTCGAAGGTGCGCTTCATGTCGAGCATCATCGCGTGCAGTTCGCCGCCCGCGGAGTCGTCGATGCCCTTCACCCGGCGGGGGGTGTTGTCCAGCGAGTCGATGCCCATCGACTGGGCGAGCCGGCGTGCCGGATCGATGGTCAGGACGACCACCTTGCGGCCCCGCTCGGCGGCGCGCAGGCCCAGGGCCGCCGCGGTCGTGGTCTTGCCGACCCCGCCCGAGCCGCAGCAGACCACGATCCTGGTCTTCGGGTCCTCCAGCAGCGGATCGACATCGAGCAGACGCGGCGGCGACAGACGGTGGTGGGCCGGGTCCGGACGACTCATGACATCCCCTGCTTCCGACTCATGACGGGCTTTGCCGGCCGTGCGGGCTTCGCTGGCCGTGCGGACCGTGGAGGCCTTGCCGGCCGTGCGGACCTCGTCGGCCGTGCGAGCCCTGCTGACCCTGCTGACCCTGCTGGCCGTGCGGGCCTCGCGGACCGTTCCGGCATTGCCTGTCTGTGCTGGTTCATGACACGCCCTGCTCGCGCAGCTCACGGGCCAGCTCGTACAGCCCCGCCAGGTCCATGCCCTCGGCGAACAGCGGCAGTTCGTGCGACGGCAGGCCCAGTTCGGCCAGGACCGCGCGCTGCTCGTGCTCCAGCGTGTACCGCTCGGCGTACTCCTCGGCCTGCGTGAGCAACGGGTCCACCAGCCGCTCGGCGTGCCCGCCGCGCCGCGCCCCGCCGAGCCCCACGGACGACAGGGACCGCGCGACAGTGGAACGCGGGACCGTCCGTACGAGTTCCAGATCGGTCTCGTCCAACACCTCCGGCCGGACCATGTTCACGATGATCCGCCCCACCGGCAGCCGGGCCGAACGCAGCTCGGCGATGCCGTCCACGGTCTCCTGGACGGGCATCTCCTCCAGCAGCGTCACCAGGTGCACGGCCGTCTCGGACGACTTCAGCACCCGCATCACGGCCTGCGCCTGATTGTGTATCGGGCCGATCTTGGCGAGTCCCGCGACCTCGTCGTTCACGTTCAAAAAGCGCGTGATCCGCCCGGTCGGCGGGGCGTCCATGACGACGTAGTCGTAGGTGAACCGCCCGCTGCGCTCCTTGCGCCGCACCGCCTCGCACGCCTTGCCGGTCAGGAGGACGTCCCTGAGGCCGGGCGCGATGGTGGTGGCGAAGTCGATCGCGCCGAGCTTCTTCAGGGCCCGTCCGGCGCTGCCCAGCTTGTAGAACATCTGGAGGTAGTCCAGAAGGGCCAGTTCGGGGTCGATGGCGAGTGCGTACACCTCCCCGCCCCCGGGTGCTACCGCGATTTTCCGTTCCTCATAAGGCAGCGCTTCCGTTTCGAAGAGCTGCGCGATGCCCTGACGGCCCTCGACCTCGACGAGAAGCGTCCGCTTCCCCTCCGTGGCCAGGGCCAGCGCTAGGGCCGCGGCCACCGTGGTCTTGCCGGTACCGCCCTTGCCACTGACGACCTGGAGCCTGCTCACGTATTCGAGCCTAACCAGTTCGTGCCCGGGCTACGCGGGAGGCTGTGGATAACCGGTGCCGTAGTCGGCCGCGTGGGCCCTGCCCGCCAGCGGCTAGAGTCGGCCGCATGACCAAGTGGGAATACTCAACCGTGCCGCTGCTCGTCCACGCCACGAAGCAGATTCTGGACACCTGGGGCGAGGACGGCTGGGAGCTCGTCCAGGTCGTGCCCGGGCCGAACAACCCCGAGCAGCTCGTCGCCTACCTGAAGCGGGAGAAGCAGTAGTGGGCGCCGTCGAGGCGAAGCTGGCCGAGCTCGGCCTGAGCCTGCCCGACGTGGTCCCGCCGCTCGCCGCCTACCAGCCGGCCGTGCAGTCCGGGCCGTACGTCTACACCGCCGGGCAGCTCCCGATGGTGGACGGCAAGCTTCCGGTCACCGGCAAGGTCGGTGCCGAGGTCACCCCGGAGGAGGCCAAGGAGCTGGCACGCACGTGTGCGCTGAACGCCCTGGCCGCCGTGAAATCCGTCGCCGGTGACCTGGACCGCATCGCGCGCGTGGTGAAGGTCGTCGGCTTCGTGGCCTCGGCCTCGGACTTCACGGGCCAGCCCGCGGTGCTGAACGGCGCGAGCGAGCTGCTCGGCGAGGTCCTCGGCGACAAGGGCGTGCACGCGCGCAGCGCGGTGGGCGTGGCGGTGCTGCCGCTGGACGCACCGGTCGAGGTCGAGATCCAGGTCGAGCTCGCGTAGCACCCTCTTCGGGGGCCTCAGCTGCGGGATCCGGCTCCGGTGGCCACTCGAACATCCGCCCGTCACGGGATAGCCTCGCGCCCATGGCGAACGGTCAGTGGTACCCCCCGGAGTGGCCGGACCGCATCCGCGCACTCGCGGCCGGCACCCTCACCCCGGTGACCCCGAAGCGCGCGGCCACCGTCATGCTCCTGAAGGACACCGGCAGTGGCACGGCCGTCCACATGCTGCGCAGACGCGCCTCCATGGCCTTCGCGGGAGGCGCGTACGCGTATCCGGGCGGCGGTGTCGACCCGCGCGACGACGACCACCACGTCCGCTGGGCGGGCCCCACGCGCGCGTGGTGGGCGGACCGGCTCGACGTCGACGAGACGGCGGCCCAGGCGATCGTCTGCGCGGCCGTACGCGAGATGTACGAGGAGGCGGGCGTGCTGCTGGCCGGGCCGGGCGCCGACTCGGTCGTCGGTGACACCACGGGTGCCGACTGGGAGGCGGACCGGGCCGCCCTGGTCGCCCGGGACCTGTCCTTCGCGGAGTTCCTGGACCGCCGCGGCCTGGTCCTGCGCTCCGACCTGCTCGGCGCCTGGACCCGCTGGATCACCCCGGAGTTCGAGTCCCGCCGCTACGACACCTGGTTCTTCGTGGCCGCGCTTCCCGAGAGGCAGCGCACCCGGAACGCCTCCACGGAGGCCGACCGCACGGTGTGGATCGCCCCGCACGAGGCGGCGGCCGGGTACGACAAGGGCGAGCTGCTGATGATGCCGCCGACGATCGCGACCCTGCGTCAGCTGACGGCGTACGGGACGGCCGCCGGGGCGCTCGACGCCGCCCCGGAGCGTGACCTCACGCCCGTCCTGGCCACCGCCCGCCTGGCGGACGGGGAGATCGTGCTCTCCTGGCCGGGCCACGACGAGTTCACCAAGCACATCGCGACCGGTGGAGCAACCGCATGACGGACGCAAGCGCCCTTCCCGGCCAGCCCCGCGGCGGGGTCCTCTCGGGGCCCGCCACCGCGCGGGCCGTGAACGTCCTGGCCCCCAACGCGTCGGCTATGACCCTGGACGGCACGAACACCTGGATCGTCTCCGAGCCCGGCTCGGACCTGGCCGTGGTGGTCGACCCGGGTCCGCTGGACGACGGGCACCTGCGCCAGGTCGTCGCCACGGCCGAGCAGGCCGGCAAGCGCGTCGCCCTGACCCTGCTGACCCACGGCCACCCCGACCACGCGGAGGGCGCCGCCCGGTTCGCCGAACTGACCGCCACGCGGGTGCGTGCCCTCGACCCGGCACTGCGGCTGGGCGGGGAGGGCCTGGCCGCCGGAGACGTCATCACCACCGGCGGACTGGAACTGCGCGTCGTACCGACCCCAGGTCACACCTCCGACTCCCTCTGCTTCCACCTCCCGGCCGACCGGGCGGTCCTCACCGGCGACACGGTCCTCGGCCGCGGCACGACGGTCGTGGCCCACCCCGACGGACGCCTCGGCGACTACCTGGACTCCCTGCGCCGCCTGCGCTCCCTCACGGTCGACGACGGCGTCCACACCGTCCTGCCCGGCCACGGCCCCGTCCTGGACGACGCCCAGGGCGCCGTCGAGTACTACCTCGCCCACCGCGCCACCCGCCTCGCCCAGGTGGAAACGGCCGTGGAGGACGGCTACCGCACCCCGCCCGCGGTCGTGGCCCACGTCTACGCGGACGTGGACCGCTCCCTGTGGCCGGCGGCGGAACTCTCGGTACGGGCGCAGATGGACTATCTGGAGGATCACGGGCTCATCTAGGGCCCTCAGGACGCGGCCGGAGCCCCAAGGGAGGCGGCCAGCGCTCTCAAGGAGGCGGCCCTTTGACCCCGGGCACGTACTCTCCGGCGATCCAGTGACCGAGAAGCCCGCCCGGGCGAGGAAGCCACATGCCGGGGGCAGGGCCGTCGTAGGTCGCGCTTTCCGCTTCCTTGACGACGTCGGGCCCCGTCTCGCGAGGAGACGGGGCCCGATGACGTACGGCCAGGTGTGCGGTCAGCGTGAGCGCTTGGCGAGGCGTTCCACGTCCAGGAGGATCACGGCGCGGGCCTCCAGGCGCAGCCAGCCGCGCTGGGCGAAGTCCGCGAGGGCCTTGTTGACCGTCTCGCGGGACGCGCCGACCAACTGGGCCAGCTCTTCCTGCGTGAGGTCGTGCACGACGTGGATGCCCTCCTCGGACTGCACGCCGAACCGGCGCGACAGGTCGAGCAGGGCGCGGGCGACGCGGCCTGGGACGTCCGAGAAGACGAGGTCCGACATCGCGTCGTTGGTCTTGCGGAGCCGGCGTGCGACGGCGCGCAGGAGCGCCGTGGCCACCTCCGGGCGGGCGTTCAGCCAGGGCTGGAGGTCGCCGTGGCCGAGGCCGAGCAGCTTGACCTCGGTCAGTGCCGTGGCGGTCGCGGTGCGGGGGCCCGGGTCGAACAGCGACAGCTCGCCGATGAGCTCGCTGGGGCCGACCACGGCCAGCATGTTCTCGCGGCCGTCGGGGGACGTGCGGTGGAGCTTCACCTTGCCCTCTGTGACCACGTACAGGCGGTCTCCGGGGTCGCCCTCATGGAACAGCGAGTCACCGCGGGCGAGGGTCACCTCACTCATGGAGGCGCGGAGCTCCGCGGCCTGCTCGTCATCGAGCGCCGCGAAGAGCGGATTGCGCCGCAGAACGTCGTCCACGAGTTCTCTCCTTGTCGACCTGCTCAGGGGGTCTTGCTCCCCCGTGTACCGAGGGACCGTGGTGCCCATTTTGTCGGGCAGTCCAAACAGTGTGATCTGTCACAAGGATGCCGCACACGTGTCCCGGGGTACGCGGCAGGGGTCCAATTGGGCGCCGGTCCTCAGGGGCCGGGGCGGATGTCGGTGCCGGGCCTTAGGCTGGCCGGGTGTCCAAATCGCCGGTGAGAGCACAGGCCGAGGGGGCTGCGCGGGTGGTTGTACGTCGCAATTCCGCTGTGGGCGAACAGAGCCCCGATGGCGGTAGGAAAACGGCGAAACGGAACAAGGCGGAGCCGGTGAAGAAGGCCGCCTCCGCGAGGAGGGCCGCGCCAGCGAAGAAGACCGCTTCCGGGAAGGAGCCCGCGTCCACGACGAAGGGCGCCTCCGCGAAGAAGGCCGCGAAGGGCGCTGCCGTGAAGAAGGCGCCCGCCGCCAAGAAGGTCGCGGTCGCGCCCAAGAAGGCCACGGCCCGCATCAAGGGCACCGCCCCCGCCAGGACCGTCGTCCACCCGCCGGGTGACGAGTCGCGTACCGCCCTGGTCCGCCGGGCCCGCCGCATCAACCGCGAGCTCGCCGAGGTCTTTCCGTACGCACACCCCGAGCTGGACTTCGAGAACCCATTCCAACTGGTCGTCGCCACCGTCCTGTCCGCCCAGACGACCGACCTGCGCGTCAACCAGACGACACCCTCCCTCTTCGCCAAGTACCCGACCCCGGAGGACCTGTCCGCCGCCAACCCCGAGGAGGTGGAGGAGATCCTCCGCCCGTGCGGTTTCTTCCGGGCCAAGACGAAATCGGTGATAGGGCTGTCGAAGGCCCTGGTGGAGGACTTCGGCGGTGAGGTTCCCGGTCGGCTGGAAGACCTCGTCAAGCTGCCCGGCGTGGGCCGCAAGACCGCGTTCGTCGTGCTGGGCAATGCCTTCGGCCGCCCCGGCATCACCGTGGACACGCACTTCCAGCGCCTGGTGCGCCGCTGGCGGTGGACCGGTGAGAGTGACCCGGACAAGATCGAGGCGGCCGTCGGCGCGCTCTTCCCCAAGAGTGACTGGACGGACCTCTCGCACCACGTGATCTGGCACGGCCGCCGCATCTGCCACGCCCGCAAGCCCGCGTGCGGCGCCTGCCCGATCGCCCCGCTCTGCCCGGCGTACGGCGAGGGCGAGACCGACCCGGAGAAGGCGAAGAAGCTCCTCAAGTACGAGAAGGGCGGCTTCCCGGGCCAGCGTCTGAAGCCGCCGCAGGCCTACCTGGACGCGGGCGGCACACCGGCGCCGCCGCTGGGGGCCGGATGAGCCGCCCGGACCGCCCGGACCGCCTGAAACATCCGATCCGCCGCCCGAGCGGCCCGGTGCGCCCCCCTGGGGGCCTGACGCGCCGCCCGTTCAGGGGATCCCGGCCGCTCGCGGAACGATCTCGGGGCCGTCGCGCGTTGGATGCGGCAGGACGACGGGGGTGGCGATGACGCGCGCGAGCGACACACAGGACGGCCCGGTGGCGTTGAGCAAGGACGGGCTGCCCGGCTGGCTGGACCCGGTGGTGCACGCCGTGGAGACCGTCCGGCCGGGGCAGCTGAGCCGGTTCCTTCCGCCGGAGGACGGCGCCGGGCGGCAGTCCGCCGTGCTGGTCCTGTTCGGTGAGGGCACGCACGGGCCGGAGCTGCTGCTCATGGAGCGTGCGAGCTCCCTCCGCTCGCACCCCGGCCAGCCCTCCTTCCCGGGCGGTGCCCTCGACCCGGAGGACGGCGACCCGTCCGGTGACGGCCCGCTGCGTGCCGCCCTGCGCGAGGCGGAGGAGGAGACCGGCCTCGATCCCTCCGGCGTGCAGCTCTTCGGCGCCCTGCCCCGGCTCTACATCCCGGTCAGCGGCTTCGTCGTCACTCCGGTACTGGGCTGGTGGCGGGAGCCGAGCCCGGTCGGGGTCGTCGATCCGAACGAGACCGCCAGGGTCTTCACCGTCCCCGTGGTGGATCTCACGGATCCCGCCAACCGGGCCACCACCGTCCACCCCAGCGGCCACCGAGGTCCGGCATTTCTGGTCGAATCCGCCCTTGTCTGGGGTTTCACGGCCGGAATCATCGACCGGCTGCTGCACTTCGCGGGCTGGGAGCGGCCCTGGGACCGCGAGAAGCAGGTCCCCCTCGACTGGCGCGCATGACAGGGTGGCCTCCGTGAACGTGCTGGACATCTTGTTGCTGGTCGCCGCCGTGTGGTTCGCGGTCGTGGGGTACCGCCAGGGGTTCGTCGTCGGCATCCTGTCGGTGATCGGCTTCCTGGGCGGCGGCCTCGTCGCGGTCTACGTGCTGCCCGTCATCTGGGACGCGCTGACGGACAACGCGGAGGTGAACACGACCGCCGCCGTCATCGCGGTCGTCGTCGTCATCGTCTGCGCCTCCGTCGGCCAGGCCCTCACCACCCACCTCGGCAACAAGCTGCGCCGGCACATCACCTGGTCCCCGGCCCGGGCACTCGACGCCACCGGCGGCGCCCTGGTCAACGTCATGGCGATGCTCCTGGTCGCCTGGCTGATCGGCTCGGCCCTCGCGGGCACGACGCTGCCCACGCTCGGCAAGGAGGTCCGCAGCTCCAAGGTGCTGCTGGGCGTCTCGCAGGCCCTGCCGGACCAAGCGGCCACCTGGTTCGCGGACTTCTCCTCCGTCCTCGCGCAGAACGGCTTCCCGCAGGTCTTCAGCCCGTTCTCCAACGAGCCGATCACCGACGTCCGGCCCCCGGACCCGGCGCTGGCCGACAGCCCGGTGGCCAGCCGCGCCCAGCGTTCCATCGTCAAGGTCATGGGCACGGCCCCGAGCTGCGGCAAGGTCCTGGAGGGCACCGGCTTCGTCTTCTCCGACCGCCGCGTGATGACCAACGCGCACGTGGTGGGCGGAGTCGACGAGCCGACGGTGCAGATAGGCGGCGAGGGCAGGAAGTACGACGCCCAGGTCGTGCTCTACGACTGGCGGCGCGACATCGCCGTCCTCGACGTGCCGAATCTCAAGGCACCCGCACTGCGGTTCACCGAGAAGGACGCGAGCAGCGGCGACGGCGCGATCGTCGCGGGCTTCCCGGAGAACGGGGCGTACGACGTGCGGGCCGCACGCGTGCGTGGCCGCATCTCGGCCAACGGCCCGGACATCTACCACCGCGGCACGGTCCGCCGCGACGTCTACTCCCTGTTCGCGACCGTCCGCCAGGGCAACTCCGGCGGCCCGCTGCTCACCCCCGACGGCAAGGTCTACGGCGTGGTGTTCGCCAAGTCCCTCGACGACGCCGAGACCGGGTACGCGCTGACCGTGGACGAGATCCAGGAGGACATCACCAAGGGGCGCACCGCCAACCAGCAGGTGGGAAGCGACAGCTGCGCGCTCTAGTGCTGCGACCGGAAAGGTTCACCGGCTTGCGACGCCCGGCACGGCACCTCGCCGCGTTGTCGCATCACCCGAAGTACGTCCAGTACGCGGGCGATGCTCCGCCTTGCGATGCACCGCACCGGACGCCGCAAGCTTTCCGGCAGACCTTTCCGGTCACAGCACTAGGCGCGGTGCCGAGGCAGCGGCGGTCGGGGCGTCACTCGCGCGGGTGGCGCCTCAGTCACGTGTGTGGCGCAGACGTACGGAGACCCAGCGGGCCCGGCGGCGGAGGATGCGCGGGATCCCCACCCTGGGATCCGCGGTCACCATCTGCGGTGCGCCGCTTCGCCGGTGAGGGTTCGTACCGCTCGCCGAGCGGCGATTGCGGGTTGCGTCACTGTAGTCGTGCGTCCAGCCCATACCCCGACGTGTGCCCCCGCCGCATGGTCGATAACCGCGCCCGGAGCGTCCAATTGGCCTATGCGCCGGGCAAGTGGCCGTTCGTAGGACAAGCGTTCACGTGCCGGTGGCGGTGCCGGGTGCCGGGGTGCCGGTACCGGGCGGGCCGGCCGGTCACCGGTCGGGTTCGGGATCCCGCAGCCAGTTGATGAGTTCCGAGGAGAACGCGACCGGGTCCTCCTCGTGCGGGAAGTGACCGAGGCCGTCGAACAGACGCCAGCGGTAGGGGGCTTCGACGTACTCGCCGGACCCGGCCGCGCTGCGCGTGCGCATCACCGGGTCGAGCGAGCCGTGCAGATGGAGGGTCGGCACGCGCACGGGCCGCTTCATCCGCCGGTTGAACTGGATGCCGTCCGGGCGGGCCAGGGAGCGCACCATCCAGCGGTACGGCTCGACCGCGCAGTGCGCCGCGGACGGGATGCACATGGCGCGGCGGTACGCCTCCAGCGCCTCGTCCTCGGGCGGGCGCGGCCCGGACCACTCCTGGATCAGCTCCGCCACGAGCGCCCCGTCGTCGGCGGTGAGCTGCCGCTCCGGGATCCAGGGCCGCTGGAACCCCCAGATGTGTGAACCGGCGCGGCTCTGCTTGACGTCTCTCAGCATGGCCGAGCGCCAGCGCCGCGGGTGCGGCATGGACGCGACCGCCAGCCGCCGCACCAGCTTGGGGCGCATCGCCGCCGCCGTCCACGCGAGGTATCCGCCCAGGTCGTGGCCGACCAGAGCGGCATCCGGCTCGCCGAGGGAGCGGATGACGCCGGTGACGTCGAGCGCGAGGTTGGCGGGGTCGTAGCCGCGCGGCGTGCGGTCGCTGCCGCCGACGCCCCGCAGGTCCATGGCGACGGCCCGGAAACCCGCGTCGGCGAGCGCCACCAGTTGGTGCCGCCACGTCCACCAGAACTGCGGGAAGCCGTGCAGCAGCAGCACCAGCGGCCCGTCGCCCAGCTCGGCGATGTGGAAACGGGCGCCGTTGGCGGCGACGTCGCGATGGCTCCAGGGGCCGTCGAGCAGGACGGCCGGAGCCGGTGGTGCCGGGGGTGTGTCGGGGTCCGTCATGAGGACGAGCGTGCCACAGCCTCGATCGCCTCGGGGACCCGGTCCTGCGGGACCTCGGGACGCGGGTGCGGCTTGGCCTTCTGCAGCACGACCGCGCTCTCCTTCATCGAAGCCGCGACCTTCTGCGGGCCCTTGCTCTTCTTGGCCTTCTTCGCGAAGAGGATGCCGACCAACGCGAGGACGAGCGCGACCAGCACGTTCGCCGCGAACGACAGCAGGAAGCAGACCGCGAGGTTCCAGTCGCTCCAGGTGCGGATGCCGTACGCCAGCGCGAAGTTCAGCATCGGCAGGGAGAAGATCAGCACCGCGCCGGCCGCGGAGAAGGCGCCGCCGCTGGTCGCGCCGCGCTTCACGTCCTGCTTGAGCTGCGCCTTCGCCAGCGCGATCTCGTCGTGCACCAGCGCCGACATTTCCGCTGTCGCCGAGGCGAACAGCTGGCCGATGCTGCGTTCGGCGCCGACCGGGCTGCCGTCGGGTGCGCTCATCGCGGTCTCCCTCTTCTGCGTACGGTCCGTTGTCCGCGTCTTGTTCCTGACCCGCCACAGTCGTCGGGCCGGGCACGGTCCGACTGCGTACGGTCCCGTCTTTTGTACCGTCTCGTCAGATCATGCCGGACGGTGGTGGTCCTCGCCTGCCCCGCCCGGTACTTCGGCAAGCCCCTGGCGCGCGGCTGCCTTCTCCCGGGCGATCCGGCGGTGCTCGGTGGCCTTGCGCTCGTAGAGGGCGGCGAGCCGCAGGTGGTAGGCGGGGTCGTCCTCCTCGTAGACGTCCGGGACGCCGTCCGCGTCCTCGTCGCGCTCCTCGTCCGCCCACAGCCGACGGTACTTGGCGTTCCGCATCTTCAGCAGAACGGTCGCGAGTGTCGCGGCGATCAGCGAGCCGAGCAGGACGGCGGCCTTGACCTCGTTCGTCATCGCCTGGTCGCCTTCGAAGGCGAGTTCACCGATGAGCAGCGACACGGTGAAGCCGATGCCGGCGAGACTCGCCACCGCGAACACGTCCGCCCAGGCGAGGTCGTCGCTGAGCGAGGCGCGGGTGAAACGGGCCGCCAGCCACGTCCCGCCGAAGATGCCGACCGCCTTGCCGACGACGAGTCCGAGGACGACGCCGAGGGCCTCGGGCTTGGTGAACACGTCCGCGAGCGCCCCGCCTGACACCACGACACCGGCGCTGAACAACGCGAACAGCGGCACCGCAAGCCCCGCCGACAGCGGCCGCACGAGGTGCTCGATGCGCTCGCCGGGGGAGCGGTCCTCGCCCTCGTGGCGGTGGCAGCGCAGCATCAGGCCCATGGCGACACCGGCGACGGTGGCGTGGACGCCGCTGTTGTACATCAGCGCCCAGACGACGAGGGCGAGCGGCACGTACACGTACCAGCCGCGTACGCCCGCGCGCAGCAGCAGCCAGAAGAGCAGCAGCCCGGCGACGGAGCCGCCGAGCGCGGCGAAGTTCAGGTCGGCGGTGAAGAAGACCGCGATGATCAGGATCGCGAAGAGGTCGTCGACGACGGCGAGGGTGAGCAGGAAGGCCCGCAGCGCGCTCGGCAGAGAGGTGCCGATGACGGCGAGCACGGCGAGCGCGAACGCGATGTCGGTGGCGGTCGGCACGGCCCAGCCGGCCAGCGAGCCGCCTCCGGCGACGGCGGTGACGGTGTAGACGAGCGCCGGTACGGCCATGCCGCACAGGGCGGCGACGACCGGCAGCGCGGCGGCCTTCGGGTCGCGAAGGTCGCCCGCCACGAGTTCCCGCTTGAGTTCGATCCCGGCGACGAAGAAGAAGACCGCCAGCAACCCGTCGGCAGCCCAGTGCGCGACGGACAGGTCGAGGCCGAGGGCGGCGGGACCCAGGTGGAAGTGGGCGACACTCTCGTAGCTGTCGTGCAGCGCGGGGATGTTCGCCCAGAGCAGCGCGATGACCGCCGCGGCCAGCAGCAGCACGCCGCCGACGGTCTCGGTGCGCAGTGCGTTCGCCACATAGGTCCGCTCGGGCAGCGACAGCCGGCCGAGGACCTTGCGGGTGGTGGTGGGGCGGGGCGCGGTCACGGGTGGAGACCTCCGGTCGGTGGGCAGGGCGGAGCACCTGCCGACCAGACTTCCCGGCGCACCATGGAGCACTTGTTTTGCTTAGTTTAGGTAACCGTACGCCTGCGCGCATCCGGTGGTCTTCGCCGCCGGTGCGCGCTGGCCGAGGGCACCTGGTGAAGGGTGCCCTCGGTCGGCTCCGTCATGCCGGTTGCGTGATCAGTCCTCGCTGGGCGCGGCGGGCAGCTTGGCCTGGATGAGCTCCATGACCGTGGAGTCGGTCAGCGTGGTGACGTCCCCCAGCTGGCGGTTCTCGGCGACGTCCCGCAGCAGACGGCGCATGATCTTGCCGGAGCGGGTCTTGGGCAGCTCGGCCACCGGCAGGATCCGCTTGGGCTTGGCGATCGGGCCGAGGGCGGTGCCGACGTGGGCGCGCAGCTCGTCGACCAGGGTCTCGGTCTCGGAGGCCGTGCCGCGCAGGATCACGAAGGCGACGATCGCCTGCCCGGTCGTCTCGTCCGCCGCGCCGACCACGGCCGCCTCGGCGACCGAGGGGTGGGAGACGAGCGCGGACTCGACCTCCGTGGTGGAGATGTTGTGCCCCGAGACGAGCATGACGTCGTCGACCCGGCCGAGCAGCCAGATGTCGCCGTCGTCGTCCTTCTTGGCGCCGTCACCGGCGAAGTACTTGCCCTCGAAGCGCGACCAGTAGGTGTCGATGAACCGCTGGTCGTCGCCCCAGATGGTGCGCAGCATCGACGGCCACGGCTCGGTCAGCACCAGGTAGCCGCCACCCCCGTGGGGCACCTCGTTGGCCTCGTCGTCGACGACGGTCGCGCAGATGCCGGGCAGTGGCGTCTGCGCGGAGCCGGGCTTGGTCGCGGTCACGCCCGGCAGCGGGGTGATCATCATCGAGCCGGTCTCGGTCTGCCACCAGGTGTCGACGACCGGGGTGCGGTCGCCGCCGATGTTCTTGCGGTACCAGATCCACGCCTCGGGGTTGATCGGCTCGCCCACCGAGCCCAGCACGCGCAGGCTGGACAGGTCGAACTTGGCGGGGATGTCGTCGCCCCACTTCATGAACGTACGGATCGCGGTCGGCGCGGTGTAGAGGATCGTGACGCCGTACTTCTGGACGATCTCCCAGAAGCGGCCCTGGTGCGGCGTGTCGGGCGTGCCCTCGTACATGACCTGCGTCGCGCCGTTCGCCAGCGGGCCGTAGACGATGTACGAGTGACCGGTGACCCAGCCGACGTCGGCCGTGCACCAGTACACGTCCGTCTCGGGCTTGAGGTCGAAGACGGCGTGGTGGGTGTAGGCGGTCTGCGTGAGGTAGCCGCCGGAGGTGTGCAGGATGCCCTTCGGCTTACCCGTGGTACCCGAGGTGTAGAGGATGAACAGCGGGTGCTCGGCGTTGAAGGCCTGCGGGGCGTGCTCCGCGCTCTGCCGTCCGACCAGGTCGTGCCACCACACGTCACGGCCCTCGGTGAAGGCGACCTCCTGGCCCGTACGGCGCACGACCAGGACGTGCTCGACGATGCCCGCCTTCTCGACGGCCTCGTCCACGGCCGGCTTGAGCGCGGACGGCTTGCCGCGCCGGTAGCCGCCGTCGGAGGTGATGATCACGCGCGCGTCGGCGTCCTGGATGCGGGTGGCGAGCGCGTCCGAGGAGAAGCCGCCGAAGACGACCGAGTGCGCGGCGCCGATCCGGGCGCAGGCCAGCATCGCGATCGCCGTCTCGGGGATCATCGGCATGTAGACGGCGACCCGGTCGCCCGCCTGGACTCCCAGCTCCACAAGGGCGTTGGCGGCCTTGGAGACCTCGTCCTTGAGCTCGGCGTAGGTGATCGCGCGGCTGTCGCCGGGCTCGCCCTCGAAGTGAATGGCGACCCGGTCGCCGTGCCCGGCCTCCACGTGCCGGTCGACGCAGTTGTAGGCGACGTTGAGCTCGCCGTCCTTGAACCACTTGGCGAACGGCGGGTTCGACCAGTCGAGGGTCTCGGTGGGCTCCTTGGCCCAGGTCAGCCGACGGGCCTGCTCGGCCCAGAAGCCGAGCCTGTCAGCCTTGGCCTGCTCATACGCCTCCGCCGTGACGTTGGCGTTCGCGGCCAGGTCGGCGGGGGGTGCGAACCTGCGTTCTTCCTTGAGCAGGTTGGCCAGGCTTTCGTTGCTCACGGCATCTGCCTTTCCCAGGGTGTCCGTTGTGTCCCAGGCCACAGCTCATCAGACCCGGGGGTGCGATGACAAGGGCCGACCGCCGATTGGTTTAGACCTGTTGGGCGGTGCTGTCGGGGACCGGGGTCATCCGTACCCACGGACGCCGACCAGGGAAAGTTCACTGCCTGTGCTGCCCGTCACCCGAACATCGAGTGGGCCGAGGAAGGTCGTGGCGTGTTCGCGGGTTCGAGTGCTCGTCTCTTCGTGTGCTCGCGGGAGGTGGGTGGTCGGGCGTGCGGCCGGGGTGGGTTGGTGAGCGGCCGGTCGGCAGTCGGCCGGAACCGTCCGGAGCGGCGGGCCACCGGGTGCCCCGGGCTCGACCGGGGGCACCCCCTCAATCGGTGCCGAGCCGGAACGCACCCTGGCCCGGCGGCCGGCTCACGCCGTCAGGTCCGACTCCCGTACGCGGTCGAAGACGCCGCCGGTATCCGTCTCGGTGAGCAGATACGCCTCGGCCTCGCCCACATGGAAGTACATCCCGTGCAGCTCCAAGGATCCCTCGTCGAGCGCCCGGGCGACCGAGTCGTGGGCGCGCAGGTGCTCCAGCTGCTGGACGACGTTCGTCAGGCTGAGCTGCTCGACCGCGTCCTCGGGGGAGCGCCCGGCCAGCCCGCCCCAGGGCAGACTCGCGTCGGCCATCCGCTCCAGGCTCGGCAACCCGTGTCGCAGCCATCGCTTCAGCGGGGTCCGGGCCCCACCGAGCTCGGAGTCGAGCAGCGCCTGCATGGCGCCGCACCCCGAGTGCCCGCACACCGTGATGGACCGCACCCGGAGCACGTCCACGGCGTACTCGGTGGCGGCCGCCACCGAGTCGTCTCCGCTCTCCTCGCCCGGGGGTGGCACGAAGTTGCCCACGTTGCGCACGACGAACAGGTCGCCCGGACCACTGGAGGTGATCATCGATGTGACCAGCCGGGAGTCGGCGCAGGTCAGGAAGAGCTGCGAAGGCCGCTGCCCCTCTCGTGCCAGCCGGGCCAGCTCGCTGCGCACGAGGGGTGCGGTGTTGCGCTGGAACGCGCTGATGCCACGCGCGAGTTCGTGCCCACTGGCTCCGCCGGCGCCTGTCGGGTCCGGCTCGGAGCGGTCCGGCCCGTCCGGGTTCCTCTCGGCGGGGGGTGCGGACTGGGGGCCGTCGCACTGGTGGTTGCGCCAGGGCGTCCAGGGCCGGCAACGGCAGTCGGTGCCGGACTGGGGCTCGGAGATGCGGGTGCCGGGATGCCGGCCGGTGATCTCGACGGTGCCGCCCTGCGCGGTGTGCGTCTTCTGCCAGTCCTGCAACGTCTCGTACGCCGCGTGGTCCATGAACGACCCGTCCAGCTCGACGACGGTGTCGGCACCGTGGGGCACGAGATGCAGGGTCCGGCTGAGCCGTGGCACCGCGAGGAACGTCAACTGCCCTCTGACGTGAACGTGATGGACTCCTTTCCGTTCTTCGTGCGTGATGCGGGTGCGGGTGAGGCGGTGCAGGGCGACGCCGACGGCCATGGCGATGCCGAGCGTCACACCCTCCAGGACGCCGAGGGAGACCACGCCGAGGGTGGTGACGGCGTAGACCCAGACTTCCCGGTGGCGGGTCACTGTGCGGATGTGGTTCAGGGAGACCATCTGGATGCCGACGGCCATCACCAGGGCGGCGAGCGAGGCGAGCGGGATGAGCTCCAGGATCGGGACCATCAGCAGCGCGGCGATCACTACGAGAACGCCGTGGAGCATCGTGGAGTTCCGGCTGACGGCACCCGCGTGCACATTCGCCGAACTCCGCACGGCCACACCGGCGATGGGCAGTCCGCCGAGCGAACCGGAGACGATGTTGGCGGCGCCCTGCCCGAGCAGTTCGCGGTCGAGGCGGGAGCGCCCGACCAGGGCGGACTGGCCGGGCCGCCCGGCCACAAGCTTGTCCACGGCGACCGCGCCGAGCAGCGACTGCACGCTGCACACCAGTGTGGTGGTGAGCACGGCGGCGGCCAGGCCGAGCGCGGGGCCCTCGGGCAGGCCGGCCAGGGCGTGGTTGCTCCATGACGGCAGGTCGACCTTGGGCAGGCGGAGCCCGGCGAGGGCGGCGGCCGCGGTTGCTCCGGCGACGGCGACGAGCGCGGCCGGGACCATGCGCAGCAGGCGTCCGGCCCGGCCGGGCAGCCTCGGCCAGAGCAGCAGCAACCCCAGCGTCAGCACGCCCATGGACACCGACGCGGGACGCATGTCCGCCAGTTGTGCGGGCAGCGCGCGGAGATTGTCGGGGACGGAACTCTGCGGTGTGCCGCCGAGCATGATGTGCAACTGGGCGACGGCGATGGTGACGCCGATCCCGGCGAGCATGCCGTGCACGATGGCGGGGCTGACGGCGAGGGCGCCACGGGCCACGCGCAGGCAGCCCAGGCCCAGTTGGACAAGGCCGGCGAGGACGGTGATGGCGCAGGTCGTCCGCCAGCCGTAGCGCTGGATGAGGTCGGCGGTGACGACGGTGAGCCCGGCGGCCGGTCCGCTCACCTGGAGCGGGGAGCCGCCGAGCCGCCCGGCGACCAGTCCGCCCACGGCCGCGGCGACGAGGCCGGCCTGAAGGGGGGCGCCGGTGGCGAGTGCGATGCCCAGGGACAGGGGCAGGGCGATCAGGAAGACCGCGATCGAGGCTGACACATCGGCACCCGCGATCCGGAATCCGCGGGGCCCCGTCGGCGGCGGACTGTGGGGCGGACGAGTGCGCTCGGTTCGGTTCGGGTCGGCGGCGCGTGTGGGGACGCAGGCTGACATGGCTTCCCGTCTCCTCCGGGGCTGCGCGGTCGCGTAACTGTGGGTCCCGCTCGGGGCGGGGTTCGGTCGCGGCGGTCACGGCGTAAATCGGCGGGATGAAGCAACGCTCGGTAAACGAATCGTAATGCAGAGTAAAGGGCGAGCATAGACTTTACGGGCAAATGGGCGAATGGATCACTCTGGCAGGTGAAGTGACTATTTGATCGGCTTGTCGTACTAATTCCTTCTCTATCTCGTGCGAATTTGGCGGCGCTGTCCCGCACCGAGAGAAGGAAGAAGGTGGGCGGAACATGGCCGCCACCCACAGGATCGCCGCGAGTTCCGTGATCGCCGCGGTCTGCGCCGCATCGCTCGCCGGTTGCGCGAGTGGCGCCCCCCGGCAAGAGACCCCCGACCCGCGGAAGGCGACGCCGGCGCAGGCGCCGAAGAGCGCGGTCCGGCTGATCGGAGACGGCTCCACCGCCTACACCGGCGCCCAGCCCCACCTGCCCAGACCCGAACGGCTGCGGCCCGGCCAGAAGCCCCCGCAGTTCGTCGTCTTCTCCTGGGACGGCGCGGGTGAGGACAGCCAGAAGCTGTTCTCCCACTTCCGCAAGGTCGCCAGGGACAACAAAGCGACCATGACGTACTTCCTGAGCGGCGTGTACATGCTCCCGGAGGATGAGCGCGACCGGTACCGGCCGCCGCAGCACTCCCCGGGCCGCTCCGACATCGGCTTCAACGACCGCCGCGGCATCGCCGCCACCGCGAAGCAGCTGCGCCTGGCGTGGCTGGAGGGCAACGAGATCGGGACCCACTTCAACGGCCACTTCTGCGGCAGCGGCGGCGGCGTCGGCGAGTGGTCGGTCGAGGACTGGAAGGACGAGATCTCCCAGGCCAAGCAGTTCGTGAAGACCTGGAAGACCAACACCGGCCTGAAGAACGCGTCCCCGCTGCCCTTCGACTACGACAAGGAGCTCATCGGCGCCCGCACGCCTTGCCTCGAAGGCCGGCACAACTTCATGAGGGCGGCGCGCGACCTGGGCTTCCGCTATGACACCAGCGGTGTGAACGACCAGGTCTGGCCGAAGAAGAAGGAGGGCCTGTGGGATGTGTCCATGCAGCTCGTGCCGTTTCCCGGCCACTCCTTCGAGCAGCTCACCATGGACTACAACTTCATGGTCAACCAGTCGGGCACCAAGACCCAGGGCGACCCCGCCATGCACGACCTGTGGGGCGACCAGATGCGCGACGGCCTGCTCAAGGGCTTCCAGCGGGCCTACGACGGCAACCGTGCGCCCCTGATCATCGGCAACCACTTCGAGTCCTGGAACGGCGGTACCTACATGCGTGCCGTCGAGGAGGTCATCGAGAGGGTGTGCACCAAGGAGGAGGTGCGCTGCGTCTCGTTCCGGCAGCTCGTGGACTGGCTGGACGCTCAGGACCCGAAGACGCTGGAGAAGCTGCGAACCCTGCCCGTCGGCCAGGCACCCAAGGAGGGCTGGGCGCCCTTCCTGTCGGGCCGGCCCGCCCCGGCTCCCAAGGGCGTGCCCGGACCTCCGGCGGCCAAGGGGTAGCCCTCCGGGAGGACGACGCCAGGCGCACGCGCGCGTGAAGAAGGCCACTCCGCCGTGGGGCTGGGCTCAGGGATGCGTAGGGTCGTACTCATGAGTACAGCAGGCGCGACCGCCGATCCCCTCGCGGCCCTGGGGGCGCTGCCCGGAGTGGCCGATTCCGTGGAGTCCGTACGCAAGGCCGTGGACCGGGTCTACGGGCACCGGGTCATGCGGCGGCGCAGCAACGCGATCACCTCCGAGGCCGCCCTGCGCGGCGCCCGTGGCTCGGCCGCGCTGTCCGGCGCCGACTGGGCTCTGGAGGAGGTGCGCCGGCGTACGGACTTCAGCGTCGACGACGAGGCCCGCGCCGTGGGCGCCGCCCTGCGGCTCACGGCGGAGGCGGGCCAGCTGCTGTCGATCTGGCGGCAGTCGCCCCTGCGGGTGCTGGCCCGGCTGCACCTGGTGGCGGCCGCGGACCAGGGCGACCAGGTGGGGCGGCCCCGCAAGGAGGGCGAGCGGGTCGACGAGCCGCTCGTCGGACTGCCGCTGCCGAGCGCCACCGAGACGCACGGCAGACTGGACGGACTGGCCGGGCTGATCATCGCGGGCGGCTCCGCACCGGCGCTGGTGACGGCCGCCGTCGTGCACGGCGAACTTCTGGCGCTGCGCCCGTTCACGTCCCACAACGGCCTGGTCGCCCGCGCGGCCGAACGCATCGTCCTGGTCGGCAGCGGCCTGGACCCGAAGTCGGTCTGTGCGGCCGAGGTCGGCCACGCGGAACTGGGACGCGACGCCTATCTGGAAGCCCTCGGCGGGTACGTCTCCGGAACCCCGATGGGCGTCGCCGCCTGGATCGCCCACTGCGGCAGGGCGGTCGAACTGGGGGCCCGCGAGTCGATGGCGGTGTGCGAGGCCCTGCAGCGTGGAGCGGCGTGACATCACGCGGCCGGAAAAGTGATGCGGCGGTACGAGTTCTCGTACCGCCGCTGGCATGAGCATCGGGTTACCAAGCGTCCTCGATATATGCCCATCAGGCCGGGAGCTTTGCCCGTTACCTGGTGCGGCTGGCCCGTATTCGACGGGTCGACGTCGCGTGGGTGCCCGGTGTTCATGCTCGGTCCGTGGGGCCAAATGCGTTAAAAGGTGATCCTCTCGGATGTCCTTGGTCTCGCGGGCCGTTGAGTCCTTTGTACTCCTGCCCCGGAGCAAGCGGAAGTCCAGACTGCACTTCTTTACTTTTGGGTTCAAATAGGGCGGCCTGTCGCCGCAGGTCAAGCGACCGTCGTCCGGCGCTTGTTCGCGTACCAGACGAGTCCCGCGGTGGCCGCGGCGGCGCCTATGGCGGCGACCGCCACGAGCGCCGGGCGCGGCGGCACCGAGAACCCGGGGATGCGCTGCTTGAGCCGGACCGGGCGGTGGAAGTCCAGGATCGGCCACCCCCGTGCGAGGGCCTCGCGGCGCAGTGACCGGTCCGGGTTCACGGCGTGCGGGTTCCCGACGGATTCCAGCATCGGCACATCGGTCGCCGAGTCGCTGTAGGCGTAGCAGCGGCTGAGGTCGTAGCCCTCGGACTCGGCCAGTTCCCTCACTGCCTCGGCCTTGGTGGGGCCGTACGCGTAGTACTCCACCTCACCGGTGAAGCAGCCGTCGTCGCCCACGACCATGCGGGTGGCGACCACGCGGTCCGCCCCCAGTAGCTCGCCGATCGGCTCGACCACCTCCGCGCCGGATGTGGAGACGATCACGACGTCGCGGCCGGCGGTGTGGTGCTCCTCGATGAGGGAGGCGGCCTCGTCGTAGATGATCGGGTCGATCAGGTCGTGCAGCGTCTCGGCGACGATCTCTTTGACCTGCTCCACGTTCCAGCCGCGGCACAGGGCGGACAGATATGCCCGCATGCGCTCCATCTGGTCGTGGTCGGCGCCGCCGGCCAGGAAGACGAACTGGGCATATGCGGTACGCAAGACGGCCCTGCGGTTGATCAGACCGCCTTGGTAGAACGACTTGCTGAACGTGAGCGTGCTCGACTTCGCAATGACCGTCTTGTCCAGGTCAAAGAAGGCGGCTGTGCGGGGCAACGAGTGGTTTTCCACGTCCCAGAGCATAGGGGCAGCCCATTCGGCGTAAGGTGGGGCGCGTGGGTTTGCCTGAGAAGGCTCTCGGGTACACCATGGAAGTCACGGATCGTTCGCGACCGTGCTAACCCGGCCCGACTCCTCCCCCCCCGAGTCGGCCGTGGGGACGACCCCCGCTCTCCCCCCCGGCGGGGGTCGTCGCATGTCCGGATGGGTTTTCTCCCTCTCTCCGCAGCCTGAAAAGCCGCTCCGATGTACGTCGGAGCGAATCTTGACATGCCCATGATTCGTTACCGAGAGTAGTTGATGGGCTGCTCTGCGGGAGCCGCGCAGAGGGTCTGAGCGACTCACCGGTATGGGTGACGCCGATATTCACAACCCCCGGGGCTTCCACAGTTATCCACCAAGATCCACACGATTTCCGGGATCGCTGCACCGTGATTCCAGCGCGCCCCGCTCGCGGCGAGTTCATGGCCGTTCCGAGTACCCGGGGGCGTTTGGCCGGTTTCTGCCGGCCGTTCACAGGGAGGCCGCTCGCCGGCTCTTCCCACGTTTGGGAATCGCGGGGCCCCAGGGGCCCCGCGAGTCATGCAGCGAAGGGGGATGGAAACCGTGGCCGGAACCGTCACACACGACCCGCCGCCGGGCGCCGGAGGGCGGCAGGGCGGACCGCTGATCGTCACCGAGGACACCGAACTCCTCGACGACCTGCTGCGCCTGTGCGCGGCGGCGGGCGCCACACCCGAAGTGCACCACGGGGTGCCGGAGCGCAGGGGCAGCTGGGAGGCCGCACCGCTCGTCCTGGTCGGCGACGACGCCGCACGGCGGGTGCGCGGGGCCGTGCGCAGAAAGGGCGTGGTGCTCGTCGGCCGGGACCAGGACGACTCCGGGGTGTGGCGGCGGGCCGTCGAGATCGGCGCCGAGCACGTCCTGATGCTGCCCGACGGCGAGCAGTGGCTGGTCGACCGGATCGCCGACGTGGCCGAGGGCGTCGGCCGGCCCGCCCTCACCGTGGGCGTCATCGGCGGCCGGGGCGGGGCCGGAGCGTCCACCCTCGCGTGCGCCCTCGCCGTCACCTCCGCGCGAGAGGGGCTGCGCACCCTCCTCGTGGACGCCGACCCGCTGGGTGGCGGACTCGACGTACTCCTCGGCGGTGAGACGGCCCAAGGGCTGCGCTGGCCCGCCTTCGCCTCCTCGCGCGGCCGGGTCGGCGGGGGCGCCCTGGAGGAGTCACTGCCCGAACTGCATTCGCTGCGGGTGCTCAGCTGGGACCGCGGCGACCGGATCGCGGTCCCGCCGCAGGCGGTGCGCGCGGTGCTCGCGGCGGCCCGGCGCCGGGGCGGCACGGTCGTGGTCGACCTGCCGCGCCGGATCGACGACGGCGTCGCCGAGGTCCTCGCCCAGCTGGACGTGGGCGTGCTGGTGGTGCCCGCCGAGCTGCGGGCCGTCGCGGCCGCGGGCCGGGTGGCCTCCGCGGTCGGCATGGTCCTGCGGGACCTGCGGGTGGGCGTCCGCGGGCCCTACCCACCGGGGCTCGACGACCGTGAGGTGGCCCGGCTGCTCGGACTGCCCCTGGTCGGCGAGGTACCGGTCGAGCCGTGTCTGTCCCGCCCGGACGACGACACGGCGCCACCGGGCGCCGCTCCCCGCGGACCACTCGCCCGGTTCTGCAAGGAGTTCTGGGAGCGGGCGCTCGTCGAGGCGGGTACGGCATGAGCACCCTGGCTGGAACCGAAGGCACGGCCCTGCTCGACGGGGTGCGGCGGTGGCTGGCCGAGAGCGGCGCCGACCCGACTCCCGCGCGCGTGGCGCAGGCGCTCCGCGAGCAGGGGCGGGTCCTCGGGGACGCCGAAGTCCTGGGAGCCGCCGCACAGTTGCGGTCCGAACTGGTCGGCAGCGGGCCACTGGAGCCGCTCCTCGCCGATCCATCGGTGACGGACGTGCTGGTGTCGGCCCCCGACCGGGTCTGGGTGGACCGTGGCGGGGGACTGGAGCTGACGCCGGTGCGCTTCGCGGACGCGGCGGCCGTACGACGGCTCGCCCAGCGCCTCGCAGCGGTGGCCGGACGCCGCCTGGACAACGCCCGGCCCTGGGCCGACGCCCGGCTGCCCGACGGGACCCGGCTGCACGCGGTGCTGCCGCCGGTTGCCGTGGGCTGCGCCTGCCTGTCGCTTCGGGTCGTACGGCCGCGAGCCTTCACACTCGGCGAGCTGGTCGCGGCGGGCACGGTGCCGCCGGGTGGGGACCGCATACTGCGCGCCCTGCTCGACGCCCGGCTGTCCTTCCTCGTCAGCGGCGGTACCGGCACCGGCAAGACCACGCTGCTGAGCGCCCTGCTGGGGCTGGTGGGGCCGGACGAGCGGATCGTCCTCGCCGAGGACTCGGCGGAACTGCGGCCCGACCATCCGCACGTCGTACGGCTGGAGACCAGGCCCGCCAACCAGGAGGGCGCGGGCCTCGTCACCCTGGAGGACCTGGTGCGCCAGGCCCTGCGGATGCGGCCCGACCGGCTGGTCGTGGGCGAGGTGCGCGGCCCCGAAGTAGTGCATCTGCTGGCCGCGTTGAACACCGGCCACGAAGGCGGCTGCGGAACCGTGCACGCCAACGCCGCCGCCGACGTACCGGCCCGGCTGGAGGCGCTCGGCACGGCCGCCGGGCTCGACCGTGCTGCGCTGCACAGCCAGTTGGCGGCCGCCCTCGCCGTGGTGCTGCACCTGGTGCGAGACCGGGCCGGGCGGCGGCGGATCGCCGAGGTGCACGTGCTGGAGCGGGACCCGTCGGGCCTGGTGCGGACCGTGCCGGCGATGCGGTGGGGAGCGGAGGCGTTCGTGCGTGAG
>NZ_POUC01000280.1 GCF_002891435.1 Streptomyces cahuitamycinicus
GTCCCGTACCCGGCCCCCGCCCTGCGGCTTCGTCGCGTCCCGGTCGCCCCGGCCCTCTTCGGCCGACGCCGCCGGTGCAACGTACGCCGCGCGAGGTGGCCTCCAAGCCCGCTCCGTCGGGCCCCACCGCCGGTGCCGCCGCTCCGGTCGCCCCGCAGATCCAGCTGATTCCGGCTTCCGTGGAGGGGGCGCTCGACGCCGCCGAGGAAGCCGTGGACCTGTTGCTGGATTCCGGTCGTGCCCCCGGCGACGTGCTGGTGATCACGACCGGGGAGCAGCACCCGTGGGCCGCCCACGAGCTGTCCTTCGGCGAGACCTCCTACTGGGCCCAGCATGACGCCGGCGACGATGTCTTCTACACAGACGTCACCATCGCGGCCCGCGCCGCGTCGCGTCCGGTGGTCGTGGTCGCCGTCAACGGCGGTCCCGAGGCCGCAGCCGCGAGTGCCCTGTCTGCGGCCCACTCCCGGGCCGGTGCCCTGCTGATCGTGTGCGGCGACCCGCAGCGGATCAACTCGGTGCTGGGCGCGGGCGTTTGAGCCGACGCCATGGCGCTCCGCCAGGGCGCTGGGGGTGACTTCGGGCGCCGCTACGGCGGCGCCGCACGGCGGGCGGTTCACCGTGCCCGGAGGGTGGGAGATCGTGCTCGCTTGAGGCCTGACGGTCAGGGGAATGCTTCCGCTGCTGTGGCAGAGCGCCGTGCGTGCGGTTCGGCCAGGGTTCTGGTGCCGGTTCCGGCCGACCGCCCCGCGATCGGCGTGTGTCGTGCGGGGAGGCGTGGTCGACAGGCCGACAGCCCGGATCGGTGCGGAACGGTCCGCCCGGGACTCAGCGTGCCGCCGCTGCTCGGCGCAGAACCTCGGAGGCGCCGCCGGTGCGCGGTATGGGCGGCGGCGCCTCCGACGTGGCGAACGGCTCCGGTGCCGAGGCCGAGTGGGGGCGGCGCCCGCCGCGGCCCTCACCGAGGACCTGCCAGCCGTCACGGGTCAGCGTGATGTACGCACCGCAGCGCAGCCCGTGCAGGGTGCACGCGTCGCGCAGCCCCCACATCCACGCACCGTCCTCCTCCGTCCAACGCGCGTCTCCCTCACGGCAGTAGAGCAGCACCGCGGTGCGTACCGGCGTGCGGCGGCGCAGGTCGTGCGGGATGACCCGGCGCAGCTGCGCGAGGAGCGCGTTGCGGAACATCCAGCCGTCGGCCGGGGCCGGACGGCGCACGAACGAGGCACTCGCCCGCAGCCGCTCGTCCGGGTCGAGCACGGCGACGACAGCGGTCGCGGGCTGCGGGTGGTGACGGGCGTGCAGTCCGCTGACGATCTCACGAGGGTTGCGCAGGAGTGGGATCCCGGCGGCGGCCCATTCCGCGGGTTCGAGCAAGCGGTTGGCGGAAGCGGCGGACCTCGACGCCGCTGCCGAGGCCGGAGCGAATCCGAAGGTCACGGTCCTCCCTTCGGCTACGCGCCCACACTGCGGGCGGGGTCGGATTCCTGGGAGCGCGCACCGCAGCGAGGCCCTACCGGAGCGGCCGGCGAGCCGTGCGGGAGCAGACCTCAATTCTTCCTGTCGAACTTGAATGCGGCAACGAGCAATTGGGGCAGCAGACCGTTATCAGATGATGCGCGGCTAATATCCCCACCGTATGTGTCGCCGGACCACCCATGGGGCGTTCGAGCACGACACGTTCGTACGTCATGAGGGTGTTCGGCGTCCAGAGGCGTGCGCCGGGCAGCCGCCCCGACCCGTGGCTCGCCGTCAGCCCTGCACGGCCAGCACCAGCGGCAACACCCCCTGCGCGCCGGAGCGTCGGAGCATGCGCGCCGCGACCGCGAGGGTCCAGCCGGTCTCCGTGTAGTCGTCCACGAGAAGGACCGGGCCCTGGGCCTCAGCGAGGGCGGAGGCGAGGGCAGGAGGCACGGCCAGAGCCCCGTCGAGTGCCTTCAGCCGCTGGGCGCTGTTGCTCCGGGAGCCGGAGTGCGCGTCGCCGGTGTACTCGACGGCGCCCAGCAGCGGCAGCCGCCCGATCTCGGCGATGCGCGCCCCGAGGGAGCCGATCAGCTGCGGTCGGGTGCGCGAGGCGACGGTGACGACGCCGGCCGGGCGAGGACCGGCCTCCGGTGCGCCCGGGGCCCAGCCGCCGGGACCTCTGGCCCAGTCGGCCAGTACGTCCACCACGGCCTTCGCCACGTCGTCGGGCACCGGCCCGTCGGGGGCCTGGGGCGCGAGCATGGGCCGCAGCCGGTTCCCCCACCCGATGTCCGACAGCCGGCCCAGTGCACGCCCCGTCGCGGCCTGTTCGCCGGCCGGGATGCGCCCCTTGAGCTCCACTCCGATCGCCGGCAGCCCGGTGGGCCACATGCGTCGGGGCTCCACCTCGACACCTGCCCGGCCGAGGTCCACACGCGCGGCGTCGAGCGCCTCCGCGGACATGTCGGCGGTGAAGCGCGGACCCGCGCAGTTGTCGCAGCGACCGCACGGTTTGGCGGCCTCGTCGTCCAGTTGCCGCTGCAGGAACTCCATGCGGCAGTCGGTTGTCGACGCGTACGCGCGCATGGCCTGCTGCTCGGCGTCGCGCTGACGTGCCACCCACGCGTACCGCTCGGCGTCGTACGTCCAGGGCTGCCCGGTCGAGATCCAGCCGCCCTTGACGCGCTTGACCACCCCGTCCACGTCGAGGACCTTGAGCATGGTCTCCAGGCGGGAGCGGCGCAGCTCCACCAAGGGCTCCAGGGCGGGCAGCGACAGGGGCTTCTCCGCATGCGCGAGAATGTCGAGCGTACGGCGCACCAGGTCTTCCGAGGGAAAGGCGAGCGACGCGAAGTACTTCCAGATCGCCTCGTCCTCCTTGCCCGGGAGCAGGAGCACCTCGGCGTGCTTCACGCCTCGTCCCGCGCGGCCCACCTGCTGGTAGTAGGCGATGGGGGAGGAGGGCGAGCCCAGGTGGACCACGAAGCCCAGGTCGGGCTTGTCGAAGCCCATCCCGAGCGCTGACGTGGCGATCAGGGCCTTCACCTTGTTGCCGAGCAGATCCTCCTCGGCCTGCTGGCGGTCGGCGTTTTCCGTCTTGCCCGTGTACGACGCGACCGTGTGCCCCCGCTGTCGGAGGAAGGCGGTGACCTCCTCGGCGGCGGCCACGGTGAGGGTGTAGATGATTCCGGACCCCGGCAGCTCGTCGAGGTGCTCGGCCAGCCAGGCCATGCGGTGCGCGGCATCCGACAGTCCGAGGACGCTCAGGCTCAAGCTGTCCCGGTCCAGCGGGCCCCGGAGCACGAGGGCGTCCGAGCTGCTGCCGGTGCCGAGCTGTTCCGCGACGTCGGCCGTCACGCGCGCGTTGGCCGTGGCGGTGGTCGCGAGCACCGGAACACCGGGTGGGAGATCGGCGAGCATGGTGCGCAGCCGGCGGTAGTCCGGCCGGAAGTCGTGGCCCCAGTCGGAGATGCAGTGGGCCTCGTCCACCACCAGGAGCCCCGTGGCGGCCGCGAGGCGGGGCAGCACCTGGTCCCGGAAGTCCGGGTTGTTCAGCCGTTCGGGACTGACCAGCAGGACGTCCACCTCGCCGGCGGCGATCTCGTCCTGAACGGCTGCCCACTCCTCGGTGTTGGAGGAGTTGATGGTCCGGGCGCGAATGCCGGCCCGAGCCGCCGCCTCGACCTGGTTCCGCATGAGCGCGAGCAGCGGGGACACGATCACCGTCGGGCCACTGCCCCGGGCCCGCAGCAGCGAGGTAGCCACGAAGTAGACCGCGGATTTTCCCCAGCCCGTGCGCTGGACGACCAGGGCACGGCGTCTGTCGGCGACCAGCGCCTCGATGGCCCGCCACTGGTCCTCGCGCAGCCGGGCCTCTCCCGGGACGTCCCCGACGAGACGGGCGAGGACCGCGTCGGCAGCCGCCCGGAGTTCCGCGTTGCTCGTGTGCTCCATGCGTTACATACAACAGGACTGGACTGACATCCGGAGCGGCGCACCGGTACCTGTGGACGCGGCGGCCCGGGACTGACGTGTTCCTGATCGGACTTATCCACAGGGTCAAGCGGAGGTTTGGGTTCCGCGAGATCGTCTTCGCATGACGAACCACAGCGAAACGACCGGATCCCCCGAGAACGGCGACATCACCGGGCCCGAAGCGCAGGGCGGGCAAGAGAACGGTGAACAGCAGAAGGCGGCGAGCGACGCCTCCCGGCAGCACGCATCCAGCCCCGCCTACGACAGTCACGGCGGCGAGCACCAGGTCACCCTGCGCACTCCGGCCGAACTGGCCGATGCCCTGCCGTACCTGCTCGGATACCGCCCCGAGGACAGCATCGTCCTGGTCGCTCTGCACGACAGCGACGGACGCGGGCGGTTCGGAGGGCGGGCCCGTCTCGGTATCCCCGCGAACGCGGACGACTGGCCGTCCGCGGCCCGGCAGCTGTCCCATGGCCTTGTGGCGGGCAGCGAGCGCCGAGGCGCACGGCCCGAGTCGATGGTCGCCTTCCTGTGCCAGGAACCGGAGAAGGGCCAGACCGGCAGGCAGGTGATGGAGCGGCTGAGGCCTCTGGCCCAGAGGCTGCGCGTCGAGTGCGGTTCCCTCGACGTGGTGGTGGTCGAGGCGCTGTGCATCTCGGATGGCCGGTACTGGTCGTACTGCTGTGACAACGCGACATGCTGCTCTCCCGAGGGAGCCGCCATGGGCCTGCCCGGCACCTCCGTGCTGGCCGCGGCGGCCACCTACGCCGGTATTCAGGTGCGCGGCACGCTTCGGGAGCTCCGGGCCAGGCTGCTGCCCTGGGAGAACGCCGCGGCCCTCGAGCAGGAGGCCGCCCTGGACACCGCCAGCATGGCGTTGGTGCCGAAGATCCTGGACGACGCGGGCCGTGCCGTCGTGGCCGACGAGACGCTGGAACTGGCCGGGAGGATCCTGGACCGCTTCGCCGAGGCACAGCCCGTGACCGGCATGCTCCTGGCGGATCTCCGCGACGACGAACTGCTCGGGCACGACGAGGCCGCCCGATTGATCCTCGG
The DNA here is from genome assembly GCF_002891435.1 of Streptomyces cahuitamycinicus. Lineage (GTDB taxonomy): Bacteria > Actinomycetota > Actinomycetes > Streptomycetales > Streptomycetaceae > Streptomyces > Streptomyces cahuitamycinicus. The sequence continues at coordinate 4,999 of NZ_POUC01000280.1, forward strand.
CCTCCAGGACCGGGCGACCCGTGACCGCGCGGCCGAGTGGATGGAGGGCGAGGAAGCCGGACGCGCCCTTCGCCTCTGGCGGACACTGGCTCGGCGCTGCGTCGGGCCCTACGGAGAGCATGCCGCCGCGCCGCTCACCCTCGCCGGCTGGGTCGCCTGGTCCACCGGCGACGAACTGGAGGCCCGCGAAGCCCTCGCCATGGCCCTGGGCGCCGATCCCGACTACCTCTTCGCCCGGCTTCTGCACCAGGCCTGCAACGAAGGTCTCGACCCGGAGTCGATCCGCAGCTGCCTACGGTCCGAGCGAAAAGGCCGTGGGTCCGCTCTGGCTGATCTTTTGGAAACACAGGCGGACAGTGACGAGTCCGACGGACGCGAGACGACCGCGGCGCGCGAAGAGCCACACGACAAGCCCTCACCGGCAGCGATGCCGTCACGCCGTCGCCGTCGCTCCGCTCCTGACGGCACCGCCGGAGCCGCCTCCGGCCGTACCCGCGCGGAAGACCGTGACACGGGCGCCCGGATTCCCCGCCGGCGTCCATCCGCGGGCAGCACACACCCTGCCGGTGTCCGCGAAACCGGTTCTCGTCCAGGCCGTGCGGCAAGTGCGAGTACAGCTCGATCGGGACGCGTGCGAACGGGCGGCCTGCGTGCGCGCACGTCGCAGAGGGCAGCCATGCCCGACCGGGACACGGGCCAGGAAGGTCTAAAGCCCCGCCATGACAAGGACGGCGAGGAGTGAGCCCTCGCCGGGAGGCTTCGAGGTTCCTGGGGCCGGCCCCAGGGCGTGACTCGGAGGACGGTCGCGCCGTTCACCTGAGTGGCGGTACGGCCGCACGTGCCATGACGCCGCACTGCCCCTGCCCCGTCGGACCTTTCCGGCACCGGCGCCGAACCCGATCGAGGCGCACCGAGCGCAGAGGAAGCCACCCCATGCAGCAGCCGACTCCGCCCGCCGCCGACGACCGCCGCCCCCAGGGTGGTCCGCCACCTCTCGGACCCGGCCTCGGCCCGCCGGGGGCAGAGGTTCCGCGGGCGGGGGACCAGGCCGTCCCTCCGCGGCCGGCGGCACGTCTCGACGGATACGGGCCGCGGTTCCCCGGCAGCACGTCATACCCCTCCGCATCCACCGGACCCGACTCGCGCCCGCCCTCGTCACCCCGCCCGGGCCGATCGTCTCCCCGATGGGCGGGCCAGCACCGTCGCCCGGGTGCGGGGTCGGGATACGGCTCAGTCGCACCGCCCTTTGCTCAGGGACGGAATCCCTCATCAGGGTGGCACACGTCTGCGCCCCCGCCCCGGGGAGCAACCATCCCTGGACTGCGCTGGTCCGCCGAGCTGCCCCCCGCCCACACCGCGATGATCTGTGTCGCCCTTCCCGGACTGGCCATCTCGACCGAGGAAGGGCAGCTGACCGGCCGCGGACTGGAGGGCTTCTACCGGGCCGGCCGACGCGCGCTCTCCCGGTGCGAGATCCGCGTCGCTGGACGCGAACCCCTCGCGGTACAGGCCCGGATGGCCTCGGCCGACCGCGCCAGGTTCGTGGGCACACTCCGCACGTCACCCCAAGCAGGCCCGGACCCGGACGTGATCGTGGAACGCAACCGCTTCGCTGACGGCACGGAGCGGATCACCCTGCACAGTGCGGCTTCCCGCCCACTGCGGCTGCCGGTCGAGATCGTCCTGGGCACGGACCTCGCCGATCTCGGGGCGATCGCCTCCGGGAGTGCCGGGCCCGAACTCCCCGCCAGTGTCCACGGCTCCGGCCTGCGCTGGTCCTGCGCCACCGGCAACGCTTCCGTCACGGCCGAACCGCCTCCCGCGGACGCCCTTGCTTCGACCGGGCTGCTGCGGTGGGAGCTCGACCTGCCACCCGGTGGCAGCAGAACCGTCGAACTGCGGGTGCGGCCGGACGGTGCAGGGCCCCTCCGAGCCGTGGGACGAGCGGCGACCAGCCCGCTGGCCGCCGCGCATGCGGAGGGCGACGACCTGAGAGTCCCCGCGCTTCTGCGGACGAGCATCGAGGACCTCCAAGCCCTCCTCCTGCGTGATTCCGCGAACCCCGCCGACACCCACCTCGCGGCCGGGGCGCCCTGGCGTTGCGGTCTGGCCCCCGCCGACGCGCTCATCGCCGCCCGGATGGCACTGCCGCTCGGCACCGGTCTCGCCGCGGGAACGCTGAGAATCCTCGCCCGGACACAACTCCCCGGCCCCGGAGCACAGTCGGGAATGATTCCAGGCCCCAGACGGGACGCCGGGCCGCACCTTCCGCCGCAGTGCACCGGAACAGAGGCCACCCTGCTCTTCCCCGCCCTGCTCGCCGAGGCCCGCCGCTGGGGTCTTTCAGAACAGGACACGGAAGAGCTGCTGCCCGCCGCCGAGAGCTGCCTGACCTGGCTGCGGACCACCGTGGGTGACGGCCCGTACCTGCACGACGCGAACCAGGGCGGGCCCGTCCGCTGCGAGACGCAAGCCCACGCCCACCGTGCCGCGCTGCTCGGCGCCGACCTCCTCGACGCTTGCGGCCGGGAGGGGGGAGCGGCACTCCGGCAGTGGGCGCAAACCCTGCGGACCGCATTCCGAGAGGACTTCTGGATCGAGGACCGCGGGGGCGGCCGGCCCGCGGCAGCCCGCCGGCCCGACGGCAGCCTGGTGCCCCACCTGGGCGCCGCCGCCGTGCACCTCCTCGACACGGGTCTGCTGGGCGGGGGCGAGTCGGCACCCGGCCTGCTCGACAAGGCCGGGACCGAGCACCTCGCCCGGCTGCTCGGCAGCCCGGTCATGGACTCGGGGTGGGGCTTGCGCGGCCTGGGCGCGAAGGAACCGGGATTCAACCCGTTCGGCCACCGCGCAGGAGCCGTAAGGGTCCAGGAGACGGCACTGGCCGTAGCGGGACTGGCCGCCGCCGGCTATGAGAAGGAAGCGAGTTCGCTGCTGCGCGGCGTACTCGTGGCTGCCGAGACCTTCTCCTATCGCCTGCCCGAGATGTACGCGGGGGAGCAGCGTACGGAAGGGGGCGCTCCGCTCCCTCACCCGGCAGCCTGCCGCCCCGCGGCCACAGCGGCGGCTGCCGGAGTCCTGCTGCTGACCACCCTCGCCGGTGTCCGCCCCGACGCCCCGGCCGGGACGGTCACCCTTCGTCCCGTGCGCAGTGCGCCCCTCGGGGAGATCGGGTTCACGGGGCTGCGCGTGGCAGGTGCCCCGTTCTCCGTGCGGGTCAGCCGGCTGGGACTCGCCATGGTCGAGGAAGCGGCCGACGAGCTGCAACTGGGGGTGTGACGTGCGACGACGTGCCACTTCAGGACCGGAGGGCAGCGGGTGCAGGCCATACTGGACCGAAGTGGATCAGTAAGCGACCGGACTGGCGAAGGGAGTGTTTATCGTCAAGCAGACGACTATGATCGCCGCATGCCCTACGACCCGTCAGCGTTTCCGCCTTTCGCCGTCACCGTGGACCTGGTCGTGCTGACCGTGCGCCGCCATGCCCTGTGTGCGCTGGCGGTACGCAGGGGTGAGCCGCCGTTCCAGGGGCGCTGGGCGCTCCCCGGCGGTTTCGTACGGGCCGATGAAGACCTGGCGCAGGCCGCGGCACGCGAGCTGGCCGAGGAGACGGGACTGCGCGTCCACGACCCGTCCGTCCCGGCGCAGGACAACGGCGCGCATCTGGAGCAGCTCGCCACCTACGGAGATCCCAAGCGCGACCCCAGAATGCGGGTCGTCAGCGTCGCGCATCTCGCTCTCGCCCCCGACCTGCCCCCGCCCAGAGCAGGCGGGGACGCCAGCAACGCGCGGTGGGCCCCGGTCGAGGAACTGCTGCAGCAGGGCGGCTACGGGCGTGACACCGAGCCGGTCGCGCCGCTCGCCTTCGACCACGCGCAGATCCTCGCGGACGGAGTGGAGCGAGCCCGCTCCAAGATCGAGTACTCGTCGCTGGCCACCGCCTTCTGCCCGCCCGAGTTCACCGTCGGGGAACTGCGCCGTGTCTACGAGGCGGTGTGGGGCGTGGCGCTCGACCCGCGCAACTTCCACCGCAAGGTCACGGGCACACCCGGATTCCTCGTTCCCACCGGTGGGACGACCACCCGCCAGGGCGGACGCCCGGCCCAGCTCTTCCGTGCCGGTGGCGCGACGCTGCTCAACCCCCCGATGCTGCGCCCCGAGGTGTGAGTGGAGGGCCGGATGCGTACGGCGACGGGCCCGGAACTCGACTCGCCCGCAGCCCGGTCGTGGTGAGGATCTTGCCTGAGGCGAGCCTTGCGGTGACCGAAAAACCGGACATAGCGCGTTATCTTGCTGCGGATGATCCAGGCCTTCGGATTGACCAGCAACCCCCGCAGAGAGCTTCCGCCGGCAGCCGACGACGTCTCCTTCGAGGCGCGGGCGGGCCGCATCACCGTGCTGCTCGGAGCGCCGGGCGCCGGCAAGACGACGGTTCTCAGACTCATGCTCGAACTTCAACCGGGTCGCGGCATCACCCACTTCCGCGGCCGCCCCCTGCACCGCATCGCTCACCCCTCGCGTGAGGTCGGCGTGTTGCTGGGCGACGTGCCGGGGCACCCGGCCCGCACCGTCCGCAGTCACCTGCGCATGTTGTGCGCTGCCGCCGGAGTCCCGGTCCGGCGTGCCGATGAAGTCCTGGAGGCGGTCGGGCTCGTGAGCCTGCGCGACGAACGCCTCGGCACCCTCTCCCGCGGCATGGACCGCCGCCTGGGCCTCGCCTGCGTCCTCTTGGCCGACCCGCACACCCTCGTCCTCGACGATCCGGCCGGCGGACTGTCCACTCGCGAGAGCACTTGGCTGCACGGCATGTTGCGCGCCCACGCGGCCCAGGGCGGCACGGTCCTTCTCACCACAACCGACCCCAAGGGGGCCGCGCGCATCGCTGATCGCGTCGTCACCCTGGAACAAGGCAGGCTCGTGGCCGACCAGGAGGTCGCGGAGTTCTCGCGCACCCGCCTCCGCCCCCGTGTCGCCGTACGCAGCCCGCATGCGGCCCGTCTGGCAGCTCTCCTGGCCAAGCAGGCCCGCACCTCACAGCGCTCCGTCGAGGTCGTCCGAGAGAGCGGCAACCGCCTTTCGGTGTACGGCGGTACCTGCGCGGACGTCGGCGAGATCGCCTTCCGCCACGGCATCGTGGTTCATCAACTCGCCGACGAGATCGGAGACATGGGGCCAGGCGCGGGCCTCCCTCGGACAAGTGGGCCGTATGGCCGCAGTCTCGCCGCATCGGAGCGCTTGACCGGCACGCACCGGACGGCCCGTGCGCCCCGGCCCGCAGGAGCAACATCGTCTCTCGATCCGTCGAGGCCGTTCGAGACCGACCCCACGGCCTTTACGACCGAGCCGCGGTCCACGCTTGAGCCGGGGTCTGCGTCAGGCGCATCAGAGCAAGGTGCACCAGAGCGATGCGGCCCAGAACAGGGCGCATCAGAACAAGGTGCGCTGGAACAATGCGCAGAACAAGGCGCACCAGAGCAACGCGCATCAGAACAGGGTGCACCCGAGCAAGCCGCGGAGTCGTCCCCCTCCTCCGCAGACCCCGCGGTCGTCTCCGGCGAGCCACGGCCCACGCTGGAGCCGCGATACCCCATGGGCGCGCCGGAACCGGTCACAGACGAGCCATCGCCTTGCTCCGGGCATCCGCACTCTGCCGCCGAGCCGCATAAACTCCTGGACGCCTCCTCGATCAACCAGTCAGGCAACTGCCCTCTGGAGACCGCGCCCTCCCTGCCGCCCCCGCTGCTCACTGCCGGCAGCCGCGCAGCTCGCACGCTCGACGCC
>NZ_POUC01000281.1 GCF_002891435.1 Streptomyces cahuitamycinicus
ACCCTGACCGCCCCCGCCACGGCCGCCACCGCCACGGCCGCCCCCACGCGAGCACTGGCCTGTGGCGACGGCTCCTACCAGGCCGAAGCCGTGCAGAGCGGCGGCAACTGGACCGCCCGGCGCGGCGGCCGCACGGTCTACACCGGCACCGACATGCGCGCGGCCGTCCAGGCCGCCGTCAACAGCCTCACCTCCGGGCGCACCGCGAAGGAACGGGTCGTGGTCCGCGGCTCGGGCTCGATCTCGGCGGGCTCCCGCATCTCCCTGCCGAGCTACACCGTCCTCGACGTCTGCGGCACGATCAACGTCACCGGCAGCGGCTCGGGCGACCAGGCGCCGGTCTACTCGCGCGGCACCCGCGACGTCGAGGTGCAGAACCTCAAGCTCACCGGCACGCCGCTGTACGGCATCTTCCTGCGCAACGTCCAGAACGTGGTGCTCGGCCAGATCGACATGCGCCTCTCCCGCGGCCTGGGCGTCCGCATCGACAACCGCGGCGACACCAGCCAGTGGACGCGCAACGTCCGCATCGACAACGTCTACGTCTCCGGCGCGTCCAGCCACGCGGTCGAGACCTACGGCGTCGACGGCATCACCATCGGCACGGTGACGGCCCGCAACGTCGGCGAGTCGGGCCTGCTGCTGAACCAGACCATCAATGCCCGCGTCACCAAGGTGGACGCGGAGAACGCCGGCACGGGCACCGGCTACGCCGCCTTCCGCATGGCCAACCGCAACGGCAGGGTCGGCAGCGGCTACCCCACCAACATCCGCGTCGGCGAGGTCGTCGCCCGGGGCGGCGGACGTGGCGTGTTCTGCGTCTCGGAGAGCGGCGGGGCCGTCATCGACAAGGTGACGCTCTCCGGCACCGGCAACAACTCGGTACTGATCGAGAACTGTTACAACGTCAGCCTCGCGGCGCAGAGCGGCACGATCACGGGCGGCGGCGAGCTGCGCCTGGCCGCCCGCTCGCAGTTCCCGAACAACAAGGACATCACCATCCAGAACCTGACGGTCACCAACTCGGCCATCAGGGAGAACCCCTGCGGTGAGAACACGACCTTCCGCAACATCACGAGGGTGAACAGCAGCCAGTCGATCTGCTGACCCTGCTCCCGGAGCCCTCGCCACCCCACTCGGCGGGGGCTCCGGGGCCCTCTGCCCTCTGCCCTCTGCCCTCTGCCCAGGCTTTGATCGAGCCGTGTTCTGAAACGACAGGCCCCTAGAGTTGCCGGCACGCCCTGAGCGGGGGTCTCACGCCTCGGCGATGACCACGGCCGAGGCGATGCCCGCGTCGTGACTCAGCGACACGTGCCAGGTCCGCACGCCGAGTTCGGCGGCCCGCGCCGCCACCGTCCCGGTCACCCGCAGCCGGGGCTGCCCGCTGTCCTCGACACACACCTCGACGTCGGTCCAGAGCAGCCCGGCCGGAGCACCGAGCGCCTTGGCCAGTGCCTCCTTGGCCGCGAACCGCGCGGCGAGCGAGGCGACCCCCCGCCGCTCCCCGCTGGGCAGCAGCAACTCCCGCTCCACGAACAGCCGCCCGGCCAGCGCGGGCGTACGCTCCAGTGAAGCCGCGAACCGTTCGATCTCGGCAACGTCGATGCCGACCCCGATGATGCTCATGGGCAGCACCCTACGGTGACGGGCCACGTCCGGCGGGGACGGCTCCCGGTGCACCGCCCGAGTGACCCTGCGATCTTCAACTCCCTCTCCTCTCTGTAGAGTTCGCGCCGACCGCGATGAGCAAACGGCATCGCACGCAACGGGAGGACATCATGAAGTTCAAGTCGCTGGGGACCGCGGCCACGGCCGTGGCCCTCTTCGCCACGGCTCTCACCGGAACCGTCGCCACCGCCGGCACCGCCGCAGCGGCCACGAAGCCGGACTGCAGCAGCGCTCTGACCAACGTGAAGCCCAAGGAGACCGTCAACCTCCGCAGCTCGCCCAAGACGAGCTCCACGGCGCTCGGCACCTGGGGCAAGGGCAAGGCGGGCGCTGTCTGCTTCGACGACCGCAAGCCCACCAAGGGCGGCAGCTACACGGCCTGCGGCAAGACGAGCAACAAGTGGTACTTCGGCGGCCCCAACAGCACCAGCAAGGAAGGCTGGGTCCCGGCGACCTGCCTGCCCATCTGAGCCGGGCACCCGACGGCCCGACCGGCTGACCGAGGGGGCGAACGGAGCACAGCCGTTCGCCCCCTTTTTCACGCGTCTTTCACGCGTCCGGGAGACGCGGCCCGCTCACTCCCCCACCCTCACTCCACCGTCACCGACTTGGCCAGGTTCCGCGGCTGGTCCACGTCGTTCCCGCGGGCCGTCGCCAGCTCACACGCGAACACCTGAAGCGGCACCGTCGCGACGAGCGGCTGCAGCAGGGTCGGCGTTGCGGGAATCCGGACCAGATGGTCCGCGTACGGCACGACCGCCTCGTCGCCCTCCTCCGCGATCACGATCGTCCGGGCGCCCCGCGCCCGGATCTCCTGGATGTTGGACACGATCTTGTCGTGCAGCACCGAGCGTCCACGCGGCGACGGCACCACCACGACCACCGGCAGGTCCTCCTCGATCAGGGCGATCGGCCCGTGTTTCAGCTCCCCGGCGGCGAACCCCTCCGCGTGCATGTAGGCGAGTTCCTTGAGCTTCAGCGCGCCTTCGAGCGCCACCGGATACCCCACGTGCCTCCCGAGGAACAGCACCGTCCTCTTCGAGGCCAGGGTGCGTGCCAGCTCCCGCACCGGCTCCATCGTGCCCAGCACCCGCTCCACCGCCCCGGCGATCGAGGACAGGTCGCGGATCAACGCCCGGATCTCGTCGGCCCCCTTGGTGCCCCGCACCTGGCCCAGGTACAGGGCGACCAGATAGCACGCCACGAGCTGCGTGAGGAACGCCTTGGTCGAGGCGACGGCCACCTCCGGCCCGGCGTGCGTGTACAGCACCGCGTCCGACTCGCGAGGGATCGTCGAGCCGTTGGTGTTGCAGATCGCCAGCACCTTGGAGCCCTGCTCGCGGGCGTGCCGCAGCGCCATCAGCGTGTCCATGGTCTCGCCGGACTGCGAGATGGCGATGACGAGGGTCTGCGCGTCCAGGATCGGGTCCCGGTAGCGGAACTCGCTCGCCAGCTCCACCTCGCAGGGGAGCCGCGTCCAGTGCTCGATGGCGTACTTGGCGATCATCCCGGCGTGGAAGGCCGTGCCGCACGCGACGATGACGACCTTGTCGATCTCCCGCAACACCCCCGGAGGGATCCGCACCTCGTCCAGGGTCAGCGAACCGGAACCGTCGATCCGGCCCAGGAGCGTGTCGGCGACCGCCTTGGGCTGCTCGGCGATCTCCTTGAGCATGAAGTAGTCGTAGCCGCCCTTCTCGGCGGCCGACGCATCCCAGTCGACGTGGTACGAGCGGACGTCGGCCGGGCGGCCGTCGAAGCCGGTCACCGTCACGCCGTCCCGGCGCAGCTCCACCACCTGGTCCTGGCCGAGCTCGATGGCCGAACGCGTGTGGGCGATGAACGCGGCGACGTCCGAGGCGAGGAAGGCCTCGCCCTCACCGACGCCGACCACCAGCGGTGAGTTCCGCCGCGCGCCCACCACCACGTCCGGCTCGTCGGCGTGCACCGCGACCAGGGTGAACGCGCCCTCCAGCCGCCGGCACACCAGCCGCATCGCCTCGGCGAGATCCGCGCAGGAGGAGAACTCCTCGGCGAGCAGATGCGCGACGACCTCGGTGTCCGTCTCGGAGGCCAGATCGTGGCCGCGCTCCGCCAGCTCGGCCCGCAGCAGGGCGAAGTTCTCGATGATGCCGTTGTGCACCACCGCGACCCGTCCCGCGTTGTCGATGTGCGGGTGGGCGTTGGTGTCCGTCGGCCCGCCGTGCGTGGCCCAACGGGTGTGCCCGATGCCCGTGACGCCGGTCGGCAGCGGCCTGCCGTCCAGCTCCTTCTCCAGGTTGAGGAGCTTGCCGGCCTTCTTCGCCGCCGCCAGCCCGCCGTCGGCCAGGACGGCGACGCCCGCCGAGTCGTACCCCCGGTACTCCAGCCGCTTCAGCCCGGCCATCACCACATCGAGCGCCGGCTGCAGCCCCACATATCCCACGATTCCACACATGGGCGGCAGCTTAGGGTCGATTCGAGCGTCGAACCGCCCGTTCCGTGCCCGAAATCGGAAATTCCCGCCGGGGTATGAAGCCCGTATGAAGCCCGTATGAAGCTCTGATCAGACCTTCGCCCGGTAAGCCCGCATGGCCAACGGATAGAACACCAGCGCGATACCCGCCGCCCAGACCAACGACCACAACACCGGCTCCGCCACCGCCCCGCCCAGCAGCAGCCCTCGGAACGCGTCCGACAGATGTGTCACCGGATTGACGTCGCTCCACGCCTGGAGCCAACCGGGCATCGTGTCGACGACGACGAACGCGCTGCTGGTGAAGGTGATCGGGAAGATCAGCGTGAAAGCGAACGCCTGCACCTTCTCGGCGTCGCCGGCCAGCATCCCGATCAGCACCGCGCTCCAGGACACGGCCGCGGCGAACACCACCACCAGCAGGGTGCCGAGCAGGAAGCCGCCGAATCCGCCGGTAATCCGGAACCCGAGCGCCAGGCCGAGGCCGATCATCAGCAGCAGCGCCCACAGGTGCTTCGCGAGGTCCGCGGTGATCCGGCCGATGAGCGGGGCGGAGCGGGCGATGGGCAGGCTGCGCAGCCGGTCGAAGACGCCCTTGGTGAGATCGGTGTTGAGTGCCATCGCCGTGTACATCGTCATGAACAGGGTGTTCTGCACGATGATCCCGGGCAGCGCGTACTTCAGGTAGGCGTCGGGCGACCCGGCCATCTGCCCGCCCAGGACGTACGTGAAGAGGAACACGAACATGATCGGCGTGATGCTGTAGTCGACCAGTTCGAGAGGGTTGTGCTTGACGGCGACCAGGCTCCGCCAGGCCATCGTGAAGGTCTGCCGCAGCCCGGAGAGGACGGGCACCCGACCGGATCCCGTGACCGGCGCGGCGAGACCGGTGGCGGTCATGACCGGCTCACCGCCTTCTCCAGCTCCTCGTCCTCCCGGACGGCCGCACCGCCGTCCTCCTCGGCCTGGCCCGGCTCGGCGCGGTGGCCGGTCAGGGAGAGGAAGACCTCGTCGAGCGAGGAGCGGCGCAGGGCCAGCTCCCCGACCGCGATGCCCTCCCGGTCCAGCGCGCGCACGACGGCCGGCATGAGCTCGGGGTCCTTCACCGGGGCGGTGACCGTCTCGCCCTCGATCCGGGCCTCGGACCCGGCGGCCCCGGCCACCAGCGCGTGCGCCTGCGCGAGGTCCTGCCGGGCGATCGGCCTGAGCTCCAGCACCTGGCCGCCGACCTGCGCCTTCAACTGGTCCGGCGTGCCCTCGGCGATCACGCGGCCCTTGTCGATCACCACGATGTCGTCGGCGAGGACGTCGGCCTCGTTCAGATACTGCGTGGTCAGCAGGGCGGTCGCACCGTCCGCGACCAGGCCGCGCAGCAGGTCCCACAGCTCACCACGGCTGTGCGGATCGAGGCCGGTGGTCGGCTCGTCCAGGAAGAGGATGCTGGGCCGCCCCACCAGACTGGCCGCGAGGTCCAGGCGCCTGCGCATGCCACCCGAGAAGGTCTTCGCGGCCCGCCCGGCCGCGTGCGTCAGCTGGAACCGCTCCAGCAGTTCACCGGCCCGCGCCTTCGCCTCCCGCCTCGGCAGGCCCAGCAGCCGACCGATGAGCAGCAGGTTCTCCGTTCCGGTCAGGTTCTCGTCGACCGCCGCGTACTGCCCGGTCAGCCCGACGAGGGAGCGTACGACTCCGGCCTCCCGGACCACGTCGTGGCCGGCCACCCGGGCCCTGCCCCGGTCCGGGCACAGCAGGGTCGCGAAGATCCGCACCGCGGTCGTCTTCCCCGCGCCGTTGGGGCCCAGCAGCCCGAGCACCGTGCCCTTGCGGGCCGCCAGGTCGACGCCGGCCAGCGCCTCGGTCTCCTTGAACCGCTTGACCAGGCCTTCCGCCTCTATCGCGTACGTCATGGGTACCCCCAGGCATTCGTGGACCCCGACCGGGCCCACCTCTCCCACAACTGTGACGCACGCCACTGACATTCCTCCCGCACCAGCATTTGTCAGGAGGAAGCGGGGCGATCGACTCGCGTGACGGATCCCACCTCACGGTGCGTTCGAACGCCCGTAACAATGGACTGTGATCTCTCCGGTCTCCTCGATATCCCGGAGCGCCCACCGGCAGCGGCCGGAGGCGACTCCCTACCTCGACCTCACCCGAGCCGAGTGGAGCGCGCTGCGTGACAAGACGCCGCTGCCGCTGACGGCCGAGGAGGTCGAGAAACTGCGCGGTCTCGGCGACGTGATCGACCTGGACGAGGTGCGGGACATCTACCTCCCGCTGTCCCGGCTCCTCAACCTCTACGTCGGCGCCACCGACGGCCTCAGAGGCGCACTGAACACGTTCCTGGGCGAGAAGGGCTCCCAGTCGGGCACCCCGTTCGTCATAGGCGTGGCCGGCTCGGTCGCCGTCGGCAAGTCGACGGTCGCCCGCCTCCTCCAGGCCCTGCTCTCGCGCTGGCCCGAGCACCCGCGCGTCGAGCTGGTCACCACCGACGGGTTCCTCCTGCCCACCCAGGAGCTCCAGGCCCGCGGCCTGATGTCCCGCAAGGGCTTCCCCGAGTCGTACGACCGTCGCGCCCTGACCCGCTTCGTCGCCGACATCAAGGCCGGCAAGGACGAGGTCACGGCCCCCGTCTACTCCCACCTCATCTACGACATCGTCCCCGACCAGAGGCTCACGGTCCGCCGCCCCGACATCCTGATCGTCGAGGGCCTGAACGTCCTCCAGCCGGCCCTGCCCGGCAAGGACGGCCGCACCCGCGTCGGCCTCGCCGACTACTTCGACTTCAGCGTGTACGTCGACGCCCGCGTCGAGGACATCGAGACCTGGTACCTCAACCGTTTCCGCAAGCTGCGCGCGACCGCCTTCCAGAACCCGTCCTCGTACTTCCGCAAGTACACGCAGGTCTCGGAGGAGGAGGCCCTCGACTACGCCCGGACGATGTGGCGCACGATCAACCGGCCCAACCTGGTCGAGAACATCGCCCCCACCCGCGGCCGGGCCACCCTCGTCGTGCGCAAGGGCCCGGACCACATGGTGCAGCGGCTCAGCCTGCGCAAGCTGTGACGGCAGGGGATCGCCGAGCTTCAGGGGCGCGGGGAACTGCGCGGCAAGCCGCCCACCACCCGCAGACCGCGAACAACACGGTCCCCGCCCCCGGCCCGTTCATCAGCCCAGCGCGGACTTCACGGCGTCGGCAAGCCGCCCCGCAACAGACCGGGCCTGCTCGATATCGGCCGCCTCGACCATCACCCGTACCAACGGCTCGGTCCCGGAGGGCCGCAGCAGCACCCGCCCCGTCGCCCCCAGTTCCCGCTCCGCGTCAGCGACGGCCGTCGCGAGCTCCGCGGACGTCCCCACCCGCGTCCTGTCGACGTCCGGCACGTTGATCAGCACCTGCGGCAGCCGCTCCATGACGGCGGCGAGCTCGCGCAGCGTACGCCCGCTCTGAGCCACCCGAGCCGCCAGCATCAGCCCGGTCAGCGTCCCGTCGCCGGTCGTCGCGTGGTCGAGGACGATCACGTGCCCGGACTGCTCGCCCCCGAGGGCGAACCCGTGCTCCTTCATCTCCTCCAGCACATACCGGTCGCCGACGGCGGTCTGCACCAGCCTGATGCCCTCGCGCTCCATGGCGAGCTTGAACCCGAGGTTGGACATCACCGTGGCCACGACCGTCTCGGACCGCAGTACGGAGCGCTCCCGCATCGCCAGCGCGAGGACGGCGAGGATCTGGTCCCCGTCCACCTCCGCGCCGGTGTGGTCGACGGCGAGGCACCGGTCGGCGTCACCGTCGTGCGCGATGCCGAGGTCGGCCCCGTGCTCGACGACGGCGGCCTTGATCTTGTCCAGGTGCGTCGAACCGCACCCGTCGTTGATGTTGAGCCCGTCCGGCTCGGCCCCGATCGTGACGATCTCGGCACCGGCCCGCTGGAACGTCTCGGGCGAGACCCGGGCGGCGGCGCCGTGTGCCTCGTCGAGGACGACCTTCAGCCCGTCGAGCCGGTTCGGCAGGACGCTCAGCAGATGCGCGACGTACCGCTCGAAGCCCTCCTCGTACGCGCGCACACGGCCCACCCCGGCTCCGGTCGGCCGGTCCCACGGGGCGCCGGTGCGGTGCTCCTCGTAGATGGACTCGATCCGGTCCTCCAGCTCGTCGGGGAGCTTGTGCCCACCACGGGCGAAGAACTTGACGCCGTTGTCCGGCATGGCGTTGTGGCTCGCGGAGAGCATCACACCGAGGTCGGCCCCCAGCTCCCCGGTCAGGTACGCCACGGCGGGCGTCGGCAGCACGCCGACCAGCAGGACGTCCACTCCGGCGCTGGCGAGACCCGCGACCACGGCGGCTTCCAGGAACTCCCCGGACGCACGGGGGTCACGCCCGACCACGGCGGTCGGCCGGTGTCCCTCGAACGTGCCCGCCTCGGCCAGTACGTGTGCCGCTGCCACGGAGAGGCCCAGGGCCATCTCCGCCGTCAGATCCGCGTTGGCGACACCGCGCACGCCGTCCGTGCCGAAGAGTCGTCCCACAGTGGTGTCCTCCGAATTGCTGAAGGGAATGCGGCTCACATCCCCGATCCACCCCCTGAGACTGTCCGGGGGCCGTAGGGGTTGTGTAAACGAACCGCCCCGGCAGCACAATCCGTGCCGCCGGGGCGATCGTTGCGAAGCCAGTCGCCAGGACGGGCGACGCGATTAGCGCTTGCTGTACTGCGGAGCCTTGCGGGCCTTCTTCAGACCGGCCTTCTTGCGCTCGACCGCACGGTCGTCGCGCTTGAGGAAGCCGGCCTTCTTCAGCGCGCCGCGGTTGTTGTCGACGTCCGCCTCGTTCAGCGCACGGGCGACACCGAGACGGAGGGCACCGGCCTGGCCGGAGACACCGCCACCGGAGATGCGGGCGATGACGTCGTAGCGGCCCTCGAGCTCGAGAACCTTGAACGGCTCGTTGACTTCCTGCTGGTGCACCTTGTTGGGGAAGTAGTCCTCAAGGGTGCGACCGTTGATCTTCCACTTGCCGGTGCCCGGGACGATCCGGACGCGGGCGATGGCGTTCTTGCGACGGCCCAGGCCGGCGGCCGGCTGGGGCTCGCCGAAGCGGGAGGCCATGGACTCCGAGGTGTACTCACCCTCGACGGGGACCTCGGACTCGGTGGTGTAGCTGTCGATGTCAAGCTCTTCGAGCGGCTGCTCGGCAGTGGTCTCGGCCACGATGCTCCTCAGATTCTCTTCAGTCTTGGGGGTGGCCGGAACTACTGCGCGACCTGGGTGATCTCGAACGGCTGCGGCTGCTGCGCGCCGTGCGGGTGCTGGTCACCCTTGTAAACCTTCAGCTTCGAGAGCATCTGACGGCCCAGCGTGTTCTTGGGGAGCATGCCCTTGATGGCCTTCTCGACGGCCTTCTCGGGGTTCTTGTCCAGCAGCTCGTCGTAACGGACGGAGCGCAGACCACCCGGGTAGCCGGAGTGGCGGTACGCCATCTTCTGGGTCCGCTTGTTGCCGGACAGGTGCACCTTGTCGGCGTTGATGATGATGACGAAGTCACCAGCGTCGACGTGCGGCGCGTAGATCGGCTTGTGCTTGCCCCGGAGGAGCGTCGCGGCAGTGGTGGCGAGACGACCCAGGACAACGTCCTGGGCGTCGATGACGTGCCACTGGCGCGTCACATCGCCGGGCTTGGGGCTGTACGTACGCACGGTTCGTAGCCTTCGCTTCGAGTGAATGGTCCATAACTGGTCACCGAAACGATCACGACAGCCTGGACCGCACTGCGGCGACGCATACCGCGTACGTGGGGTCGCTGGTCATCGGCCCGGTGGACCGGTGTAAGGGCCCGTCCCGTGAGAATGAGCAAGCCAATACACAACGAACAAGCAGAATACCGGGGTACGGCACAAGGGTCAAAACGCGGTATCACCCAAGCCGCTCGGTCACGGAGACGTACAGGGCGGCACAGAGCGTCACGACCCTCCGCAGCGTCCGCCGCCGCAGCGGCCGTACGCAAGGAAACACCGCCGAGACGGCGACGTCCACGGCGAAGGCCGCACACCAGCGCACCGCGGATCCACCGGCACGCGGACGACGGCTCGCCCGCAGCGCCCCCACCACGACCGACGGCCACACCCCGGCCGCGAGGACCGGCCACGCCAGCAGGCACCCCATCAGCACCACCGCCGGAAGCACTCGCCCCAACCACCCGGAGATGTCGCCTTTGCCCGTGCGCATGGGAGGAACGCTAGGGGCTGCGGTGCCCGTCCGGGCGGACCAGCACACCCCTGGTCCCGTCTAAGATGCGGCCCATGAGCTTTGGGCAGCAGGGGGGACCCCAGTCCCAGTGGGATCCCTGGAAACCGCAGTCGCAGCAGCCCTGGAACAGCGGGGGCGGCCAGTCGCCCGACTGGGCAGCGCTCGCTGAAGCCTCCGAGGCCCGCAACAAGCGCCGTCGGCTGCTCCTGATCGGCGGCGGCGCGTTCGCCACCGTCGCGATCGGCACCGCCGTCGCGGTGGCCCTCGTCTCGGCGGGCGGCGACAGCCAGGGGAACCCGACCTCCCTGCCGTCGGTCGACATCCCGAGCCAGACCGCCTCGGCCCCGTCCTTCGCCCCGACCAGCGCCCCTCC
>NZ_POUC01000282.1 GCF_002891435.1 Streptomyces cahuitamycinicus
ACCCCAGGCTGGTGACCACCATGGTCTTGCCCGCACCCGTCTCACCGGTGACCGCGGTGAACCCGGGCGACAGCTCGACGACAGCATCGTCGATCACGCCCAGCGACCGTATCCGCATCTCCTCCAACACGGACACGACCTTACGAGGTCCGGGCAACCAATTGCGACTGGCCCGTCTCCGTCACCCACGCGGGTGGACACCGACCTCAAGGGGCGCGGGGAACTGCGCGCACGGCCACGGCCGACCCGCACCCGCCGCCGACGAGCGACCACCCCCTGCGAACCGCTAGTGAGGAGCCCCCCGCCACCCGGAAACCGGCAGCGCGAACTTCGCCACCAGCCGGTCCGTGAACGAGGCGTGGTGCAGCCGCGCCAGCCGCACCGGCACGGCCCCACGCCGCACCTCCACCCGCGCCCCCGGCGGCAACTCCACGGTCCGCCGCCCGTCGCACCACAGCACCCCGGGCGGAATGTGGGGCAGAACCTCCACAGCCAACACAGAATCCGGCGATGTCACGAGCGGCTTCGCGAACAGCGCATGCGCGGAGATCGGCACCATCAGCAGCGCCTCGACCTCCGGCCACACCACCGGCCCGCCCGCCGAGAAGGCGTACGCCGTCGACCCCGTGGGCGTCGCACACACGATCCCGTCGCAGCCGAACCCCGTCACCGGCCGCCCGTCGATCTCCAGGACGATCTCCAGCATGCGCTCGGCGGACACCTTCTGGACGGCCGCCTCGTTCAGCGCCCAGTCCGTGTGCACGATGTCCCCGTTGCGGTGCACGACGACGTCGACGGTCATCCGCTCCTCGACCTCGTACGCCTTGGTCACCACCCGGTCGACGACCTTGTCGAGGTCGTCCCGCTCGGCCTCCGCGAGGAACCCGACGCGCCCGAGGTTGACGCCGAGCATCGGCACGCCCGACGCCCGCGCGAACTCGGCACCGCGCAGCAGCGTGCCGTCACCGCCCAGCACGATGAGCAGCTCACAACCGTCGAGGCACTGGGGAGTGGCCTCCTTGACCAGCTCCACCTCGGCCGGCAGCGGCAGGTCGCGCGCCTCGGCCTCCAGGACGCGCACGCCGAGACCGGAGCGCAGCAACCCCTTCACCACGAGCTCGGCACTGCGGACGGCGGCGGGCCGCCCCGTGTGGGCGAGCAGGAAAACAGTACGAGCTCGGTTCTCGGTCAACGCGGCCCCTCCGCCACTGCACGGTCTGCCTCGGCCGGGTCCAGTTCCGGTGCCCCGGACCGCAGCCACAGAAAGTATTCGACATTCCCCGACGGTCCGGGCAGCGGACTGGCCGTCACGCCCTTCACCCCGAGCCCCAGCGCCCAGGCCTTCCCGGCCACCCCTCGTACCGCGTCGGCCCGCAGCTGGGTGCTGCGTACCACTCCCCCGCTGCCGAGGCGCTCCTTGCCCACCTCGAACTGCGGCTTGACCATCATCACCAGGTCGGCGTCCGGCTTCACGCACCGCGTCAGAGCGGGCAGGACCAGCCCGAGCGGGATGAAGGACAGATCCCCCACGACAAGATCCACTGGCTCCCCATCGATCGCCTCAAGCGTCAACTCGCGTACGTTCGTACGGTCCTTGACGGTGACGCGTTCATCCTTCTGCAGGGACCACGCGAGTTGTCCGTATCCGACGTCCACGGCGACGACATGGGCGGCGCCCGCCCGTAGCAGGACATCGGTGAAACCGCCGGTGGAGGCGCCCGCGTCGAGCGCCCTGCGCCCTTCGACGGCCAGCCCCAGCGGCCCGAACACCGCGAGCGCGCCGGCCAGCTTGTGGCCGCCGCGCGAGACGTAGTCGGGGTCGCTGTCGTCCTGGGTCACCACGATCGCCGCCGCGGTCTCCACCTGCGTGGCGGGTTTGGTCGCGACGGTCCTGCCGACGGAGACCCGCCCGGCGGCGATCAGCTGCGCGGCGTGCTCGCGCGAGCGCGCGAGCTTCCGGCGGACCAGCTCCGCGTCCAGACGGCGGCGTGCGACTCCTGCCACGTTCGGTTCAGCTCCTAGGTCCAGGCGGCGTCGGGGGCGCGGGAGGTCCCGGGCGTGCGTCGAGCGCGGTCAGCGCGTCGCGCAGCCCCCGGTGTACATCCTCGTACACCCCGACATGCCCGTCCGTGGCGAGGTGGTCCGCGTCGCCGAGCCGGTCCAGGGCGGCGTCCACACCGGCGTCGCCGGTCGGCGAGCGCGGCACGTTCAGGGGGGCCGGGGCGGCGGGGTCGTACGCCGGCTCGTCCTCCGCCGCCGGCGGGATCTCGGGAACTGCGTCGTCCATGCCCCGACGCTACCGCGAACCGCTGCGGTACCGTCGATCGCGATGGCCACGATCGAGGAGTGCCGCAGCGCACTCGACAAGCTCTCGGACAGCATGCAGCGCGCCGAAGGGGACGTCCGCGACGCCGCGGCCCTGGACCGCTCGGTGAGCTGCCACATCACGGACCTCGACGTCACCTTCGCCGGCCGGATGCGCGGCGGGCGGATCGAGGTGCACGACACCGTGCCGGGGCCGCCGCCCGGCAAGGCCGAGATCAGACTGGCCATGACCGGCGACGACCTGGTCGCGCTGGTCGGCGGCGAACTGAGCTTCGCCAAGGCCTGGGGCTCCGGCCGTGTGAAACTGCACGCGGGCGTGCGGGACCTGCTCCAGCTCAGGAAGCTTCTGTAGCCGCGACCTTCCCGACCGCGGCCCGGGCGCGGGCCCTGCGCGCCGCCGGCACGACCAGCGGCGTGCCCGTCTCCGGGTCCTCGACGACCTGGCAGCGCAGCCCGAAGACCTCCTCGACCAGTCCGGCCGTGACGATGTCCTTCGGGGGGCCCTCGGCGACGACCCGGCCCTCGCGCAGGGCGATGAGGTGGGTGGCGTAGCGGGCGGCGTGGTTCAGGTCGTGCAGCACGGCGACGAGCGTGCGCCCCTGCTCCTCGTGCAGCTCCGCACACAGGTCCAGTACGTCGATCTGATGCTGGATGTCCAGAAACGTCGTCGGCTCGTCGAGGAGGAGCAGCGGCGTCTGCTGGGCGAGGGCCATGGCGATCCACACGCGTTGGCGCTGGCCGCCGGAGAGTTCGTCGACGTAGCGGTCGCCGAGTTCTGCGACGCCGGTCTGGCGCATGGACTCCTGGACGACGCGCTCGTCCTCGGCCGACCACTGGCGCAGGATGCCCTGGTGCGGGTAGCGGCCGCGGCCGACCAGGTCGGCGACCGTGATGCCGTCGGGCGCGATGGACGACTGGGGCAGCAGGCCGAGGGTCCGCGCGACCTTCTTCGCGGGCATCGACTGGATGACCTGCCCATCGAGCAGCACCCGGCCCTCGCTCGGCTTGAGCATCCGCGACAGCGCCCGCAGCAGTGTCGACTTGCCGCAGGCGTTGGGGCCCACGATCACGGTGAAGGAGTTGTCGGGTATCTCCACCGACAACTGCTCCGCGATGACCCGCTGGTCGTAGGCGAGGGTGACGTTCTCGGCGGACAGGCGGTTCACGGTGCTCCCTTGGTTGTTCAGTCCGCTGGTGCTTTTCTCCACCCAGGTGCTCATATCCGGCCCGCCCTGCGCTCGCTGACCAGCAGCCACACCAGGTAGACCCCGCCGAGCACGCCGGTGACCACCCCCACGGGCAACTGCTCGGCGCCGAACGCCCGCTGCGAGACCCAGTCGGCGACGACCAGCAGGGCGGCGCCCATGCACAGCGAGGGCAGCAGGTTCGGCCCCGGCGAGCGGGTCAGACGCCGGGCCAGCTGCGGCGCGGTGAGCGCGACGAAGCTGACGGGACCGGCCGCGGCGGTGGCGGACGCGGTGAGCAGCACCGCCGCCACCATCAGCAGCAGCCGGACACGCTCGACCCGCACCCCCAGGGCGTACGACACGTCGTCGCCCATCTCCATCATCCGCAGGCCCCGTGCGTTGACGAGGACGAGCGGCACCAGCACGGCGGTCAGCGCGAACAGCGGCCACACCTGGTCCCAGTCCCGGCCGTCGAGGGACCCGGTCATCCACACGACCGCGCGGGCCGCGTCCACGATGTCGGACTTGGTGAGCAGGTAGCCGTTGACCGCCGTGACGATCGCGGAGACGCCGATGCCGACCAGGACCAGCCGGTAGCCGTGCACACCCCGCTTCCAGGCGAGCACGTAGATGGCGAGCCCGGTCACCAGGCCGCCGACCAGCGCCCCGGCGGCGACCTGGTTGGCGCTCCCGGAGCTCAGCACGATCACCACGAGCGCGCCGGCCGTCGCCCCCTGCCCGAGACCGAGCACGTCCGGACTGCCCAGCGGGTTGCGGGAGATGGCCTGGAACAGGGCCCCGCCGAGTCCGAGTGAGGCGCCGGCCAGCAGCCCGACGAGGACCCGCGGCAGCCGCAGTTCGGTGACGATGAACTCCTGACCCGGGTTGCCCTCGCCGACGAGCGTCCGCAGCACGTCGGCGGTCGGGATCGGGAAGTCGCCGGTGCCGATGAGCACGACACTCGCCACGAGCGTCGCGACGATCAGCAGGAGCACGACGGTGACGGCCCGCACGTCCAGGCGTACCGAGAGCCCGCCCGGGGTCCGCACGGCACGGTTGGTGGTCTTCACAGCTGCGCCGTCCTCCGCCGTCGTACGAGAAAGATGAACACCGGCCCGCCGAGGATCGCGGTGACGATGCCCACCTGGAGCTCCGAGGGCCGGGCCACGATGCGGCCGATGACATCGGCGCCGAGCAGCAGCACGGGCGACAGGAGCGCCGCGTACGGCAGGATCCAGCGCAGGTCGGGCCCGGTGAAGGAGCGCACGACGTGCGGCACCATCAGCCCGACGAACACGATCGGCCCGCACGCGGCGGTCGCGGCCCCGCACAGTACGGTCGCGGCCAGCATCGACAGCGCCCGCGTCCGGTTCAGGTTGGCTCCGAGGGCCTTGGCGGTGTCGTCGCCCATGGCCATCGCGTTGAGCGGCCGGGCCAACGCCAGCGCCAGGACCGTGCCGGTCAGCAGGAACGGCAGGACCTGTGTGATGGTCGAGTCGGTCGCCGAGGCCAGCGAACCGACCGTCCAGAAGCGCATCTTGCCGAGCGCCGCCTCGTCCATGATCATCACGGCCTGGAGGTAGCCGTACAGCGCGGCGCTGATGGCCGTACCGGCGAGCGCGAGCCGAACCGGCGTCGCGCCCCGGCTGCCGCCGAGGAACCACACCAGCGCCCCGACCGCGGCCGCGCCGGAGAACGCGAACCATACGTAGCCGCTGAGCGAGGTCACCCCGAAGTAGGTGATGGCCGTGACGACCGCGGCGGAGGCACCGGCGTTGATGCCGAGCAGACCCGGGTCGGCCAGCGGGTTGCGGGTGAGGGCTTGCAGGACCGCTCCGGCCAGGCCGAGCGCGGCGCCCGCGAGCAGCCCGAGCACGGTCCGCGACAGCCGCTCCGCGACGACGACGTCCCCATAGGTCCCCGAGTCCTCGAACAGGCCGTGCCAGACCTGACCGAGGGAGAGCTCTTTCGCACCGATCGCGATACTCGCCAGCGCGACGAGCACCAGGATCGCGACGGACAGCAGCAGCCCGAAGGCTCGCACCGCCCCTCGGGTCGGGGGCGCGGGGGCGGTCTCCGCGCGCTGTTCAGGGGGACTCTCGACCAACACCCAGTTAGGTTAGCCTACCCTCGCATTCGAGCAAGATTGGGCTTCCCGGTCCGTTCCGGGTACCCGGCCCGGGCGCTGACAGGCGCTCAGATACCCAGCCGCGCCACTGCCTTCCCCCCGTCCAGCCCGCACGCACCCTCACCGGCCGCCGTCCACGCCGCGGCGCACAACGCGCGCAGCCCGTCCAGAGCCTCACCCTCGCCGTCGAGCTCCAGCCGGTCCGCACCGGCCGTCGCCGTCCAGCCACCGCACCGGAACCCGGCCTCGCCAGCTGCGACGACCTCCGGCTGACGGCCGAGCATCCCGCGCAGATCCGCGTCCACATACGTCGGCCGGTGCCGCGGAGGTGCGGCCAGCAGCTGCGCGCCGTCGGTGACACCGGTCAGGACCAGCAGCGAGTCGACGTCGCCGTTGAACGCACCCTCGATGTCCGTGTCCAGCCGGTCCCCCACCACCAGTGGCCGCTGCGCCCCGGTCCGCAGGATCGTCTCGCGGTGCATCGGGGGCAGCGGCTTTCCCGCGACCTGCGGCTCGGCACCCGTGGCGATCCGGACGACCTCGACTGCGGCGCCGTTGCCCGGCGCGATCCCCCGCCCGCTCGGAATGGTCAGGTCGGTGTTGGACGCGAACCACGGCACGCCGCGCGCCACCGCGTAGGACGCCTCGGCGAACCGGCCCCACGGCAGATCGGGGCCGCCGAACCCCTGCACCACCGCCGCCGGATCGTCGTCCGCCGACTCCACGGGCACCAGCCCGCGTTCGCGCAGCGCGACCCGCAGCCCCTCACCGCCGATCACCAGCACCCGGGCGCCCTGCGGCACCTGCTCACTGATCAGCCGCGCGACCGCCTGCGCCGAGGTGATGACATCCTCCGCGCCCGTCGGTATCCCCAGCTCCGTCAGATGCCCGGCCACCGCGTCCGGAGTCCGCAGCGCGTTGTTCGTCACGTACGCCAGACGCATCCCGCCCTCCCGGGCCCGGGCCAGCGACTCGACCGCGTGCGCGATCGCGCTCCCACCCGCGTACACGACTCCGTCCAGATCGAGCAGCGCCGTGTCGTACGCCTCGCTCAGGGCCTGCCCACTGGCCTCGGGCCTCGTCCTGACGCTCCGGCTCATCCCGCATCGCTCCTCGTTCGACGGCTTTCCCCCGATCATCCCCCATGCCACCGACAGCCGTACGATGCCGGGATGAACTCAGCAGGTCACTCGGAGGCAACGACGCACCGAGGCCTGGAACTCGCCCCGTTCCGAGGCCTTCGTTACGACCCCGACCGGGTCGGCAGTCTTGCCGCCGTCACATCTCCGCCGTACGACGTCGTGGTGCGCCCCGACGGCCTGCACCACCTCGAGTCCGCCGACCCGTACAACATCGTCCGCCTTATCCTCCCCCAGGCGGCCACGCCCAGCGCCCGCAACGAACGGGCCGCCGACACCCTGCGCCGCTGGCTGTCCGAGGGCGTCCTGACCACCGACCCGGAACCGGGTCTCTATGTCTACGAGCAGCAGGACGGCGACGGCATGCTGCAACGCGGCATCATCGGCGCCCTGCGCGTGTCCGACCCCGCCGAGCAGGTGGTGCTGCCGCACGAGGACGTCATGCCGCACATCGTCGCCGACCGCGCCGCCCTCATGCGCGCCACCTCGGCCAACCTCGAACCGCTGCTCCTCACCTACCGGGGCGACGGCTCGACGACCGTCACGGCGGACCTGATCGAGCGCATCGCCGAACGCCCTCCGCTCCTCGCCACCACGACGGAGGACGGCTTCCGCCACCGCCTGTGGTCGGTGACCTCCCCCGACGACCTGGCCGCGATCCAGACCGACCTCGGCCGGCACCAGGCCCTCATCGCCGACGGCCACCACCGCTGGGCGACCTACCGCCGCCTCCGCACGGAGCACCCCTCCCCCAGCCCCTGGGACCACGGCCTGGTCCTCCTCGTCGACACGGCCCGCTATCCCCTCCGGGTGCGCGCGATCCACCGTCTCCTGCACGACCTGCCGGTCGGCGACGCCGTGGCCGCCCTGGAGGGCCGCTTCCGCGTACGCCGCCTCGAAGTGCCGCTGCCCGAGGCCCTGGACACGCTGGCCGAAGCGGCCCGCGCGGGCAACGCGTTCCTGCTGGCCGGGGACGGCGCCTTCCACCTCGTGGACCACCCGGACCCGGACCTGCTGGCCCGCACGATCCCCGCCGACCGCCCGGAGGCCTGGCGCACCCTCGACGCGACGGTCCTGCACGCCACGCTCCTTGAGCACGTGTGGCGCATCTCCGAGGACTCGCCCGCCCACGTCGCCTACATCCACGACACGACGGCCACGGTGGAGAAGGCGGAACGCGACGGCGGAACGGCCGTCCTGATGCACCCGGTCCGCGAGGAGGTCGTCCGCGACCTGGCCCGCCAGGGCGTCACGATGCCCCGCAAGTCGACGTCGTTCGGCCCGAAGCCGGCGACGGGTCTGGTCCTGCGGGCGCTGGACCTCTGACCGGACCGGAACAGCGCTGACACGACGAAGGGGCGGGACCCCGAGGCCTCCCGGCCCGGATCCCACCCCTTTCCCCACGGACGTCAGTCCTTGTCGCTCTCGTCCTCGTCGCTCTCGAGCTTGTCGCCCTCGTGCTGGTCGTCCTCGTCCGCCGTCGGCGAGGCCGGATCCTGGGGCTCGTCGCCCTCGTCCTCGACCATGGCGTCGACGAACTCCACGCCGTCCAGCTCGGCGAGCCGGTCCGAGGCGTCGGTGCTGCCGTCGCGATCGGCCTCGACGGCCTTCGCGAACCACTCCCGCGCCTCGCTCTCCCGCCCGGCGGCAAGCAGCGCGTCGGCGTACGCGTACCGCAGTCGCGCGGTCCACGGCTGCACGGAGTTCGCGGCCAGCTCCGGGCTCTGCAGCGTCACGATGGCCGCGTCCAGCTGCCCGATGTCCCGCCGCGCACCGGCCGCGACGAGTCGCATCTCGACCTGCCCGGCCTTGTCCAGCTTGTGCACCTCGGGCGCCCCGGCCATGTCCAGCGCCTTCTCCGGCCGCCCGAGCCCGCGCTCGCAGTCGGCCATGACGGGCCACAGGTCGATGTTCCCCGTCATCCGCTTGGCGGCCCGGAACTCGGCCAGCGCCTCGCCGTACTTCTGGCTGGCGTACGCGGCGAATCCGGCGGCCTCCCGTACGGCGGCGACACGCGACGCCAGCCGCAGCGCCACCCTGGAGTATCCGTACGCGCCCTCAGGGTCCTCGTCGAGGAGCCGCGCGACC
Source organism: Streptomyces cahuitamycinicus (assembly GCF_002891435.1). Taxonomy (GTDB): domain Bacteria; phylum Actinomycetota; class Actinomycetes; order Streptomycetales; family Streptomycetaceae; genus Streptomyces; species Streptomyces cahuitamycinicus. The sequence goes on from NZ_POUC01000282.1 coordinate 8,868, forward strand.
ATCACCAGGTTCCTGGCGACATCGTCGGCGAGCGTCTTGGGCAGGCTCAGCAGCTCCTGCCGTACGTCCTTGTCGATCTCCTCGCCCGTGACGTCCTCCGGGATCGGCAGCCGCTTGATGGGCTCCCTGTCCCGCTCCCGCTCCTCACGGAACCGGCCGGAACCGTGCCGGTCGTCACGGCCGCGGAAACCACCCCGGTCGCCGTCACGCCGATCGCCGTCACGCCGGAAGCCCGGGCGGTCGCCACGGTCGTCGCGCCGGGGACCGCGCGCGCCACGGTCGTCACGGCCGCGGAAGCCACCTCGGTCGCCGCGGTTGTCGTCCCGCCGGAAAGCGGGGCGGTCACTGCGGCTCTCGTCCCGACGGAAAGCAGGGCGGTCACTGCGGCTCTCGTCCCGACGGAAGGCCGGACGGTCGCCCCGGCCGGCGTCGTCTCGGCGGAAACCGCCACGCTCCCCACGGTCGTCCCCGCGGCGCTCGTCACGGCCCCTGAATCCACCGCGGTCGTCACGCCGGAAACCGCGGTCACCGTCCCTGGAACGGTCACGATCGTCGCTGCGGAAGCCGCGGTCGCGGTTGTCGTCGCGACGGAAACCGCCACGGTCGTCGCGGCGGGGGAAACCACCGCGGTCGCCCTCGCGTCCTTCGCCCCGACGATCATCGCGACGGTCGTCACGCCTGTCGTCCCGACGGAAGGCGGGACGGTCACTACGGTCGTCACGCCGAGGGGCCGGGCGGTCACTACGGTCGTCCCGACGGAAGGCGGGACGGTCACTACGGTCGTCACGCCGAGGGGCCGGGCGGTCACTACGGTCGTCCCGACGGAAGACAGGGCGATCACCGCGGTCGTCACGCCGAGGGGCCGGGCGGTCACCGCGGTCGTCGCGCCGGGGGGCAGGGCGGTCACCGCGGTCGTCACGCCGGAACCCACCGCGGTCCCGGTCGTCCCTGCGCGGCCCACGGTCACGGTCATCACGCCGCACGTGCCCACCAGCACGGTTGTCGTCCCGCCGGAAACCGCCACGGTCCCGGTCGTCTCGACGCTCACCACGGTCGTCCCGACGGGGGGCGGGGCGGTCACCGCGGTCGTCACGCCGGAACCCACCGCGGTCGCGGTCGTCCCTGCGCGGCCCACGGTCACGGTCATCACGCCGCACGTGCCCACCAGCACGGTTGTCGTCCCGGCGGAAGCCGCCACGGTCCCCGCGGTCAGGGCGATCGCCCCGGTCGCCTTCACGACGCCCGTGACCCGCACGGTCGTTGCCGCCCCGGTCGTTCCCGCGGCTGAAGCCGCCACGGTCTCCACGGTCTCCGCGGCCCCCGCGCTGACCGCCACGGTCGTTCCGGTCGCCCTCCCGTCGCCGCTGGTCGCGCTCCGGTCGGTCGTCGGGAGAGTTGGTGGACATGGTGACTCCTGTCTTAGGTACCGCAAGTCATTCTCGCGCAGCCGGCTGCCCGGTGCGCACTGCAAAAACAAAAAGGACCCTTGGTCCCAGCTGAACGCTGGGACCAAGGGTCCTTCCAAAGATTGTTCGGCGGCGTCCTACTCTCCCACAGGGTCCCCCCTGCAGTACCATCGGCGCTGTAAGGCTTAGCTTCCGGGTTCGAAATGTAACCGGGCGTTTCCCCTACGCTATAACCACCGAAACCCTAATGGTTTCGAGCGAACAAGCACACTCTTCTATTGTCTGTTCTGCTCAAAGCCGACAACTGTTCGTTGTCTCAGAACTAACACAGTGGACGCGAGCAACTGAGGACAAGCCCTCGGCCTATTAGTACCGGTCAACTCCACACGTTACCGTGCTTCCATATCCGGCCTATCAACCCAGTCGTCTACTGGGAGCCTTACCCTCTCAA
>NZ_POUC01000283.1 GCF_002891435.1 Streptomyces cahuitamycinicus
CCCCAGCGCCCGGAGCCCCGAGGCGGGCTGCTCATGGGGCGGCCCTTCGGCGTGCCCGTGTACGTCGCGCCGAGCTGGTTCCTCGTCGCCGCGCTGATCACCTGGGTCTTCGGCGGCCAGCTGGAGCGCGTACTGCCCGACCTCGGTGGCGCCCGCTACCTGGTCTCCCTCTTCTTCGCGGTCGCCTTCTACGCCTCCGTGCTCGTCCACGAACTGGCCCACACGGTCGCCGCCCTCCGCTTCAAACTCCCGGTCCGCCGCATCCGGCTCCAGTTCTTCGGCGGCGTCTCCGAGATCGAGAAGGAGGCCGAGACCCCCGGCCGGGAGTTCGTCCTCGCCTTCGTCGGGCCCCTGCTCTCCCTCGTCCTCGCCGGCGTCTTCTACGCCGCCGCACAGGCCGTGGAACCAGACACCGTCCCCGGCGTCCTGCTCGCGGGCCTGATGATCTCCAACCTCATCGTGGCCGCCTTCAACCTCCTGCCCGGCCTCCCCCTCGACGGCGGCCGCATGCTCCGCGCCGTCGTCTGGAAGATCACCGGCAAGCCGATGAAGGGCACCATCGCCGCCGCCTGGGTCGGCCGCGCCCTGGCCGTCTCGGTGCTCATCGGACTGCCCCTGCTCACCCAGTCCGGCGCCCTCGGCACCGACGCCGCCGACAACGTCGGCATGGACACCGTCCTGGACGCCCTGCTCGCCGCGATCCTCGCCGCGATCATCTGGACCGGCGCGGGCAACAGCCTGCGCATGGCGCGCCTGCGCGAGCACCTCCCCGAGCTGCGCGCCCGGGCCCTCACCCGCCGCGCGGTCCCCGTCGAGACCCACACCCCGCTCTCGGAGGCCCTGCGTCGCGCCAACGCGGCCGGAGCCCGCGCCCTGGTCGTCGTCGACACCGACGGCCAGCCCCTCTCCCTCGTCCGCGAGGCCGCCATCGCCGGCGTGCCCGAGCACCGCCGCCCCTGGGTCGCCGTCAGCGGCCTCGCCCAGGACCTCACCGACGGCATGCGAGTCTCCGCCGAACTGTCGGGCGAGGAACTCCTGGACGCCCTGCGCGCCGCCCCGGCCACCGAATACCTGGTGGTGGAGGAGACCGGCGAGATCTACGGCGTCCTGTCAGCGGCCGACGTGGAGCGCGCCTTCGTCAAGGCGATGGCGAGGCCCTCCTAGCTCCGCCGCCCGAGTGGTCGGTGGCCCCCTCCAGGGCCGGTAGGCTGGTCACATGTCCGAACCGACCGGTGCCGCCCGCAGGCGCGGGCCCTTCAAGGTCGGGGACCAGGTTCAGCTGACCGACCCCAAGGGCCGCCACTACACGTTCACGCTCGAGGCCGGGAAGAACTTCCACACCCACAAGGGTTCCTTCCCGCACGACGAACTGATCGGTGCTCCCGAGGGCAGCGTTGTCCGTACCACGGGGAACGTCGCCTACCTCGCGCTGCGCCCCCTGCTCCCCGACTACGTCCTGTCCATGCCCCGCGGCGCCGCCGTGGTCTACCCCAAGGACGCGGGGCAGATCCTCGCCTTCGCCGACATCTTCCCCGGCGCGCGCGTCGTGGAAGCGGGCGTCGGCTCCGGCTCGCTCAGCAGCTTCCTGCTGCGCGCCATCGGCGACCAGGGCATGCTGCACTCCTACGAGCGCCGCGAGGACTTCGCCGAGATCGCCCAGGCGAACGTGGAGCGCTACTTCGGAGGCCCGCACCCTGCCTGGCAGCTCACCGTCGGCGACCTCCAGGACAACCTGTCCGACGCCGACGTCGACCGCGTCATCCTCGACATGCTCGCCCCCTGGGAATGCCTCGAGGCCGTCTCCAAGGCGCTCGTCCCCGGCGGCATCCTGTGCTGCTACGTGGCAACCACCACCCAGCTCGCCCGGACCGTCGAATCCATCCGCGAGATCGGCTGCTTCAACGAGCCGAGCGCCTGGGAGTCGATGATCCGCAACTGGCACATCGAGGGCCTCGCCGTCCGCCCGGACCACCGGATGATCGGCCACACCGGCTTCCTGCTCACCGCCCGCCGCCTCGCCGACGGCGTCGAGCCGCCCATGCGCCGCCGCCGCCCCGCCAAGGGCGCCTACGGCGAGGACTACGCGGGCCCCAACGCCGACGGCGGCTCCGGCCGCTGAGGCAGCCCGTCACCCCATCCAACGCACCGGCGCCGTGCCGCAGTTCCCGGACCCCAACCGGAACTACGCCACGGCGCCTCCGCGTTACCGCCCCGGGTGAACCCCGCCGCAACGCCGTTGACCTGCCGCGAAGCCCGCAACCGCCGGATCCTGCCCCAGCAGCGGCCCAGCCCGCGCAGGACCGCTGACACAGCGACAGGAAACCGCAGCCCCTCTGACTTCCCCGGCACGGGACGTGCACACCCCCCCGTTCCCTCACGATGTGACGTGTGGCACCATGCTGGCCACCCCACCGGCACCGCCTCAGGAGACACTCCTAGTGCAGTCTTCCGCCGTCCCGGAGCTCGCCCACACCCACACCCGCCCCATCCACTGGCTCGCCACCGCCACGGCCGTCGCGGGCGTCGTGGCCTTCTCCTCGGTCCTGCAGCCCGGCGCGGCGACAGCGGCCCAGCCGGCCGCCCCGCAGACCAGCAGCGCCCCGGCGCACACGACGCCACCCGACCCGGCCGCAGTGACCTTCCCGATCGAGTGCGGCCCGGTGAAGGCCGTGGTGAAGAAGCGGGCATCCGCAGACCTCGACGGCGACGGCCGGCCCGAGACGGTGGCCGTCGTCCACTGCGACTCCCCGATGGGCACCCCGCCGGACGGCGTGTACGTCCTCACGCGCGACGCCGACGGCGGCAAACCGCGCGTCGTGGCCACCCTGCTGGACCCCAAGGACGGCACCACCGTCTCCGACTTCGCCCTCTCCGACGGCGCCGTCACGGCCACGCTCCTCGGCTACTCGTCCGCCGACGTGCCGCGTTGCTGCCCCGACGAGAAGAGCGACGCGAAATGGCGTTGGCACGGCGGCTCGTTCATCCGCTCGACCCCCGCCGGGGCTCGCAGCGTGTGATGCCCCCGCGACGCTCTGTGTGAGATATCAGACAGCGGTGACAGAACGTAGAGAAGTAGTCACTCCGCGTCCGGACCGTACACCTCGGCCCTGTCCGAAACACGACGTACATGAATGCAGTCGCCCGGACACTCCTTCGCGGAGTCGATCACATCAGTGAGGAGCGGCAGCGGAACGGGCGTTGTCGCGCCCTTGCCCTGGAGCAACTCGTCGTCGGCGCTCTTCACATACGCCAGACCGTCGATGTCCAGCTCGAACACCTCAGGCGCGTACTGGGCACAGATGCCGTCGCCGGTACACAGGTCCTGATCGATCCAGACCTCCAGCTCCGCACCCTCGGCCCCGGCCACCTGCTCCACGCTCATCTCTCCTGCCGTTTCTCCGCCGAGCCGCATCGGGAATCCGGCCAGCTCCGGCGGGTGTTGAACAGTTCGACCCTACCTCCGGCTGGGTTCCAATCATGTTCGCTGGGTATTCCCCTGGCGTGAGGGAGAGCGCAAGGGTGAAGATCGGACACACCCCGACCGTCTTTGTGATCTAGGGGTTTCAATCGACACCCGCCCAGGTAGGGTCTGGAAGCGTCCAGCTCCCCTTGGAGGAGGTGAGGACCGTGGCAGCCCACGACGACGACATGAACCGCGGCATCCGCCCGGGACGCGGGTCCGACGACCCGGCCGGGCAGATCGCCTATCTTGAGCAGGAGATCGCCGTCCTGCGACGCAAGCTCGCCGACTCTCCGCGACACACGAGGATTCTCGAAGAGCGGATCGTCGAGCTGCAGACCAACCTGGCCGGCGTGTCCGCGCAGAACGAGCGACTCGCCAGCACACTCCGTGAGGCCCGCGACCAGATCGTGGCCCTCAAGGAGGAGGTCGACCGGCTCGCACAGCCACCGGCCGGCTTCGGCGTCTTCCTGACAGCCAATGAGGACGGCACCGCCGACATCTTCACCGGCGGCCGCAAGCTCAGGGTCAACGTCAGCCCCAGCGTCGAGCTCGACAAGCTCCGACGCGGCCAGGAACTGATGCTCAACGAAGCGCTCAACGTGGTCGAGGCCATGGAATTCGAGCGCGTCGGTGACATCGTCACCCTCAAGGAGATCCTCGAGGACGGTGAACGAGCCCTGGTGCTCGGACACACCGACGAGGAACGGGTGGTGCGGCTCGCCGAGCCACTGCTCGACGTCACCATCCGCCCCGGCGACGCCCTCCTGATGGAACCCCGCTCCGGCTACGTCTACGAGGTCGTACCCAAGAGCGAGGTCGAAGAGCTCGTCCTCGAAGAAGTCCCCGACATCGGCTACGAGCAGATCGGCGGCCTCGGCGGCCAGATCGAAGCCATCCGCGACGCGGTCGAGCTGCCGTACCTCTACCCGGACCTGTTCAAGGAGCACGAGCTGCGCCCACCCAAGGGCGTCCTGCTCTACGGGCCCCCCGGATGCGGCAAGACACTCATCGCCAAAGCCGTCGCCAACTCGCTGGCCAAGAAGGTCGCCGAGGTCACCGGCCAGGCCGCCGGCAAGAGCTTCTTCCTCAACATCAAGGGCCCCGAACTCCTGAACAAGTACGTCGGCGAGACCGAGCGGCAAATCCGCCTCGTCTTCCAGCGCGCCCGGGAAAAGGCCAGCGAGGGCACCCCCGTCATCGTCTTCTTCGACGAGATGGAGTCCCTCTTCCGCACCCGTGGCTCCGGCGTCAGCTCGGACGTGGAGAACACCATCGTCCCGCAGCTGCTCGCCGAGATCGACGGTGTGGAGGGCCTGCAGAACGTGGTCGTGATCGGCGCCTCCAACCGCGAGGACATGATCGACCCCGCCATCCTGCGGCCCGGCCGCCTGGACGTGAAGATCAAGATCGAGCGTCCCGACGCCGAAGCGGCGAAGGACATCTTCGGCAAGTACCTCACCGAGCGCCTCCCGCTGCACTCCGACGACCTCAACGAGCACGGCGGCAGCAAGACCACCACCGTCCAGAGCATGATCCAGACAGCGGTGGAACACATGTACACCGAGTCCGAGGAGAACCGCTTCCTGGAGGTCACCTACGCCAACGGTGACAAGGAAGTCCTCTACTTCAAGGACTTCAACTCCGGCGCCATGATCGAGAACATCGTCGGCCGCGCCAAGAAGATGGCGATCAAGGACTTCCTCGAGAAGAACCAGAAGGGCCTCCGCGTCTCCCACCTCCTCCAAGCCTGCGTGGACGAGTTCAAGGAGAACGAGGACCTGCCCAACACCACCAACCCCGACGACTGGGCCCGGATCTCCGGAAAGAAGGGCGAGCGGATCGTGTACATCCGCACACTCATCACCGGAAAGCAGGGCGCAGACACCGGACGCTCCATCGACACGGTGGCGAACACCGGTCAGTACCTGTAAAAGGCAGGGCGGCTGCGGGTGCCCTCGACGGGTACCCGCAGCCGACTGTTTTTCAGGCCACGGCTGGAGCAACGCAATGACGCAAATGATCTCCCCACCAGCGCAAAGGCGTTCTAGGCTCTTGCGTACCGCCAAGTCGCGCAGTGCGGGGACGTGCACCGCACACGCAACCGAGCGCCAGCGGTATCTGAGTGGCGCCCACGACCGAGGGCGCCGCCGGGCAAGGAGGGCCGCATGACCGTACGGCGAGTAATGGGCATCGAGACGGAGTACGGGATCTCCGTCCCCGGCCACCCCAACGCCAATGCCATGCTCACCTCGTCCCAGATCGTGAACGCCTACGCGGCGGCGATGCACCGGGCCCGCCGGGCCCGATGGGACTTCGAGGAGGAGAACCCGCTGCGGGACGCCCGAGGCTTCGACCTCGCCCGCGAAGCCGCCGACACCAGCCAGCTCACCGACGAGGACATCGGCCTGGCCAACGTGATCCTCACCAACGGTGCACGGCTCTACGTCGACCACGCACACCCCGAATACAGCTCCCCCGAGGTGACCAACCCCCGCGACGCCGTCCTCTGGGACAAGGCCGGCGAGCGGATCATGGCCGAGGCCGCAGAACGGGCCGCCCAGCTGCCCGGTGCCCAGCCGATCCACCTGTACAAGAACAACACCGACAACAAGGGCGCGTCCTACGGCACGCACGAGAACTACCTGATGAAGCGGGAAACCCCCTTCTCGGACATCGTGCGCCACCTGACGCCGTTCTTCGTCTCCCGCCAGGTCTTCACCGGAGCCGGCCGCGTCGGCATCGGCCAGGACGGGCACGAGCACGGCTTCCAGCTCAGCCAGCGCGCCGACTACTTCGAGGTCGAGGTCGGCCTCGAGACGACACTCAAACGCCCGATCATCAACACCCGCGACGAGCCGCACGCGGACGCCGAGAAATACCGGCGCCTACACGTGATCATCGGCGACGCGAACCTGTCGGAAATCTCCACCTACCTCAAACTGGGCACGACCGCCCTGGTCCTGTCGATGATCGAGGACGGTTTCATCGCCGTCGACCTGGCCGTCGACCAGCCCGTGCGCACGCTCCACCAGGTCTCGCACGACCCGTCGCTGAAGCGCCTGGTCACACTCCGCAGCGGCCGCACGCTCACCGCGGTCCAGCTGCAGATGGAGTACTACGAGTTGGCCCGCAAGTACGTCGAGGAGCGGTTCGGGGCCGACGCCGATGACCAGACCAAGGACGTCCTGTCCCGATGGGAGGACACCCTCACCCGACTGGAGCACGACCCGATGAGCCTGGCCGGAGAGCTCGACTGGGTCGCCAAGCGGGAACTCATGGAGGGCTACCGGCGCCGGGACAGCCTCGACTGGGACGCGCCGCGACTGCACCTCGTCGACCTCCAGTACGCCGACGTGCGGCCCGAGAAGGGCCTGTACAACCGTCTGGTGGCCCGCGGGCGCATGAAGCGGCTGCTGACCGACGCGGACGTCGAGCGGGCCCGTACGGTGCCGCCTGAGGACACCCGGGCCTACTTCCGCGGCCGCTGCCTGGAGCAGTACGCGGACGACGTCGCGGCGGCCTCCTGGGACTCGGTGATCTTCGATCTGCCGGGCCGGGACTCGCTGCAGCGCGTCCCAACCCTGGAACCGCTTCGCGGAACGCGTAATCACGTCAAGGAGCTCCTGGACCGCTGCCGCACCGCGGAAGACCTGGTCAGGGTCCTGTCGGGCGGGTGATCGTGGTGAGCGGGTACTCGTCCGGAACCGGCCGGACAGGGTGGAAAGTCCCTGGTCCGGGAATCATCGAGGTGGTCCCCGTACGTTGGAGCAACTGCGGGGCCATTGTCAGACCCGGCGAGTAGGGTCTGATCTTGACCGAGCAACTGTGTCGGGCGAACCGAGCGGGGTGAGGGATATGGCGACCAAGGACACCGGCGGCGGACAGCAGAAGGCCACCCGGTCCACCGAGGAGGTCGAGGAGCAGGCGGCGGAGACGCAGGCTTCCGAGGACCTCAAGGAGCGTCAGGAGAAGCTGAGCGACGACGTGGACTCGGTTCTGGACGAGATCGACGACGTGCTCGAGGAAAACGCAGAGGACTTCGTTCGGAGTTTCGTTCAGAAAGGCGGCCAGTAGCCTTCGAATCGGAGGTTACGGGGGATGTTCGGCTTGGATAGTGAAGAAGGCGTGAGACGCTGCTCGCGGTGCAAGAAGCAGAAGCCGCGGGCAGCGTTCGCCAGGAACAAGTCCATGCGTGACGGCTTGCAGGCTTACTGCCGAGAATGTGCGGCCGCTTACCACCAGCAGAGGCAGGTGGCCAAGGGGCGCAGCATTCGGCCCAGGGTGGAAGTGCCCGAAGGGCATAAGTACTGCCGCACCTGTGGTGAGATCAAGCCGCACAGTGGGTGGACGCGGAACAGTAGCGCTTCGGACGGCCTGGCGACCCTCTGTAAAGCCTGCAAGGCGGTGAAGGGTCGGGCAGGTCACCTGAAGCGCCACTACGGCCTCACCGAAGCCGAGCGGGACGAGATGGTCGCCTCCCGGATGGGGCTGTGCATCATCTGCCTAAAGGCCCCGGCCGCCCATGTGGATCACTGCCACAAGACGGGTAGGGTCCGTGGCGTACTGTGCTTCAACTGCAATTCGGCCATCGGCAAGTTGGGAGACGATCCCGACGCCGTCCGCCGGGCCGCCGCTTACTTGGAAGGAATCGCGTGGAAGCCAACACTCGTAGCACCGGGCGTCTACCAGCTGCCTTCCTGACGCCAGGGTCTTCCTCCTTCATGGACTTCCTGTCCGAGCACCAGCCGGAGATCCTGCCCGGCAACCGGCAACTGCCGCCCACGCAGGGCGTGATCGAGGCGCCGCACGGGACCACCATCGTCGCCGTGACGTTCCCCGGTGGTGTGGTCCTCGCCGGTGACCGTCGGGCCACCATGGGCAACGTCATCGCGCAGCGGGACATCGAGAAGGTCTTCCCGGCCGACGAGTATTCGGCGGTGGGCATCGCCGGTACGGCGGGCCTGGCCGTGGAGATGGTGAAGCTGTTCCAGCTGGAGCTGGAGCACTTCGAGAAGGTCGAGGGCGCGCAGCTGTCCCTGGAGGGCAAGGCGAACCGGCTGTCGACGATGATCCGCTCCAACCTCGGCATGGCCATGCAGGGTCTGGCCGTGGTGCCGCTGTTCGCCGGGTATGACGTGGACCGCGGCAGGGGCCGGATCTTCTCCTACGACGTCACCGGTGGCCGCTCCGAGGAGCACAACTTCGCCGCCACCGGCTCGGGGTCGATCTTCGCGCGTGGTGCGATGAAGAAGCTCTTCCGGGATGACCTCAGCGAGGCCGACGCCACGACGCTGGTGGTGCAGGCGCTCTACGACGCGGCAGACGACGACTCGGCGACCGGTGGTCCCGATGTCGCCCGCCGGATCTATCCCATCGTCACCGTGATCACCGACGACGGCTTCCGCCGGCTCACCGAGAGCGAGGCGTCCGAGATCGCGCGCTCGATCCTGGAGCGGCGGCTGGAGCAGCCGGACGGGCCGCGGGCCGCGCTGCTGTAGCGGCGATCGTCTTCGTGAGGGTGGTCCAGTGAACCGACGGAATCTTCAAGAGAGGGATGGATAACCGGTGTCGACGCCGTTCTATGTCTCACCTCAGCAGGCCATGGCCGACCGGGCGGAGTACGCCCGCAAGGGCATCGCCCGTGGTCGCAGTCTGGTCGTGCTGCAGTTCGCCGACGGCATCGTGTTCGTCGGCGAGAACCCGTCCCGTGCGCTGCACAAGTTCAGCGAGATCTATGACCGGATCGGTTTCGCGGCCGCCGGCAAGTACAACGAGTACGAGAACCTGCGGATCGGTGGGGTCCGGTACGCCGACCTGCGGGGTTACACCTATGACCGCGACGATGTGACGGCCCGGGGTCTGGCGAACGTCTACGCCCAGACGTTGGGCACGATCTTCTCCAGTGCCGCCGAGAAGCCGTACGAGGTGGAGCTGGTCGTCGCCGAGGTGGGGGAGACGCCCGAGGGTGACCAGATCTATCGGCTGCCGCACGACGGGTCCATTGTGGACGAGCATGGCTCGGTCGCGGTGGGTGGCAATGCCGAGCAGATCAGCAGCTATCTGGACCAGCGTCATCAGGAGGGCATGACGCTGGCCGAGGCGCTGAAGCTGGCGGTGCAGGCGCTGTCCCGTGACACCAATGGCAGCGAGCGGGAGATTCCCGCGGAGCGGCTGGAGGTGGCGGTGCTGGACCGTACGCGCCCGCAGAAGCGCAAGTTCAGGCGGATCAGTGGGCCTCAGTTGTCGCGGCTGCTCGGCGGCGGTGCGGAGGACTCGGCGTCGGAGGACGACGAGTAGTACTGAGGACGACGAGTAGTTCTGACGTGGTGCGATGTGCCCTGGCGGGGTGGTGGCCGGGGCGCGTCGTCGTATTCGGGTAGTTCGTCGTGGCGTCTTCTCGCCGGTGGTGGGTCGGGGCCGCGCCGGGGGGTGTCCGTTCTCGCATGCGTCCCGCTCCGCCGGGTTGCTCACTCGCCCGGCTCCGGCATCGACGCCCAGCGCCGCTAGCGTGGTCCGGCCGTGGAGCCTCGGAGTATCAGCTGTACCGGGATGTCGCCTGCCTCCGGGGCCTGGCCCTCCAGTACGGCGAGCAGGGCGCGCATGCCGCGCTCGCCGAAGAGTTCGGCGTTCAGGTGGACCGTCGTGAGTTCCGGGTCCATGGCCGTGGCGAGGGCCAGGTCGTCGACGCCCGTGACCGACAGGTCGTCCGGGATGCGCAGGCCCAGACGGCGGGCTGCCTTGTATGTGCCGGCCGCGAGCTGGTCGTCGTCGCAGATGACGGCGGTGGGGCGAGGGCCGGGGGGCGACAGCGCCGCTTCGGCGGCGGTGACGGCTCCTTCGATGTGGATGGGGGAGCGGGCCGTGCGGATCGACGTGCCCGGTACTTCCGACAGCCTTGCGGCGAGTTCTCGGGCGCGTACGTCGAAGGTCCAGGAGGGGACGTCGGCGGCCAGGTGGAGGAAGCGGCGGTGGCCCAGGGCCAGTAGGTGTTCCGTGGCTTGGCGGATGCCGTCGGCGATGTCCAGGTTGACCGTCGCCGCGCCGAGGCTGCCTTCCGGGTCGCTGTCGAGCATCACCAGTGGCAGTGCCTCGCCGCGGATGGCGGTCAGGGCGTCCGCGGCCATGGAGGAGGCGATCACGCCGTCCAGTGCGGCCTGTGCGGAGGCGAAGGGGTCGCGGGCGGGGCCGATGCCCTCGGGGGAGGGGTAGAGGAC
>NZ_POUC01000284.1 GCF_002891435.1 Streptomyces cahuitamycinicus
GGCGACGGCCGTGCGCGCCTGGCGTCACGGCGGGACGGCGGCACTCTCCGTCCTCGACGAGGAGTGGCGTGTGGAGGGGGAGACGCTCGCACGCGCGTTTGCCGCCCTGGAGTCGGCCTGGGACACCGCCGAACGGCCGGAGCTGCGGCAGCGGGGCAACCGGTGGACGCTCGCCGGCGCGCCGGTCCAGCTGCGTCTCGGCCGGGACGGCCGCTGGTGGCCCTACCGCGAGGACCGCGGCCGCTGGCTGCCCGCGGCGGGCCCCGCCCAGGATCCGGCGACGGCCCTGGCCTCCGTGACGGGCCCGGCGTCGATGGAACTCGCCCCCGCGGACACGAACTCCCAGTGACACTCACGTGGTACGGACCGGACGTCCTCACCGTCGACGACGAGCTCACAGAGGCGTACGCCGAGGTCTTCACGGCACCGCCCTGGGAGCCCCGGGACGCCGAGGAGACCCGGGTGGAGTTCCGTGAGCGCCTGGAGACGGACGTGCGCCGTCCGGGTTTCCGAGCGGTACTGGCTCTGTCGGAGGACGGCGGCGTGGACGGTTTCGCCACGGGCTGGACCACCCAGGCGCCCTTCCGAACCGACCGTGCCTACGGAAAGGTGACCCGGCGGCTCGGTGCCGAGCGGGTGAGCGAGCTCCTCGTGGGCTGCTTCGAGATCGACGAACTGGGCGTGCGCTCCCGGGCCCGCGGTACGGGTCTCGGGCGGCGGTTGCTGTCCGCTCTCAGCTCCGGCGCACCCGGCGGCCGGGCCTGGCTGATGACCTGGAACGGCGCCCCGGACGCCCTGGCCTTCTACCGCCGGGCCGGATGGCTGGAGCCCGCACCCCTGCCGGGTGAGGAGACGGACATGGTGGTGTTCGTCGCCCCGGTCCCGGCTGACGGCGAGGCCTCCGGCTTCGGCGTGCAGGAGGCATCCGGGCGCTAGCCCGGCCGCCTCCCAGCGCCCGGGCAGGCTCAGCGACGCCCGGGCATCGGGCACCGGTCCAGCGACGCTCACGCGTCGAGCACCGCTCAGCGACGCTCACGCATCGGGCACCCGCACGACGCCGGGCGTCAGGCACTGGCTCGACGCCGCCCGGGCGTCACGGCACCAACTCGCCGACGTCCAGGGACGGCAGGAGCGATTCGAAGCCGCTCGGCAGATCGCTGGGCAGATCGCTCGGCAGATCGCTCGGGAGCCGAGTCGGGAAGCCCGACGGCAGTCGGCTCGGCAGCCCGGTCGGCAGGTCGGTCGGCAGGTCGGAGGGAACACCGAAGGACGGTTCCGGAGAGCCGCTCGTGCTCCCGTTGGACGGCTCGGCGTCCGGCGAGTCGCCCCTGCCGGAGGCCATCAGCACTACCAGGGACACGGCTGCGACGGCCGCGAGCACGGCGAGCAGGATCAGCAGCGGATTCCGGCGCCGGGGAGGCCGGGGCGGATGCGGCGGTACGGGCGGCAGGGCCATACCGACCAGAGTCGCCACGTACCGCTCACACCGGGAGGGGCGCACGGAAGCTGATACGGACTCATGGCGCGGATCGCACGATTCCGCGGCATGACGGGCCCGTCGGCCGACTGACACCGGCCGCCGGGCCCGCACGCGCGCAGGGACCCGGCCACTGGATCCGCACGCGCGCAGGGACCCCGGCCACTGGACCGGCGCGCAGGGACCCGGCCACCGGGCCTTCACGCGCTCGTGGACTCAGCCACGTGCCCCCAGCAGATGGTCCATCGCCAGCTGGTCCAAGTGCTCGAAGGCCATGCCGCGCGCGGCAGCCGCCTCCACGTCGAACGCCTCGAACGCCGACGGGTCGGCGAGCAGTGCCTGGAGGCCGTCCGCGGCGGTGGGCTGGGCCAGCTCGTCGAGACGGGCCGCGCGCAGGGCTTCCTGGACCTCCGGGTCGGCGCGGAAGGCGGCGGCGCGCTCCTTGAGGATGAGGTAGTTGCGCATGCAGCCGGCCGCCGAGGCCCACACGCCGTCCAGGTCCTCGGTGCGCGGCGGCTTGAAGTCGAAGTGGCGCGGACCGCTGTAGCCGGCCGACTCCAGCAGGTCGACCAGCCAGAACGCGGCGCGCAGGTCACCGGCGCCGAAGCGCAGGTCCTGGTCGTACTTGATGCCGGACTGGCCGTTGAGGTCGATGTGGAACAGCTTGCCCGCCCACAGCGCCTGCGCGATGCCGTGCGGGAAGTTCAGCCCGGCCATCTGCTCGTGCCCGACCTCGGGGTTGACGCCGTACATCTCCGGCCGCTCCAGGCGCTCGATGAACGCGAGGGCGTGGCCGACGGTCGGCAGCAGGATGTCGCCGCGCGGCTCGTTGGGCTTGGGCTCGATGGCGAAGCGCAGGTCGTAGCCCTGGGAGGTGACGTACTCGCCCAGCAGGTCGAAGGCCTCCTTCATCCGGTCCAGGGCCACGCGGACGTCCTTGGCGGCGCCGGACTCGGCCCCCTCACGGCCGCCCCACGCCACGTACACCTCGGCACCGAGCTCGACGGCGAGGTCGATGTTGCGGATGGTCTTGCGCAGGGCGTAGCGCCGCACGTCGCGGTCGTTGGCGGTGAACGCGCCGTCCTTGAAGACGGGGTGCGTGAAGAGGTTGGTGGTGGCCATCGGGACCTTCATGCCCGTGGCGTCCAGCGCCTGCCGGAAGCGCTTGATGTGCGCCTCGCGCTCGGTGTCGCCCGAGCCGAACGGGATCAGGTCGTCGTCGTGGAAGGTCACGCCGTGGGCGCCCAGCTCGGCCAGGCGCTGCACCGTCTCGACGGGGTCGAGGGCACGCCGCGTGGCGTCGCCGAAGGGATCGCGTCCCTGCCAGCCGACGGTCCACAGTCCGAAGGTGAACCTGTCCTCGGGGGTGGGCTGGTAGCTCATGCCGCGGCTCCTTGCTCGCTGAGGCTATTTCGTCATGCCGGTTTACAAATTAGTATGCGAGCACCTCTCTGGGAAGAGACAAGGTGCCTCCGAACGGAGACACGTGCCGCGAGCAGTAGGGAGAAGCCCGATGTCAGCAGCCGAGGGTCCGCTCGTCGTCGGTGTGGACTCGTCCACCCAGTCCACCAAGGCGCTGGTGGTCGACGCATCCACCGGCCGGGTGGTGGCGAGCGGCCAGGCGCCGCACACGGTCTCCTCGGGGGCGGGGCGCGAGACCGATCCACGCCAGTGGTGGGACGCGCTCTGCGAAGCCCTGCGCCAGTGCGGTGACGCGGCGCACGAGGCCGCCGCCGTGTCGGTCGGCGGGCAGCAGCACGGCCTCGTCACCCTGGACGGCCGGGGCGAGCCGGTGCGGCCGGCCCTGCTGTGGAACGATGTGCGTTCGGCTCCGCAGGCCCGCCTGCTGACCGAGGAACTGGGCGGCGCGAAGTTCTGGGCCGACCGCACCGGAAGTGTGCCCGCGGCCTCGTTCACGGTCACGAAGTGGGCGTGGCTGGCCGAGCACGAGCCGGAGGCGGTGCGTGCCACGAAGGCCGTGCGCCTCCCCCACGACTACCTCACCGAACGGCTCACCGGACAGGGCACGACCGACCGCGGCGACGTCTCCGGTACGGGCTGGTGGGCCTCCGGCACGGAAGCGTACGACGAGGAGATCCTCGCGCACGTGGGGCTCGACCCGGCCCTGCTGCCGCGCGTGGTCCGGCCCGGCGAGGTGGCGGGTACGGTGCGCGACGGGCATGACCTGCCGTTCTCCCGGGGCACCCTGGTCGCGCCCGGCACGGGCGACAACGCCGCCGCCGCGCTGGGCCTCGGTGTGCGGCCGGGCGTGCCGGTGATGAGCCTCGGCACCTCGGGCACGGTGTACGCCGTGTCGCGGCACCGGCCCGCCGATCCGAGCGGCACGGTGGCGGGCTTCGCCGACGCCCGCGGCGACTGGCTGCCGCTGGCCTGCACCCTGAACTGCACGCTCGCCGTCGACCGTGTCGCGGCGCTGCTGGGCCTGGACCGCGAGGCCGTGGAGCCCGGCACGGCCGTGACGCTCCTGCCCTACCTGGACGGCGAACGCACCCCGAACCTGCCCAACGCCTCCGGCCTGCTGCACGGCCTGCGGCACGACACGACCGCCGGCCAGTTGCTCCAGGCAGCCTACGACGGTGCCGTGCACTCCCTGCTCGGCGCTCTCGACCTGGTCCTCGACGAGGACGCCGCCCCCTCGGAGCCACTGCTGCTGATCGGCGGCGGGGCCCGGGGCACCGCCTGGCAGGAGACCGTGCGGCGGCTGTCGGGGCGTCCCGTGCAGGTGCCCGAGGCCAGGGAGCTGGTCGCGCTCGGTGCCGCCGCGCAGGCGGCCGGGCTGCTCACCGGGGAGGACCCGGCGGCGGTCGCCCGACGCTGGGACACCGCGGCCGGGCCGGTGCTCGACGCCGTCGATCGGGACGAGGAGACGCTGGCCAGGATCGCCGGGGTACTCTCCGACGCGGCTCCGCTGCTGGAGCGGCCCACGGACACCCACTGAGGACTGGCGTCAGGCATGACCGCACCGCTGCACGAGGCCCGTCCCTCCGGACCGGGACGCGCGCTGCCCGACACCCAGCAGGGCATGCGCCGCCGCAACCTCGCCCGTGTCCTGCACACCGTCCGCGCGCAGGGGCCACTGTCCCGGGCCGCCGTCGCCTCGCGGATCGGCCTGACCCGGGCGGCGGTCTCGACGCTCGTCGACGAGCTCATCCGCTCGGGGCTCCTCGAAGAGTTGGGGCCCGAGCGGCCCGGCCGGGTGGGCCGGCCCGGTTCCGCGCTCGCCGTCAGCGGACGCGGCCCGGCGGGCATCGGCGCCGAGGTCGGCGTCGACCACCTCGCGGTCTGCGCCGTCGACCTGCGCGGCACGACCCGGGCGCGGGCGATACGGCAGGGAGCGAACCGCGATCGCTCCCCTCAGCCCGTGCTCGCGGAACTCACCGAGCTGATCCGGCAGGTCGTCGCCGAGGCGGAGGGTGAGGGCCTGTGGCCGGCCGGACTCGCCGTGGCTGTGCCGGGCCTGGTGGCGCGCGACGGCCGTACCGTCGTACGCGCCCCGAACCTCGGCTGGCACGACACGGACCTCGGGACCCTGCTGCCGGCCGGCCTCCCGCTGACGGTGGACAACGAAGCCAACTTCGGTGCCCTCGCCGAACTCTGGCTGGGTGAGGACACGCCCCGCGACTTCCTGCACGTCTCGGCGGAGATCGGCATCGGTGCGGCGGTCGTGGTGGACGGCGGGCTGCTGCGCGGAACCCGCGGTTTCGCGGGCGAGTTGGGTCACGTGCCCGTCCGGCCGGACGGGCCGGAGTGCGCCTGCGGCGGCCGGGGCTGTCTGGAGCAGTACGCGGGTGAGGAGGCCGTGCTGCGTGCGGCCGGCCTGGAACCCGGCGAAGACCGGGTCGGGCTGCTCGCGGGGCGCGCCGCGCAGGGCGACGAGAACGTGCGCCGTGCCCTGCGCGACGCGGGTACGGCGCTCGGTGTGGCCCTGACCGGGGCGGTCA
This sequence comes from Streptomyces cahuitamycinicus, assembly GCF_002891435.1. Taxonomy (GTDB): domain Bacteria; phylum Actinomycetota; class Actinomycetes; order Streptomycetales; family Streptomycetaceae; genus Streptomyces; species Streptomyces cahuitamycinicus. The sequence goes on from NZ_POUC01000284.1 coordinate 5,440, forward strand.
ACCTGCTCGACCCCGAGAGCGTGGTCCTGGGCGGGGAACTGTCCGGCCTGGCGCCCTGGCTGCTGCCCTCGCTGCGTGACGAGCTGGCGCGCCGTACGGCAGGTCCGGTCTGCCCGGTGACCGTGTCCCCGCTGGGGCCCGAGGGCCCGCTGCTGGGGGCCGCGCACTCGGTGGTCCGGGCGGTGCTGGACGATCCGGCGGCCGTCGCCGGGCAGGCCTGAACGGGCCGTCGCCCACAGCCGACCGAGGCCGGTTCGGTCTCCTCCGTCCCCATCCTTCCGTCGTCAATCACCCGACCGGGTGATTGAGTTGTCCACAGTCGCGGCCCCGTCCACCGTTTTGTGCCGCGTCCTCCTGACCGGCCGGCAGGCGTCGTAACTTGATCACGCGGGCCGCGACCGCAACGCCGCCGCTCCGCGCAGTCGAGCACGAAACACCCTCCCGCCGAGCCCGGAAGGCACACACCCATGGAACTGAACACGGAACTGGACATGGAACGGAATGTGGACGCGGAACGGAACACGGAACGGACAACCCCCTTTCCCAGCAGGCGAGGCATCCTCGCGGGCGCCGCCCTCACCGCCGTCCCCGCCGTCCTGCTCTCCGGCACTCGAGCCGATGCCCGCCCCAGGCCGTCGACCACCCCGGAGCGGCGTGGCACCCGGCGAGCCGCAGGAACTACACCCCGTCCAACCGCCCCCGCGCTCACTCACTGCACTACGTGATCATCCACGTGGCACAGACGACCTACTCCGGCACGCTGTCCGTCTTCCGGAACCCCAGGACCAAGGTGTCCGCGCACTACGTGGTGCGCTCCTCCGACGGGCATGTCGCGCAGTGCGTGCGTGATTCCGACATCGCCTGGCACGCGGGCAACTGGGACTACAACACCCGCAGCATCGGCATCGAGCACGAAGGCTGGGTGGACCGGCCCGGGTACTTCACCGACGCCATGTACGAGCGGTCGGCCCGGCTCACCGCGTCGATCTGCGAGAGGCACGGCATCCCGAAGAACCGGGCGCACATCATCGGCCATCACGAGGTACCGGGCAGCGACCACACCGACCCGGGCCGGCACTGGGACTGGAAGCGCTACCTCAGACTCGTCAAGTCCGCCTGAGAGGCAGGTCGGAAGCACTGCGATCCACCTCACGTCCCGGTTACAAATCGCTCAACCCCTGGTTGCGGACCGGTGAGCAGGCGACGATGGGGTCATGACTCTGGCCCAGCGCGCCATGGAGCGCCTGCAGGCTTGGCCCGACCTCATGGCGGGCCCGGCGAGTTGCGGTACCGGAAAGGCGCTCCGTTCCGTCCGTGACGAGATCGTTCACTTCCACTCCTCACGGGACGTGGACCTCCACCTCACCCGCCGGGCCATCCAGCGCATCCATGCCGACCTCGCCGGGTCGAGCGCGATCCACCTGCTGCCCGGCTCAGGCTGGGCGACGATCCACCTCGACTGCGAGGCGGACGTCGACCTGCTGCTGAGCCTGGTGAGCATCGCTCTCAAGGCCCACCAGACGCCCCCCGCCGATGACGACGGGCCGCGACCGGCCGGGTGCAACTTCCGCCGGGTCACGGTGCTTCCGCGAGACGCCGTGGCGGGAGGCTGAACCTTGGGCCACGAACCGGAGTCGGTCAACGCCGAGGCCTGGGACGCCTACGCGGAGCACCATCTGCGACGGGGCACGGTGCTGCCCGAAGCGGCGGGCATCGACTGGGGGTTCGAGGGCGGCGGACCGGGGAGCGAGGTGCTCGGAGAGCTGACGGGCCGGCGGGTGCTGGACCTCGGCTGCGGTACGGCACGGCACGCCGCTCACCTGGTCCGGGCTCACGGCGCGCTGGTGGACGCGGTCGACGCCTCGGCCGGGCAGTACGAGCGGGCCCGGGCCCGCTACGGCTCACTGCCCGGGCTGCGGCTGGTCCTCGGCGACGCCGTGGAGCATCTGCGGGCGGCGGAGCCGTACGACGTCGTCTACTCCGTCAACGCCGTCCCGTACGTCGATCCGCACCGGTTGCTGCCCGCCCTCGCCGGGGCGCTGAGGCCGGGTGGCAGACTCTGCTTCACGGTGCTGCACAGCAACAGCCGAGGTGACGGACCGTCGGACCGGGTCGTCGCCCGGCCCGAGATCCTGCGGCTGGCGGGTGGCGGTGAGGTCACCGTGCACATGTGGGTGCTCGCGCCGGAGGTCTGGACTGCGCTGCTCACCGAGTACGGGCTCCGCCTGGAGGGGATCGACGTCCTCGACATGCCGGAGGAGGGCAACAGGGCCTCCTACCGGCTCTTCCGGGTGACCCGGCCCGTCCGGGTCTCCTCCCGGCCGCGCGTCGACAAGGCGCCGCCGGCGCACGCCGCGATCGGGGTGGGTGCCGTCCTGTACGGGCCGCGCGGGCTGCTTCTGGGCCGCCACCGGCGCGGGACGTGGGAATTGCCGGGCGGGACGGTGGAGCCCGGCGAGTCGTTGCGGGAGACGGTCGTGCGGGAGCTCGGCGAGGAGACGGGCCTCGCGGCGCGGCCCGATGACGTCCGGCTGCTCGGGACGCTCCTGGACGACGCGGGCGGTGTCGTCCGCGTGACCGTGCCTGCCCTGGTCACCGGCTGGCAGGGGGAGCCGTCGGACCAGCCCGGGGAGAGCGTGGGCCGTTGGCGCTGGTTCGCCCTGGACCGGCTGCCGGAGCAGCTGTTCGTGTGCAGCGCGCAGGCCCTCACCGCCTGGCGCCCCGGTCTGCCGATCGACCACACGCCCGCGCACTGGACGCCGTACGACACCGGGACGGGCGACAGCTGAAGCACCCAGAGGGGTGCGATTTTCCAGCCGTTCCCGCGCAGGAGGCGCTCAGCCGCCCTGCCGACCCCCGTGGTCTGGTGCACTGCCCCTGAGACTCCCGACAGTTGACGAGGCATCAGGGGGGGCACGATGGCAGGTCGTCGCGGGCGACGCGGTGCGGGCAGAGCGGTACTGGCGTTCCTCACGGCGTTCGGCGCGCTGACCGGTGCGGCCCTGGCGGGGGCGGCTCCGGCCGGCGCCGTCCAGAAGGGCGTGCGGGTCGCACCGGGCGTGACGTACGAGGAGTTCGACATCGAGGCGGCCAAGGGGATGACGCACGCACACGTGCTGAGGGTCGACCTGGGCAACCCGCAGGTACGGGTCGATCTGCTGTACCCGGGGGGGGTGGCCGTACGGGGGCGGGTCTCGGCGATGGCGAACAGCCAGGGCGCGGTTGCCGGTGTCAACGGTGACTTCTTCAACATCACCGAGACGCAGCACCCCGGTGTCGAGGCGACCGGCGCGAGCGTGGGTCCGGCGATCGCGGCCGGGCGGACGCTCAAGGCGGCCGTGCCGAACGGTCAGCGTTTCGGGCCGGCGCTGCCGCCCGGCACGACCACCGAGGACGTGTTCGGCGTCGGCACCGACGGGCGGGCGCGGCTGGACCGGCTGACGCTGAAGGGGTCGGTCAGTACGGCCGAGGCGCAGCTGCCTCTCGGCGGGCTCAATCAGTACGCGCTGCCGGTGGGTTCGGTCGGTGCGTTCACCTCCGAGTGGGGCAGCGTCTCCCGGGTGCGCGCCACGTGTGGCACGGACACCGACCGTGCCGCTCCGTGCAGCACGGACACCTATGAGGTGACGGTCCGCGACGGCCGGGTCGTCTCGGCCGCCGACACCCCGGGCAGCGGTCCCATCGCCGCGGGAACCACCGTGCTGGTCGGCCGGGAGGCGGGTGCCCAGCAGCTGCGCGAGTTCTCCACCGGTGAATCGGTCGAGGTCGAGCACGGTCTCGTGGCGGCCGGGGACGGCGTCGCCTACCGGCTCGCCGTCGGCGGCTACCCGGTGCTCTCCGGCGGTCAGCCGCCGCCGGGGCTCGACAACACGACGTCGGCCGTCCGTACCGCCGTGGGGATCGCCGACGGCGGGCGGCGCGTGCTGCTGCTCGCGCTGGACGGTGCCGCCGCCTACCGCAGCGGCCTGACGATCGCCGAAGTCGTCGGGACCCTGCGGAAGCTGGGTGCGGAGGACGCCTTCAGCCTGGACGGCGGCGGTTCGTCGACCCTGGTCGCGCGGCAGCCGGGCGCGAGCGCGGTCTCCGTGCGCAACCACCCCAGCGACGGCGCCGAACGCCCCGTCCCGAACGGTATCGGCGTGTTCTCCGGGTGATGTCAGGGCCGCAGGCCGCTGACGATCTCGGCCGTCGCCGTGATGCCGCTGTGGATGGTGGGCGCGATGCTGGTGCCGGCCAGGTAGAAGCCGAGCAGCAGGCAGACCAGCGCGTGGGAGACCTTCAGCCCGCCGTTGCGCAGGAAGATCACCGCAAGGATCACGAGCAGCAGCACCACAGAGATGGAAATGGCCATCGTCAACTCCTCCGCCACGCCGCCATGTCCTGTTCACGGCGTTCGGCCGCAAGTGTGGCGTAGCGGAGGGTTCGTCCGGGCGGCTGAGCTGTCCGCCGAACGTGTGGTGTCCTCCTGCACCTAGACAGCCCGCCGGGCGTCGAGGAACGCCTCCAGTCCTGCGAGATCGTCGGTGTTGAGGTGGTCGACGCCGGCGGCGAGCAGCTCGCCCCAGAGCGCGTCGCGGGCGGTGCCGGCCAGGTCCGGGGTGGCCCAGAACCGCACCTTCTGCCCCCGCTTGTGGGCGGTCCTGGTGATGTCCCGCAGCTTCTGCCGCTCGGCGGCCGGGAAGGCGCCGACACCCCGCCAGGTGAAGTTGAGCGTCCAGTTGTCGCTGATCAGCGGGATGAGGGAGGCCGGTGCCGGGCTGCCGAGGTCGGCGAGGCGGCCGTCGTAGAAGGCGCGCCGGACGGTCTGGGCCTCCATGGGCGCGCGGGCCGCGCGGTCGCCGGAGATCACGGCGGTGACCGGGCCGCGGCGGACGCGGCCGTGGGCGTACGTCGTGAACAGGTGGCGGTGGCGCTTGAGGTGGCGGTCGAGTGCGAGGTAGGTCGAGGATCCCTCGGTCTTGATGTCGATGAGCAGATTCAGCGAGCCGCGGTGACCCCGGTACACCGTGCCGTGGTGGGCGCGGACGCGGGCGGCGAGCGGGGCGAGGTAGAGGGACTCCAGGGTGCGGGAGGAGTCGAGATCCTCCGGGTCGTGGGCGACGAGGAGCTGGTCGCCCACGAGGTAGATGTCGGCTTCGACGCTGCCGAAGCGGTGGTCGAGGGCGTCGAACAGCGGGCGCGGGTGCTCGTAGTCGTTGTGGGCATGGGCGCGCCACAACGACTACGAG
>NZ_POUC01000285.1 GCF_002891435.1 Streptomyces cahuitamycinicus
GGGGGGGGGGCGCCGACGGCTCAGGAGGCCAGACCCCACTCCTCCCGGCCGTCGATCAGAGCCCGCTCGTACCGCAGCAGCTCGGCCTCGGGGTACAGCACCCGCTTGCCGATCTTGATGCTGCGCGGTCCCTTCTCGATCTGGCGCCAGTAGCGGACGGTGCTCTCCGCTGTGCGGTAGCGCTCGGCGACCTCGGCGGTGGTCAGATATCGCATGCATTCCCAATCGACTAGGCGGCAATTCGGTCTGCATAGGTTGTACTCGACGATCGCCGGTTAGCCAAATCGGCAAGCTCATGTTTCAATTGGGAAAGCAACGGTCAGGATGGAGGTTCGATGGCAGGCGACAAGGTCGACGGTGGTGAGGTGCCGCTGCTCTACAGCGAGGGCAACATCGCCGCGCGGGTGGCACTGGAGCGCGAGGTCAGGGGGTGGAGCACGATCGAGCTGGCGGATCGGGTGTCCAAGGCTGGCGTCAAGATGAACCAGACCGCGGTCTGGCGCATCGAGAACGGCACCCCGCGCCGCCGCATCAATGTCGACGAAGCCCTCGCCTTCGCTCGCGTCTTCGAGCTGCCCCTCGAAGAGCTGATGTCCCCGCCGTTGGAAGGGCTGGACCTCGACAGCAGACGGCTCGTCCAGGAAGCCGTCGAGGCGTACTACGAGACACGCGACGCCGAGGACCGCCTGCACCGCGCCGTCATCGGTATCGCCGACTACATCCAGGCCCACCCCGACAGCTCACGGGCCATCCACGAGCAGTGCCTTCGCCTCATGGGCGATGAGCGCGACGCCCGCACCCTCACCGAGCACATCGAGGGCGGCGGCTACCACCGATAACCAACCCAAGGGAGAAGCCACTTGGCGAACATTCAGAAGCGCCCCAATGGCAAATGGCGGGCCCGCTACCGAGACCTCGACGGCAAGGAGCACGCCCGCCACTTCGACCGCAAGATCGACGCTCAGCGCTGGCTGGACGAGGTCACGGCCAGCATCGTCACCGGCCAGTACGTCGACCCCCGTGCCGGACGGATCACGTTCGAGAAGTACGCGAAGAAGTGGGAGGAGTCACTCATCGCCAGCGAGGCGGGGGAGCGCATCACTGACAACGCGCTCCGACTCCACCTCGTCCCGGCGCTGGGCTCCCGCGCGATGGCGGCGATACGCCGCAACGACCTCCAGGTGCTCTTCAAAAGCCTGTCCGAGTTGCTCGGCCCCGGCAGTGTGCGCAACGTCTACGACGTCCTCGTACGCCTCATGACCGCGGCCGTCGAGGACAAGGTCATCGCCTCTAGTCCGTGCCGCCGGATCACCCTCCCGCCCATGCCGGACGAGGAGGTCACCCCGCCCACGGTCGCGCAGGTCGAAGCCATGGCCGGCGTGATGCCGCCGTACATCCGCGCGGCGATCGTCACGCTCGCCGGATCAGGCTTGCGCATAGGTGAGTTGCTGGGCCTCATGGTGTCGGACGTCGACTTCAAGGCCGGCACCATCCGCGTCGAGCGGCAGCGACTGCAGTCCGGGAAGATCGGCCCGCCGAAGACCGCCAAGTCCCGACGCACGGTCCCGGTCGGCGAGGTCGTCACGGACGCCCTTCTCACGCACCTCGCCGCACGCCCCTCCAAGGAGTGGCTGTTCACGATGGAGGAAGGCGAGCCCCTCAACTACCGCCGCTGGAAGACGGAGTGGAACTGCGCCCGCAGGACGCTCCAAGCAGCGGAGAACGAGGCAGCCGAACGCGAGGGCCGCAAGCCCGTCGAGCTGCCCCACATGGTGACCCACGACCTGCGCCACTTCTACGCCTCCGCCCTCATCGCCGGCGGAGCGAGCGTCAAGCAGGTCCAGCTCGTCCTCGGCCACGCGTCCGCCGTCATCACGCTGCGGATCTACGCGCACCTGTGGCCGGGCGAAGAAGACCGCACCCGGACCGTCATGGACGCCGTTCTCGGCGGCCTGCGGACCGGGTGCGGACAGGTAGGCGATGTGACCCGCGAAACCGCAGGTCAAACGGCCTAGCCATAGATCAAGCCTTCTTGGTCTCCCAGAAGATCTTGTCGATCTGGGCGATGTAGTCCAGCGCCTTCTGGCCGGTGGCCGGGTCGGTCGAGCCCTTGGCGGCCGAGAGGGCCTTGAGGGTGTCGTTGACCAGCTGGTGCAGCTCCGGGTACTTCTCGAAGTGCGGGGGCTTGAAGTAGTCGCTCCACAGCACCGAGACGTGGTGCTTGGCGAGCTCGGCGCGCTGTTCCTTGATGACGGTGGCGCGCGCCTGGAAGTGCGGGTCGTCGTTGGCGGCCATCTTCTCCTGCACGGCCTTCACCGACTCCGCCTCGATGCGGGCCTGGGCGGGGTCGTACACACCGCAGGGAAGGTCGCAGTGGGCACTGACCTTGACCTTGGGGGCAAACAGGCGGGAAAGCATGAAGCATTCCTTCCTCGTGATCGTCTTCTCACAGGGGACATTACTCCGTGAGGGACGGCTTTTCGCGGGTGCCCCCATGGGCTTAGGACAAAAGTCCGGGGTGAGACTGAGACTGGTGGAGGAAGAACCGGGGAGGTGCCGGGTGATGCCGGAGCTGTCGCAGGAGTCCGAGCGGGGCAGGCCCGCCCCGCCCTTCGGGGTGGCCGAGGTGACCGGACCGTCCATGGTGCCCACGCTGTACCACGGGGACCGGCTCCTGGTGCACTACGGGGGCCGGGTCAGGCCCGGGGACGTCGTCGTACTGCGGCATCCCTTCCAGCAGGACCTGCTGGTCGTCAAGAGGGTGGCGCAACGGCGCGAGAGCGGCTGGTGGGTGCTCGGGGACAACGCCTACGCCGGCGGCGACAGCACCGACTACGGAGTCGTCCCCGACGACCTGGTGCTGGGGCGGGTCCGGTTCCGCTACCGGCCGCGCAGGTCCGGTCGGCGGTCGCCGTGGGCGCTGCTGGGCTGGGCGCTGTCGGCCGCCAGGCCGGTCCTCTCTGACCGGTCGGCTTCAAGGCGTTTGCGGGCGCGGTAGGCCGCCACGTTCGCCCGGGTCGCGCAGCGGTCGGAGCAGTAGCGCCGGGAGCGGTTGGTGGAGGTGTCGAGGTAGGCGTTGCGGCAGGGGGCGGCCTCGCACAGGCCGAGGCGGTCCACGCCGTACTCGGTCAGGTGGAACGCCAGGCCCATCGCCGCGATCGCCGCGTAGCCCGCCGTGGCGTTCGACGGGTGGTCCGCCAAGTGCATGTGCCACAGCGGGCGGCCGTCGTCGTCCCGGAAGTCGTGCCCGGAGACCTGCGGGCTCACCGGGAACTCCAGCAGCAGCGAGTTCAGCAGGTCGACGGCGAGCCTCTCCTCGCCCGCGTCGGCCGCCTCGAAGACCGCGCGCAGCCGGGCCCGGACCGAGCGGAAGCGGGTCACGTCCGCGTCGGTGGCCCGGCGGGCCGCCGACTGGCTGCCCCCGAACAGATCACGGACGGCCTCGACCGACGTCAGCGCGTCCTTGCCCCGGGCCGGTTCCTCGGTGTTGACGAGACGCACGGCGTAGTCCGAGTAATAGGCCAGTTCCACTTGTAGTCCTTACGGAGGGGCTTTATGGTCGTGAGTGCGCACTTGTAACAGCTGATGGTGCTTCCAGGGTATTACGAGGGAGGGGCTCGATGACGGACGCGGACATCACGACGGCCACCGCGGACTGGCAGGCCTGGCAGGAGAGCTGGGACCGGCAGCACGAGTGGTACATGCCCGACCGCGAGGAGCGGTTCCGGATCATGCTCGACATGGTCGAGGCCCTCGTGGGCACCGCCCCGCGCGTCCTCGACCTCGCCTGCGGCACGGGCACCATCACGGCCCGGCTGCTGGCCCGCTTCCCCGACGCCACCAGCACCGGTGTCGACCTCGACCCGGCGCTCCTCGCCATCGCCGAGGGCACCTTCGCGGGCGACGACCGGGTCCGCCTCGTCACCGCCGACCTCAAGGACCCCGACTGGCCGGCGAGGCTGCCGTACGCCTCGTACGACGCCGTCCTGACCGCGACGGCCCTGCACTGGCTGCACCGGGAACCCCTCGCGGACCTCTACGGCCAGGTCGCGGAACTCGTCCGCGCCGGCGGTGTCTTCATGAACGCGGACCACATGATCGACGAGTCGACGCCGCGGATCAACGCCGCCGAGCGGGCGCAGCGGCACGCCCGCATGGAACGGGCCAGGGAATCCGGCGTCCTCGGCTGGACGGAGTGGTGGCAGCTCGCAGCCAAGGACCCGGTCCTCGCCGAACCCACGGCCCGGCGCTACGAGATCTACGGCGACCACGCCGACGGTGACATGCCGTCGGTCCAGTGGCACGCGCGCGTGCTGCGCGAGAAGGGCTTCGACGAGGCCAGGCCGGTGTGGTGCTCGCCCTCGGACACCCTGCTGCTCGCCATGAAGTAGCCCGCGCGAAGGGGGCGGCACGGAGATTCCGTACCGCCCCCTCGCCGTGCGTACCGTCAGAGCACCTTGGACAGGAACGACTTCGTCCGCTCGTGCCGCGGGTTCGTCAGCACCTCGCGTGGGTGACCGGATTCGACCACCACACCGCCGTCCATGAAGACCAGGCTGTCGCCCACCTCGCGGGCGAAGCCCATCTCGTGCGTGACGACGATCATCGTCATGCCGGACTCGGCAAGGTCGCGCATGACGTCCAGGACGTCACCGACCAGCTCCGGGTCGAGCGCCGAGGTCGGCTCGTCGAACAGCATCAGCTTCGGGTCCATGGCGAGGGCCCGGGCGATGGCGACGCGCTGCTGCTGGCCGCCGGAGAGCTGCGAGGGGTAGCTGCCCGCCTTGTCGGCCAGGCCCACTCGGTCCAGGAGCTCCAGGGCACGCTGCCGGGCCTCGCCCCTGCTCACGCCCTTGACCTGGACCGGCGCCTCCATGACGTTCTCCACGGCCGTCAGGTGCGGGAACAGGTTGAAGCGCTGGAAGACCATGCCGATGTCCCGCCGCTTGACGGCGACCTCGCTGTCCTTCAGCTCGTAGAGCCTGTCGCCCTTCTGGCGGTAGCCGACCAGCTCTCCGTCGACGTACAGACGGCCGGCGTTGATCTTCTCCAGGTGGTTGATGCACCTGAGGAAGGTCGACTTGCCGGAGCCGGAGGGGCCGATGAGACAGAACACCTCGCCGGACTTCACCTCCAGGTCAATGCCCTTGAGGACCTCTACGGGGCCGAAGGACTTGTGGACGCCCTCGGCCTTGACCATGGCGGTCATGCGGTGCCTCCCGTCGACGCCGAGCGGTTGGACAGGGACAGCAGGTTCGCCTTGATCTTCTGGAACGGGGTGGTCGGCAGGGACCGGCTCGAACCACGCGCGTAGTACCGCTCCAGGTAGTACTGGCCGACGCTGAAGACCGAGGTCAGCAGCAGGTACCAGGCCGCCGCCAGGAACAGCATCTCGGCGGGGGCGCCGGAGGTCTGTCCGATGTCCTGAGCCGCTCGGAGCAACTCGGGATACTGGACGACCGAGACCAGCGAGGTCGTCTTCAGCATGTTGATGACCTCGTTGCCCGTCGGCGGCACGATCACGCGCATCGCCTGCGGGATGACGATCCGGCGCAGCGTCTTGGCGTGGCTCATGCCCAGCGCGTGCGACGCCTCGGTCTGGCCCTCGTCGACCGAGAGCAGGCCGGCCCGGCAGATCTCCGCCATGTACGCGGCCTCGTTGAGGCCGAGCCCCAGCAGCGCCGTCAGGAACGGGGTCATGAAGTCCGACCACTCGTCCTTGTAGAACGGCCCGAGGTTGATGTACTCGAAGACCAGGCCCAGGTTGAACCAGACGATCAGCTGCACCAGGACCGGGGTGCCGCGGAAGAACCAGATGTAGAACCACGCGATCGACGAGGTCACCGGGTTCTTCGACAGGCGCATCACGGCGAGCAGGACGCCGCCGACGATGCCGATCGCCATGGACAGAACGGTCAGCAGGAGCGTCTTGCCGACGCCGTCCAGGATGCGGTCGTCGAAGAAGTAGTCCGGGATCGCATCCCAGTTGATCTTGCCCTGGGAGAACGCGTAGACGACCCCGACCAGCAGGGCGATGGCGACTACGGCGGAGACGTAACGCCCGTAGTGCCGGACCGGGATGGCCTTGATGGCCTCCGGTCCGGCCGGGGGCGTGTCGGCCGGCGTCTTGTCGATGTCAACAGTCACGGGTGTTGCCTTTCAGTGCCGCTGATCTGCGGTCACTTGCCGCCGTTGATGGTGGCCGCGTCGATGGAGCCGTCCGTCACGCCCCACTTCTTCATGATCTTCTCGTAGTCGCCGTTCTCGATGACGGCGTCCAGCGCGGCCTTGAGGGCATCACGCAGCTGCGTCTGGTTCTTGGCGACCGCGATGCCGTACGGGGCGGCCTCGACCTGCTCGCCGACCAGCTGGAAGTCCTTGCCGCCGCCGGAGGTCTTCACCGCGTACGCGGCGACCGGGAAGTCGGACGAGCCGGCGTCGGCGCCGCCCGCGCGCAGGCGGGTCTGGGCCTGCTGGTCGTTGTCGAAGGGCTCGATGGTGATCTTCTTGCCGGCCGGGCACTTCTTCGACTCCGCCTTGGCGAGGTCCTCGGAGACCGTGCCGCGCTGCAGCACGATCTTCTTGCCGCACAGGTCGGACCAGGTCTTGATGCCCTGGTCGTCGCCCTTCTTGGTGTAGATCGAGACACCGGCGGTGAAGTAGTCCACGAAGTCGACGCCCTCGCCGACCTTCTTGCCGGTGTCGGAGTCGATGCCCTCCTGGCGGTCCTTGGTGTCGGTCATCGCGGACATGGCGATGTCGTACCGCTTGGAGCGCAGACCCGTGATCAGCGTGTCGAACGTGCCGTTCTCGAACTGGAAGTCGACCCCGAGCTGCTTGCCCATGGCGGCGGCGAGGTCCGGGTCGATGCCGACGACCTTGCCGGAGCTGTCCTTGAACTCGACCGGGGCGTAGGCGATGTCGGAGCCGACCTTGATGACACCCTTGTCGCGGATGGCCTGCGGCAGCTTGTCGGCGAGAGGGGCCGAGGCCGCGGTGTCGCTCGAGCCGGTGTCCTTGGTCTGGTCACCGCATCCGGTGAGCATCAGCGCGCCTGCGACCGCGATCGCACCGACCGCTGCTAGCCGGGAGTGCGCGGCGGTCGTACGACGGGTGGAGCTTGCGGTCATGGTGGGTTCCTCCGGCGGATGGGTGGAGTTGCCGATGGGGCGGGCTGCTGCCGATGGGGTTCGGCAGCGCCGTGGCACGCCGAAGGTTTCGGCAGTGCCGTGGGTCGACGAGAGCACACCTCTTCGAGTGTCGCGACCTCGTGTGATGACGGCATCTTGCCATTCGGACTGCGCGATTCTGGGGGCCAGCCATGTCAAAATCGGATAACGGGCGACCCCCGAACCGCATCACTCCGGTACATCACGGCCGGACCTTCTATGGGAATCGCCCCTTCCGGACGGAAGATCTTCGGTATATCCCGGGATTTCAAGACGGTGACCGCGAGCTTTGCTGATGTTTGAGTGGTTATGGCTGTCTTGTCCAGGCCTTGTCCCGGTTTTGGACGAAGAGTCAGGTCGCCGTCATGTGACCTTCGCGTTATGGACTCGTCGTCGGTGCGGTCCGTCCGGTAAGAAGGGTCCTTACACCCCTCATCCGGGGCTCAGGGCGCGTGTGCGGCGCGCCCATCGCGTACGCGCCCGTGCGTATACACGCACAAGCACGACAGGGGCCTGCGCGGTGCCCGCCCACCCCTCACCAGGAGTGGCCACCCTCAAAACAATGAAGATTTAAGGGGTAAAACGAAGTGGCAGCGGAGATCGTCAATCCTCGCAGCGAGAGCAAGACCGGCGACACGGACCACGAGGGCGGTGCGGAGCCCCTCGACTCCTTCGACCCGGCGTTCGCGTTGCACCGCGGCGGCAAGATGGCTGTGCAGGCCACCGTGCCGGTCCGCGACAAGGACGACCTGTCCCTGGCGTACACGCCCGGCGTCGCGAAGGTGTGCAGCGCGATCGCGGAGCAGCCGGAGCTCGTGCACGATTACACGTGGAAGTCGTCGGTCGTGGCCGTCGTGACGGACGGTACGGCCGTGCTGGGCCTCGGTGACATCGGGCCCGAGGCCTCCCTCCCGGTGATGGAGGGCAAGGCGATCCTGTTCAAGCAGTTCGGCGGCGTGGACGCGGTGCCGATCGCCCTGAACTGCACGGACGTCGACGAGATCGTCGAGACCGTGGTGCGGCTCGCACCGTCCTTCGGCGGGGTCAACCTGGAGGACATCTCGGCACCCCGGTGCTTCGAGGTCGAGCGGAAGCTGCAGGAGCGGCTGGACATCCCGGTCTTCCACGACGACCAGCACGGCACGGCCGTGGTGACGCTGGCGGCCCTGCGGAACGCCGCGCGGCTGAGCGGGCGGGCGCTGGGGGAGCTGCGGGCCGTCATCTCCGGCGCCGGTGCGGCCGGTGTCGCCATTGCGAAGATGCTGGTCGAGGCCGGGATCGGGGATGTGGCGGTGGCCGACCGCAAGGGTGTCGTGTCGGCGGACCGGGACGACCTCACACCGGTCAAGCAGGACCTGGCCGGGTTCACGAACAAAACCGGGATCACCGGGTCGCTGGAGGCGGCGCTGGACGGCGCCGACGTGTTCATCGGTGTTTCCGGCGGGACGGTGCCGGAGTCCGCGGTGGCGACGATGGCCGAGGGTGCGTTCGTCTTCGCCATGGCGAACCCGAACCCCGAGGTGCACCCCGAGGTCGCGCACAAGTACGCGGCGGTCGTCGCGACCGGGCGGTCGGACTTCCCGAACCAGATCAACAACGTGCTGGCGTTCCCGGGGATCTTCGCGGGGGCGCTGCAGGTGCGGGCCTCCCGGATCACCGAGGGGATGAAGCTGGCCGCCGCGGAGGCGCTGGCCGCCGTGGTCGGGGACGATCTCGCCGCCGACTACGTCATCCCGTCGCCGTTCGACGAGCGGGTCGCTCCGGCGGTCACGGCCGCGGTGGCGGCTGCGGCCCGTGCCGAGGGTGTGGCCCGGCGCTGACGCCGACGCTGGTGTGATGTGGCCCTGCCCGGGACGGGCGGGGCCATTTCTTTGCGCTTGTGTGCGGCTGTTCGGGTGGTGTGCGTGCCTCCGGCCAGGGTGCGGGGTGCCTCCGGCGGTGGTGCGGGTGCTGCTTCGTCCTCGCCGGTGGGGTGCGCCTTCGCTTGACGCGTGGGCCTGTCGCTCGTTCGGCGGCACCGACTCCTGGACGTTGGCAAGAGGGTGTGTCTCACAGACGTCGGTGGTTCCACTCGGCAGGTGGTGGAACCTATCGTCGAGGTCATGTTCGCTGTCTACGCCGCCCGAATCGACCGCGACCAGCCGCTCTCCGGCCTGGAGTTGGGAGAGCGTCCGGCTCCCGAGGCCCGCCCCGGCTGGAGCACCGTCACGGTCAAGGCCGCCTCCCTCAACCACCACGACCTCTGGTCCCTGCGTGGCGTGGGCCTCGCAGAGGACAAGCTGCCGATGATCCTCGGCTGTGATGCCGCCGGTGTCGACGAGGACGGCAACGAGGTCGTCCTGCATTCCGTGATCGGACAGAGCGGGCACGGGGTCGGCCCTAAGGAACCCCGGTCCATCCTCACCGAGCGCTACCAGGGCACCTTCGCCGAGCAGGTCGCCGTGCCGACCTGGAACATCCTGCCCAAGCCCGAGGAGCTCTCCTTCGAGGAGGCCGCCTGCCTGCCCACGGCGTGGCTGACCGCGTACCGGATGCTGTTCACCAACGCGGGTGTCCGCCCCGGCGACTCCGTGCTGGTGCAGGGCGCCGGCGGTGGTGTCGCCACGGCTGCCATCGTGCTGGGCAAGGCTGCCGGACTCCGGGTCTTCGCCACCAGCCGCGACGAAGCCAAGCGGAAGCGGGCCGTGGAGCTCGGGGCTGTCGAGGCGCTGGAGTCCGGGGCGCGGCTGCCGCAGCGGGTCGACGCCGTGATCGAGACCGTCGGGGCCGCCACCTGGTCGCATTCCGTGAAGTCGCTGAAGCCCGGCGGCACGCTGGTCATCTCCGGCGCCACCAGTGGCGACAGGCCCTCGCACGCCGAGCTGACCCGGATCTTCTTCCTTGAACTCAAGGTCGTCGGATCCACGATGGGCACCAAGGACGAACTGGAGGACCTGCTCGCGTTCTGTGCCGCGACCGGAGTGCGGCCCGTCATCGACGAGGTCATGCCCATGGACCGCGCGCGTGAGGGCTTCGAGCGGCTGGCTTCGGGAGAGCAGTTCGGCAAGGTCGTGCTGACGAATCACTGAATCCTCCTGGAGGTGCGTCGACGGCCGGTCCCGGGTGGGCCGGCCGTTTTCGTATGTCAACTGTGGTTGACGCAAGCCGCGCGTCAATGTAGGTTGACGGTATGACCGAAGCAACCGATCTGGCCGAACGTGCCGGTGACCGTGATCCACGGGTCGGCCTGCGGGCCGTCGCCGCGCTGCGCCGGCTGCTGGAGCAGTTGGAAGCCGTGCAGGTGCGCAACGCGCGCAATCAGGGCTGGTCGTGGCAGGAGATCGCCACCGAACTCGGTGTGAGCAGGCAGGCCGTGCACAAGAAGTACGGGAGGCACTGATGTTCGAGCGGTTCACGAAGGACGCCCGCGACGTGGTGAAGGGCGCGTACGCGCACGTGGACGGGGGTGGTGAGGGCCTGTCTCTTATA
>NZ_POUC01000286.1 GCF_002891435.1 Streptomyces cahuitamycinicus
GTGGGTGCGTGCGCGAGGGTGGGGTGGAGTTGTGGGCCGGGCCACATCGACCCGGACGTCCGGGATCCCGGATGCGCGGTAGCCTGACGGCTGAATGGATCTCTTGACGCCAAGAGATCGATCAAACGTCCGGGGCAGGGACCGCCCCACCGCCAGCTGTCATACGGAGAACGCCATGACCCGCACTCCCGTGAACGTCACCGTCACCGGCGCGGCCGGCCAGATCGGTTACGCCCTGCTCTTCCGCATCGCCTCCGGTCAGCTGCTCGGCGCGGACGTGCCGGTGAAGCTGCGCCTGCTGGAGATCACGCCCGCCCTGAAGGCGGCCGAGGGCACGGCCATGGAGCTGGACGACTGCGCGTTCCCGCTCCTGCAGGGCATCGACATCACCGACGACCCGAACGTCGCCTTCGACGGCACCAACGTCGGCCTGCTCGTCGGCGCCCGCCCCCGCACCAAGGGCATGGAGCGCGGCGACCTGCTGGAGGCCAACGGCGGCATCTTCAAGCCGCAGGGCAAGGCCATCAACGACCACGCCGCGGACGACGTCAAGATCCTGGTGGTCGGCAACCCGGCCAACACCAACGCCCTGATCGCCCAGGCCGCCGCGCCGGACGTACCGGCCGAGCGGTTCACCGCGATGACCCGCCTGGACCACAACCGCGCGCTGACCCAGCTCGCGAAGAAGACGGGCTCGACGGTCGCCGACATCAAGCGCCTGACCATCTGGGGCAACCACTCCGCCACCCAGTACCCCGACATCTTCCACGCCACGATCGCCGGCAAGAACGCCGCCGAGGTCGTGAACGACGAGAAGTGGCTGGCCGAGGACTTCATCCCGACCGTCGCCAAGCGCGGCGCCGCCATCATCGAGGCCCGTGGCGCCTCGTCGGCCGCCTCCGCCGCCAACGCCGCCATCGACCACGTCCACTCGTGGGTCAACGGCACCGCCGACGGCGACTGGGTCTCCATGGGCATCCCGTCCGACGGTTCCTACGGCGTGCCGGAGGGGCTCATCTCCTCCTTCCCCGTCACCACCAAGGACGGCGCGTACGAGATCGTCCAGGGCCTGGAGATCAACGAGTTCTCCCGCGCCCGGATCGACGCCTCCGTCAAGGAGCTGGAGGAGGAGCGCGAGGCGGTCCGCGGCCTCGGCCTCATCTGAGCGAGCCCTTCGGCGTTTTCGTTCGCAGGCCCCGCCCCGGTTCCCCGGTACGGGGCCTGCGGGCTTTCCGACGACCCAACCAAGCGCACCTTTTGTTCCTGTTTGCCCGCATCTCCCGTGACACAGCGCACTTTCGGCCATCGACGCGCATGTATCCGGGGGAGTCGGGCAGGCGACCTCGGTCTCTTAGTGACACGAATGTGACACAGGGGCGCTGATCAGGAACGGAAGGCGAACAGCGATCATGGCGGAAAGTACCGAACTTCAGGCGCGTCAAACCATCCATGCGGGAGGAGAGTGGCGGGCGGCCACCTCCGGGGCCACCCGCGAGATCCTCGACCCCGCGGACGCCCTGCCCTTCGCCGTGGTCTCGGAGGGTGACGAGAAGGACACCGACCTGGCGACAGCCGCCGCCCGGCGCGCCTTCGACGAAGGCCCGTGGCCGCACACCCCCGCCACCGAGCGGGCCGCGCTGCTGAGGCGCGTCGCCGACCTGCTCGTGCGGGACCGTGAGGAGCTGGGCCGGCTGGAGGCCCGCGACGCGGGCAAGACCGTCGAGGAGGGCCGCGTCGACATCGACTGTGTCGCCGACGCCTTCCGCTACTTCGCCGACCTGGTCGCCGGCGAGGCCCCCGGCCGGGTCGTGGACGCGGGCTCGACCGACATCCACAGCGTCGTCGTGCACGAGCCCGTCGGCGTCTGCGCGATGATCACGCCCTGGAACTACCCGCTGCTCCAGGCCAGCTGGAAGATCGCCCCGGCCCTCGCCGCCGGCAACACCTTCGTCATCAAGCCGAGCGAGATCACGCCGATGACGACGATCGCGGTCATCGAGCTGCTCGTCGAGGCCGGGCTCCCCGCGGGCGTCGCCAACATCGTCACCGGCCCGGGGCACTCCGTCGGCGCACGCCTGTCCGAGCACCCCGACATCGACCTTGTCTCCTTCACCGGCGGCACGGTCAGCGGCGTCAAGGTCGCCGAGGCCGCCGCCCCGACCGTCAAGAAGGTCGCCCTCGAACTCGGCGGCAAGAACCCCAACGTCGTCTTCGCCGACGCCTGCGCCACCGAGGAGGGCTTCGACACCGCCGTCGACCAGGCCCTCAACGCCGCCTTCATCCACAGCGGCCAGGTCTGCTCGGCCGGTGCCCGCCTCATCATCGAGGAGTCCGTCCGGGACCGCTTCGTCACCGAACTCGCCCGGCGCGCCGAGAAGATCCGCCTCGGCCGCGGCACCGAGGACGGCGTCGAGTGCGGCCCGCTCGTCTCCGAGCAGCAGCGCGCCAAGGTCGAGATGTACGTCGAGTCCGCACTCAAGGAGGGCGCCGTGCTGCGCTCCGGCGGCAAGCGCCCCAAGCCGTCCGCGCAGCGTCCGGAGAGCGGCTACTTCTACGAGCCGACCGTCCTCGACCACTGCCACCGCGAGATGCGCGTCGTACGGGAGGAGGTCTTCGGGCCGGTCGTCACCGTCGAGACCTTCCGGACCGAGGACGAGGCCGTCGCCCTCGCCAACGACACCGAGTACGGACTGGCGGGCGGCGTCTGGACCTCCGACGCGGGCCGCGCCCGCCGTGTGGCCGGGCGGCTGCGCCACGGCACGATCTGGATCAACGACTTCCACCCCTACCTGCCGCAGGCGGAGTGGGGCGGTTTCGGCAAGAGCGGAGTGGGCCGCGAACTCGGCCACGCCGGACTCGCCGAGTACCGGGAGACCAAGCACGTCTACCAGAACCTCGCTCCCAAGCCGGTGCGCTGGTTCGCGGGCTGACCCCCGCCGGGCCGCCGACTCTCATCCCGGGCTGACCCGCCACACCCCGGGCTGAGCGTCCCCGCCCCCAGCTCGTTCACTTCATCCCCACTGGAGCAAGTACCCCATGTCCCACACCAGCCATGAGTACGACTATGTCGTGATAGGCGGCGGAACCGCGGGTTCCGTCATCGCCTCACGCCTGACCGAGAATCCGGACGTCACCGTCGCCGTCATCGAGGGCGGCCCCAGCGACGTCGGCCGTGACGACGTGCTGACCCTGCGCCGCTGGATGGGCCTGCTCGGCGGCGAGCTCGACTACGACTACCCCACCACCGAACAGCCACGCGGAAACTCGCACATCCGGCACAGCCGGGCCCGCGTCCTGGGCGGCTGCTCCTCGCACAACACCCTCATCGCGTTCAAGCCGCTGCCCGCCGACTGGGACGAGTGGGAGGCCGCCGGTGCCAAGGGCTGGGGCGCGGTGCAGATGGAGGCGTACTTCGCCCGGCTGCTCAACAACATCGTCCCGGTCGACGAGAAGGACCGGAACGCCATCGCCCGCGACTTCGTCGACGCCGCCCAGGAAGCCCTGGGCGTGCCGCGCGTCGACGGCTTCAACAAGAAGCCCTTCACCGAGGGCGTCGGCTTCTTCGACCTCGCCTACCACCCCGAGAACAACAAGCGGTCCTCGGCGTCAGTCGCCTACCTCCACCCGGTGATGGAGGAGCGGCCCAACCTGACGATCCTGCTGGAGACCTGGGCGTACAGGCTGGAACTCGACGGCAACCGTGCCGAGGGCGTGCACGTGCGCACCAAGGACGGCGAGGAGATCCTCGTCAAGGCCCGGCGCGAGGTCCTGCTGTGCGCCGGCGCCGTCGACTCGCCCCGGCTGCTGATGCACTCCGGCATCGGCCCGAAGACGGACCTGGAGAAGCTCGGCATCCCCGTCGCGCACGACCTGCCGGGCGTCGGCGAGAACCTGCTCGACCACCCCGAGTCGGTCATCGTCTGGGAGACGAACGGCCCCATCCCGGAGAACTCCGCGATGGACTCCGACGCGGGCCTGTTCGTGCGCCGCGACCCCGAACTGGCGCACCCCGACCTGATGTTCCACTTCTACCAGATCCCGTTCACGGACAATCCTGAGCGACTGGGCTACCGGCGGCCGGAGTTCGGCGTCTCCATGACCCCGAACATCCCCAAGCCGAAGAGCCGCGGCCGGCTGTACCTGACCAGCGCCGACCCCGAGGCCAAGCCCGCCCTGGACTTCCGCTACTTCACCGACGAGGACGACTACGACGGCAGGACCCTCGTCGACGGCATCAGGATCGCCCGCGAGATCGCAAAGACCGAGCCGCTGGCCGGCTGGCTCAAGCGCGAGGTGGCCCCGGGCCCCGACGTCACCGGTGACGAGGAGCTCGGCGAGTACGCCCGCAAGGTCGCCCACACCGTCTACCACCCGGCCGGCACCTGCAATATGGGCGCCGCCGACGACCGGCTGGCCGTCGTCGACCCCGAGCTGCGCATCCGCGGCCTGGAGGGTATCCGCATCGCCGACGCCTCCGTGTTCCCCACGATGACCACCGTCAACCCGATGATCGGTGTGCTCATGGTCGGGGAGAAGGCCGCCGAGCTGATCGGTGGTGGTGACCGGTGACCGAGATCCCGACCCTCGAACCCCCCACGGAGCAGACCATGGACAGCAGCACCCCCGTCTTCTCGGTGGAGGGCCTGTGGAAGGTGTTCGGCCCCAAGGCCGAGCGCGTTCCCGCCGACCCCGAGCTCACCGCCCTCGACCCCGCCGAGCTGCGCGCCCGCACCGGCTGCACCGCCGCCGTCCGGGACGTCGGCTTCGACGTGCGCAAGGGCGAGGTCTTCGTCGTCATGGGCCTGTCCGGCTCCGGCAAGTCCACGCTGGTGCGCTGTCTGACCCGGCTGATCGAGCCGACGGCCGGCACCATCGCCATCGACGGCGAGGACGTCCGCGCCATGGACCGCTCCCGGCTGCGCGAACTGCGCCGCCACCGCGCCGCGATGGTCTTCCAGCACTTCGGCCTGCTGCCGCACCGCACGGTCATCGACAACGTCGCCTACGGCCTGGAGATCCAGGGCATGGGCAAGGCCGAGCGGCGCGAGCGGGCCGCCGAGGTCGTCGCCAAGGTCGGCCTCGACGGCATGGAGCACCGCCGCCCCGGCCAGCTCTCCGGCGGCCAGCAGCAGCGCGTGGGCCTCGCCCGCGCGCTCGCCGTCGACCCCGAGGTCCTGCTGTTCGACGAGCCGTTCAGCGCGCTCGACCCGATGATCCGGCGCGACATGCAGGAGGAGGTCGTCCGGCTGCACCACGAGGAGGGCCGCACGATGGTCTTCATCACCCACGACCTCCAGGAGGCCCTCAAGCTGGGCGACCGCATCGCCCTCATGCGCGGCGGCCGGATCGTGCAGCTCGGCACGCCCGAGGAGATCGTCGGCTCGCCCGCCGACGACTACGTCCGCGAGTTCGTCCGGGACGTCCCGCGCGAGCAGGTCCTCACCGTCCGCACGGCCATGCGCCGCCCCTCGGCGGACCAGGACGGCAGCGGACCGGCGGTACGCCCCGACGCGACGGTGTCCGAAGCGATCGAGGCGGTCGCCCGCGCCGGCGCTCCGGCCCGGGTCATGGACAAGGGCCGGTGCGTGGGCGTGGTCGACTCCGACACGCTCCTCGGCGTCGTCGCCGGAACGGAGCAGACCGCTCCACCAGGGACGGTGCAGCCCGAGGAGGCGGTGTGATGGCGACCATCACCGCCTCCCCGCCGCGCGTCGGCCTGCCCGCCCTCCTCAAGCACCGGGCCGTCCACAAGCTGCTCCTGCTCGCCCTCGCCGCCGCGATCCTGGTGCCCCTGGCCAACGCCCGCTGGGCGAGCGGCACCTGGCCGAGCGCGCTGACCGTCGACTTCTCCGAGCCGCTCGCCAAGGCCAGCGACTGGATCATCGACAACCGCGACAGCCACCCGCTGTTCCTCTACTTCTTCGGCCACGTCAGCAACGTCGTCGTCATCGCCGTACGGGCCGTCTACCTCACCCTCCTGGCCATAGGCTGGGCGGGCGTCACGGCACTGGGCGCCCTGGTCGCCTGGCGCGTGGCGGGGGTGAGGCTGGCGCTCGGCACGGCCGCCGCGTTCCTCGCCTGCGGACTGCTCGGCATGTGGGTGCCGACCATGCAGACGCTCGCCCTGATGGTCGCCGCGGTCCTCGCGTCGGTCGTCGTGGGCGCGCTGCTCGGGCTCGCCGCCGGGTTGTCCGACCGGATGGACCGCCTGCTGCGGCCGGTCCTGGACACCATGCAGGTGCTGCCCGCCTTCGCCTATCTGCTGCCGGTCGTGCTGGTCTTCGGCATCGGCGTCCCGGCGGCCGTCCTGGCCACCGTCATCTACGCCGCCCCGCCCATGGCCCGCCTGACCTCCCTCGGGCTGCGCGGCGCCGACAAGGAGGTGCTGGAGGCCGTCGAGTCGCTCGGCTCCACGGCACGCCAGCGCCTGCTGACCGCCCGCATCCCACTGGCCCGCAAGGAACTCCTCCTCGGCCTCAACCAGACGATCATGATGGCGCTGTCCATGGCCGTCATCGCGGCCGTCATCGGAGCGGGCGGCCTCGGTGACCGCGTCTACCAGGCCCTGGCCTCCGTCGACGTCGGTGCCGCGCTCGCCGCCGGTATCCCGATCGTGCTGCTGGCCGTCGTCCTGGACCGCGTCACCTGCGCGGCGGGGGAGAAGATCGGCGCCGAACCCGAGCCCCACGGCGGGCGCGGCTGGCTCATCGCCCTCGCGGGTGTCGTCGCCGTGGCGGTCGCCGGGCGGCTCGCGGGACGCCTCGACTGGCCCGACTCCTGGGTCGTCGCCATCGCCGAGCCCGTCAACCGCGCCGTCGACTGGATGACCGCGCACCTGTACTCGGGCGTCCCCGTCATCGGCGGCACCGCCGACTGGGCGGGCCACTTCACCACCTGGGTCCTCGACCCCATGCGCGACGGCCTGCAGGCGCTGCCCTGGTGGTCGGTGCTGCTGATCGTCGCCGCCCTGGCCTGGGTCATCGGCACCTGGCGCACCGCGCTCACCGCCGTCCTCGCCATGGCCGCGATCGGCGTCCTCGGCGTCTGGAAGCCCTCCCTGGACACCCTCTCCCAGGTCCTCGCGGCCGTCGCCGTCACCCTGGTCGTCGGCTTCGCCACCGGTGTCGCGGCGGCCCGCAGCGACCGCCTGGAACGGGCGCTGCGCCCGGTCCTCGACGTGTTCCAGACGATGCCGCAGTTCGTGTACCTGATCCCGGTCGTCGCCCTGTTCGGCGTCGGCCGCGCCCCGGCCGTCGCCGCGGCGATCGTCTACGCGCTGCCGGCCGTCGTCCGCATCACCACCCAGGGTCTGCGCCAGGTCGACCCGGCCGCCATGGAGGCCTCCGGTTCGCTCGGCGCGACCAGCTGGCAGCAGCTGAGGCAGGTGCAGCTCCCGCTGGCCCGCCGGGCGCTGCTGCTCGCCGTCAACCAGGGCCTCGTCCTGGTCCTCGCCGTCGTCGTCATCGGCGGCCTGGTCGGCGGCGGCGCCCTCGGCTACGACGTCGTCTTCGGTCTCGCCCAGGGCGACCTGGCGACCGGTCTGGTGGCCGGCGCCGCGATCGTCTGCCTCGGCCTGATGCTCGACCGGGTGACCCAGCCCACCGAACGCCGCGCGAAGAAGGGAGCCTGACATGCGGATCCGTACGACCGCGGCGGTCGCCGCGATGAGTTCCCTGGCGCTGCTCACCGGCTGCGGCGCCGCCGACATGACCAAGCAGGCCTCACCCTTCGCCAACGCGCAGGGTTCCAGGACCGTGACCCTGTCCGTGCAGTCCTGGGTGGGCGCCCAGTCCAACGTGGCCGTCGCCCAGTACATCCTGGAGCACGAGCTGGGCTACCGCGTCGACACCGTCCAGGTCGACGAGGTGCCCGCCTGGGACGCCCTCAGCCAGGGCCGCGTCGACGCGCTCCTGGAGGACTGGGGTCACCCCGAGCAGGAGCAGCGGTACGTCAAGGACAAGAAGACGATCGCGCCCGGCGGCGAACTCGGCGTCACCGGCCACATCGGCTGGTTCGTCCCGACGTACTTCGCCGAGAAGCACCCGGACGTCACCGACTGGAAGAACCTCGACAAGTACGCCGATCAGTTCCGGACCCCGGAGAGCGGCAGCAAGGGCCAGCTGATGGACGGTTCGCCGTCCTACGTCACCAACGACAAGGCGCTGGTGAAGAACCTGAAGCTGGACTACCAGGTGGTGTTCGCCGGCTCCGAGGCCGCGCAGATCACGCAGATGAAGCAGTTCGCCAAGGAGAAGAAGCCCTTCCTCACCTACTGGTACACCCCGCAGTGGCTCTTCGAGAAGGTCCCGATGACCGAGGTGAAGCTGCCGCCGTACAAGGAGGGCTGCGACGCCGACCCGGAGAAGGTCGCGTGCGCCTACCCGCACACCCCGCTGCAGAAGTACCTGAACGCGGACTTCGCCGAGAAGGGCGGCAAGGCGGCGGCCTTCCTGAAGAAGTTCAAGTGGACGACCGAGGACCAGAACGAGGTCTCCCTGATGATCGCCGACAAGAAGATGACGCCCGAGGACGCGGCGAAGAAGTGGGTGGACAGCCACAAGTCCACGTGGAAGAAGTGGCTGTCCTGACGTCCCCTACACCAGCAGGCCGGCGATCTCCCGCAGGGCCCGGGCGGCCCGCCGCTGGAGTCCCGGCCCGAAGGTGATCCGGGTGGCCCCTCGCGCGCCGAGTTCGGCGGGTGTGGGGCCACCCTCGGTCGGGGCCCCCATGTTGACCGGCCCCTGGATCCCGGCCCGCAGCAGCGGCAGGATCTCCGGCGGGGCCCCGATCGGGTACACGCAGTCGGCCCCGGCGGCGACGTACAACGCGGCCCGCTCGATCGCCCGCCCGGGATCGTCGACCCCGCAGGTGAAGGTGTCCACGCGCGCGTTGACGAACAGCCGGTCACCGGCCGCCTCCCGAACCTCGGCCAGCCAGTCGGCGTGCGCGTGGGGGTCTTTCAGCACCCGGTCCTCGGAGTCCTCCAGGTTGCAGCCGACCGCCCCCACCTCCAGCAGCCGCTCCACGAGATCCTTCGGCGCGAGCCCGTACCCGCCCTCCACGTCCGCCGACACGGGCACGTCGACGGCCCGGACGATCCGGGCGACCGCCGCGAACATCTCGTCGGCCGGGACCTGCCCGTCCTCGTAGCCGAGGGAGGCGGCGACCCCGGCGCTGGGCGTGGCGAGCGCCGGGAACCCGGCCTCCGCGAACACCCGCGCGCTGGCCGCGTCCCACGGCCCGGGCAGCACCAGCGGATCGCCGGGCGCCCGGTGGTGGTGCATGGCACGGAACTCGGCGGCTCTGCTCATGGTGTGTAGCCCCCTGGCGGAATCCGGCGACCGACCATCACCCGGTTCCAGTTGTTGATGGCGACGACCAGGCCGATCAGATGGGCGAGCCGGACCTCGTCGAAGTGCTTCGCGGCCCGCTCGTACACCTCGTCCGGCACGAAACCTCCCCCAGAGCCGAAAGCCCGGGAGGTGCCCCCAGTCAGCAAGGTCACCGCCTCCGTCAGCGCCAGCGCGGCCCGCTCCCGCTCGTCGAAGACGTCTTCGGCCTCCTCCCACGCGGCCAGCAGATCGAGCTGCTTCTCGCTCACCCCGTACTCACGGGCGATCGCGAGGTGCATGTCGAGACAGTACGCGCAGTGGTTGAGCTGCGAGGCGCGGATGACGACGAGTTCGGCGAGGGCCGGGTCGCCCAGGCCCTTCTTCGCGGCGGCGCTGAGAGCCGACATGGCCCGGCCGACCGCGGGGTCCAGCAGCCGGGTACGGGCCGTCACTTGTACTGCCCCGGCTGGTAGTGGCCCGGCGCCATCCGGCAGGTCACCCCGAACCGGTTCCAGGCGTTGATCACCGTGATCGCGGCGATGACCTGCGCCAGCTCCGCCTCCTCGAAGTGCTTCGCGGCGTTGTCGTAGACCTCGTCCGGAACGAAGCCATCGGTCAGCACGGTCACCGCCTCCGTCAGCTCCAGCGCGGCGATCTCCTTCGCCGTGTAGAAGTGCCGCGACTCGTCCCAGGCGCTGAGCTGCACGATCCGCTCGACGCTCTCGCCCGCCGCCAGGGCGTCCTTGGTGTGCATGTCGATGCAGAACGCGCAGTGGTTGATCTGCGAGGCGCGGATCTTCACCAGCTCGTACAGCTTGTGGTCGAGGCCCTGCCGGGCGGCGATCTCCAGCCGGACCATCGCCTTGTAGACCTCGGGCGCGTGCTTGGCCCAGTCCAGGCGGGCGGGCTGCTCGGCGGCGTACTCCACGGTCGTCGGGGTGTCGGTGTGCGTCGTCATGCCCTCGACCCTAGGAGGAAAGCAGCCCAGGAGTATGGTCCATTTCCATGGCGGAACCCTGGGCCACTCTGGGCATCGACCTGCATGTGGAGCCGACCGGGCCGGGCCTGCGGCGGGGGCTGACCGACGCCCTGCGCGACGCGGTGCGCTCCGGCCGGCTGGCCCCGGGCACCCGGCTGCCCTCATCCCGCGCGCTCGCCGCCGACCTGGGCATCGCCCGCAACACCGTCGCCGACGCCTACGCCGACCTGGTCGCCGAGGGCTGGCTCACCGCCCGGCAGGGCTCGGGCACCCGGGTCGCCGCACGCGAGGTCGTCCCGCCGTCCGGCACGCCACCCCACCC
>NZ_POUC01000287.1 GCF_002891435.1 Streptomyces cahuitamycinicus
CCCATCGGGTAACGGGTCCTGGGAGAGGGCGGAGTCTCTCGTGCTGTCCGGATCGGCTGTTTCCCGGAGGGGGCTTGGTGGGACCCTGACGAGCGTCCCTGGGACCGGCAGGGGAGGCCGGGGGAGAATTCCGTCCAGGTGGACCGGAGGGAAGCGCCAGCATGATCGAGTGGAAGCCCTTGGGCGGCGGAGCCAGGCCCGTTCCCCAGCCCGTGGCCACGCCGGTGGTCTGGGCGGGGGCCTGCGTCGGGGCTCTGGTGCTGGTGGCGCTCGTCAACGCCGTGGTGGGGCCGTACCGGCCCGAACTGGCCCTGTCCGCCCTGTCGTTGCTGGCCGCCGTGCTGGGTCTGTGCGCCCGTTTCACAGCCGCCCCCGGCACGGCGCTCCTGTGCTGGCTGTTCCTCAACGGCTTCGCCATACCGCCCGCGGGCACCCTCACCTGGGCAGGCCACCGCGACACCACCTGGCTGACCTGCCTGCTCACCGCCGCCCTCATCGGCACGGCCCTGGCCCGCCTCGTCCACGCCCGCGCCGCCTACCGCCGTCTGGCCCCCGGCCATGCCCGGTCCGACTCGGCGGCAGGCGACGGACCGTACGACTCCTGACGCGGAGCCACCACCCTCTCCTTCGTGCGGGCCGTCGTCGACGCCGATCACCTCTCGGGCTTGCCGAGGGTGTGGTCACCGGTCAAGATGGTGACGTGAATCCGGACCACGTCTTCGTCTGCGGAAACCCGGCGCTCGACTTCGCCGCCACGCTCCGGGCACGCCGTTCGGCGCGTTTCGAGGTGCTCGTGACGCCGGACCGGCTCACCGCCTGGTACATGGAGTCCGGCCTGGTCGACGCGGTCTCGACGGGTCAGGAGGCCGACGTCGAGCGGGCGAGGGCCGTACGGGAAGCGATCTACCGGCTGGTCACCGCCCGCCGGCTCGGGGAGGAGTACGACGGGGCCGCGCTGACCGTCGTGAACAACGCGGCCCGCACGCCGCCCGCCGTGCCGCAGCTCACCCCGGCGGGGCGATGGACGCAGGCGACGCCCGGCGAGGCCCTCTCCATGGTGGCGCGTCACGCCGTGGAGCTTCTGAGCGGTCCGGACGTGCCCCTGCTGAAGGAGTGCGGGAACCCGGAGTGCACCCGCGTCTACATCGACCGCTCGCGGGGCATGCGGCGGCAGTGGTGCGGGATGGACTCCTGCGGCAACAAGATCAAGGCAGCCGCGTACCGCGCCCGCAAGAAGACCACGGCGGCTCACTGACCCCGCGGCCCCGCCGACCGGTCCACCCCGCACACCCCGCGCCGGTCCGGAACGGCGACTAACCGCCCACGTACCAGCTGAACCCGCCGTTGCTCGTGGCCACGGCCAGGAGCACGAGCCACAGGACCACGTCGACGACGCCGAGGATGATGCCGGCCTTCGCCATCCCCGCGCCGTTCTTCACCGACGCCTGCCGGCGGGCGACGGCGCCGAAGAGGATGGCCAGCGGACCGAGCACGATGTTGAGGAAGAACAGGCCGATGATGCCGCAGCACAGGCTCGCGATCGCCAGGCCGTTGGTGCGCGAACCTGAGGGCGCGGCAGAGGAACCGCCGTAACTCGCCATGGGGAACTCCCAGTTGTCGATGGCACGGACCGAAAGGGCCGCACTCTCCTCACTTTCGACTTGTTTTGTTCGAATGCCCCTCTACGGCGTTCCCATGACACCCGATTCGGGAGTGAGTCCCGTCAGTTCTCCTGCACGAGCCCGGCGACGTGCGCGGTGACCGTGTCCAGGATGCCCGTCCAGACCGCGTCGTCGCCGAGCACGAGGTAGTTGAGCGTGAGTCCGTCGGTCATGGCGGCCAGGTAGCGGGCCAGCACGGGAACGGGCACGCGCAGGCGCAGCCCCATGCTCTGCCGCAGCTGGTCGATGAGCTCGGTGTACGCCTCGGCGTACAATTCGTACTGACGGCGTGCCAGGTGTTCGAAACCGGGCCGGCGCAGCGCGTACTGCGTGAGCTCGTAGGTGAGCATGTGCTCGTCGGGGTGGGTGCGGACGTGGTCCCAGTAGGCCTGGAAGCCGGCCCGGACCGTCTCCTCCAGGGTGGCTCGGGGTCGTATGGCGTCCTTCACCACCGTCACGTAGTGCCCGGTGATGGTGGTGATGACGGACTCGACCAGCTGCTGCTTGGAGTCGAAGCAGTAGTGGAAGACGCTCAGCGAGACGCCCGCTTCAGCGGCGATGGACCGGGTCGTCGTCCTGGGGACGCCGTCCCGGGCCATCGCCCTGATCGCCGCTTCGGTGAGCTGTCGCCGCCGCTCGGCGGACGGCAGCCGTGCCATGGAACCCCTCTCGTGGGTGTCAGCGGCTGTGGACGCCGACCTCGTGGAGGGAGTAGCCCCAGCCGGTGCCCCGTTCCAGGCCGTGGACGCGGACGTAGCGGGCGGGGGTTCCGGCGAAGCGCGCGGTGTCCAGACCGCCGTCACCGGCGGTCGTGGACCAGGCGGTCCGCCAGCTCGCGCCGTCGGCGGACAGCTCGATCCGGTACGACTTCGCGTACGCGCGTTCCCAGTCGAGGGTGACCCGCCCCACGGTCCGCGTGGAGCCGAGGTCGACCTGGTACCACTGCTCGTCGCTCCAGTCGCTGGCCCAGCGGGTACGGCGGTCGCCGTCGACGGCCCGGTGCGGCCCGTAGTCCGTGAACAGGCTCCCCTCCGAGGAACTGGCCGACGCGGCGGAGCCGGCCGCGAGGCTGACGCCGGACTCGTGGTTCTCGGAGGCCGCCCAGGTGCCGAGGTAGGACTCGGCGCCCCGGAACAGGTCGTCGACCGTGTCCTGGCCGCCGACGCGGCGGATGTCCTCGATCCAGTCCGGGACGAGGCCGTAGTGGGCGGCGCCGTCGGTGTTCAGGTCCCAGGTGCGCTCGCCGGTGGTCTGCCGGTCGATGACCGAGCCGCCGTCGACGCTCTTGAACGGGTACGTGACCTTGTTCGGCGCGTCCGCCCCGCGCGGTCCCGGCCAGCCGCCGACGCCGTTCATGTCGGTGCCGTAGCCGTACCCCACGCCGTACTTGTCGCGCAGGGCCTCCGTCCGCTTCGCCTCCGCGACGAAGCCCTCGGAGCCGTGCATGTACTGGGCGATGAAGCCGCCGAGGCCGTAGACCCGCTCGGTCCAGTCCAGGTCCATCCAGCTGTGCGAGGAGAGCACGCCGGGGTAGGACTCGGCCTCGAAGATGTCGAGCACCCGGCCGGTGGCCTTGACGCTCATGTGGTCGATCTCCAGCATCATGCCGCGCTTCATCATGCCGCGCACGGCGTGCTCGCCGAGGTCGGTGAGCCCGCGCACGTTGCACTGCGCCTCGGCGCTGTAGGAGGGAACCTCCTCACCCGCCGGGAGCTTCTCCTCGGCCGCGGGCGCCGCCGCGTTGCCGATCGGGTTGTCGGCCTGCGGGCCCGTGCACTTCTCCGTCTTCCAGTAGGTGCCGGTCGACAGGAACTGCCCGACGTTGATGGCCGTCCCGAGCGAGCCCGAGTCGAACCGCACCCCGCACAGGGCGTTGTCGAACTTGTGGCACAGGAACATGCTGCGCACGCCGAGCGCGTGGAGTTCGTCGAGCCCCTTGTCGATGTCGGCCTTGCTGCACTGCGCGATGTCCAAAACCTGCTTGCAGCCGAACGGTTCGGAGGTCTCGACCCCTATGACCACCGCCAGCTTGCCCTGCTCGATGACCTTGCGGGCCTGCGCGCTGTCGGTGACGACCCGGAACCAGCCCTTGCCGGGCCCGCCGTACATCCTGTCGACGAAGGCCTGCATGTCGTACGTCAGCTTGGCCTGGAGCCGGATGGACGTCATCTCGTCGCAGGAGCGGTCCTTGAAGAAGTACACCGAGCAGATGACGCCGTTGGTGACGAGGTCGTTGACGAGCACCCGCTGGCCGCCGCGCCAGGCCCGCTCGATCCAGGCGTAGTAGTTCTGCTGGTGGGTCAGCGAGTCGTGCGCGGGCCAGTCCTTGAAGGTGGGCCAGCCGTTCGGGTCGTGCTTGCCGTCACCGCCGTTGGTGATGAAGTCGAAGACCGCGAGCGAGCCGTCCGGATAGTGCTCGGGGCAGTCCTTGAGCGCGTCGGCCACGCCCTGCTCGGAGAACGGCTTTCCGCAGATCAGACGGCCGCCGAAGGCCTCGTTGGAGAAGATGTGGTCGTGTGCGTCGACGAACCCGCGCACCTCGCCCGCGGCGTCGGTGCCGGTGAAGGGCTCACCCGTGACGTTGATCCGGGAGTCCGGCGCGGGCCGTGCGGTCGGGTCCCACCAGTCGGTTCCGGCCGCCGAACTCGGGGCGGGGCCGAGCGCGAGCGTCAGCACGAGCAGGAGGAGCGACACAACGGTGAGGTTCTTGCGTCGGCGGTACGGGCGTCCGGAACTGGTCACAGCCCACGTCCCTCGGTCGTCGGGTCGCTCGGTCGCATTGTCATGACCTCGCAAAGTGTGCGACGAGAATCGCCACTACCGCGTGATGAGTCAAGGGTCCGGGACGTTTGACCTGTTGACCGGGGCAGGGCGGTTCACCCCGGCCGGGCCCCGAATCGACCGGGGCAGCAGCAAACCCCAGGTCTCCGACCTGGGGTCACATGGCGCGGGTGACAGGGCCCGCCGGTGTTCCGCCCGATCAGCCCGGACCGTGATCGGGTACGCCGGACGCGCCCCGCGCGGCGCGGCGGTACTCCGCGTTGATGCGCTGGGCCTCCTCCAGCTGGTCCTCGAGGATGACGATCCGGCAGGCGGCCTCGATCGGGGTTCCCCGGTCGACGAGCTCCCGGGCGCGCGCGGCGATCCGCAGCTGGTAGCGGGAGTACCTGCGGTGTCCGCCCTCCGAGCGCAGCGGAGTGATCAGACGGGCCTCCCCGATGGCACGCAGGAAGCCGGGAGTGGTGCCGAGCATCTCGGCGGCCCGGCCCATCGTGTAGGCGGGGTAGTCGTCGTCGTCCAGACGATTGCTGAGCGGAATATCAGCTGCCATGTCACCTCGTAGTGCAACGCGTCGAGGGGCCCTGGTGCCGTACGGCACCAGGGCCCCGAAGGAAATTCAACACCATCTGTCGGCCCTTGTGCTGCGCCGACCTTCTGTGTCCGCTACCCGGCCCGACTGCGGGAGGGGTGCGGGGATCGCGGCTGCGTGACCGGGGACCACCATCCAATCCGGGGTCTTGCGGTACCCGGACCGAGGACTCCCCGGCCGGGCGATCCTGATGGCGTCTGCTCCTCCGTCCTTCCTCGGTTCTGCTCTGACCATGTCTACGAGAAGAAGGCTAACCACGGTGAGGAGCAATGTCTACTCTGACAAAGACAGATTTAGCGATCCGCCGGACAGAGGCGTCCTGCGGCCCCCGATGATCGACGGCAATGCTCCGGCACAGCAGTGAGGGCCCTGCCGACGCGCGTCGGCAGGGCCCTCACTGGTCTCTGGTGGCGGTCACCCGCCCGTGCTTCAGCCCTCCGGGATGTCCCGGAGGCGGACCCGGTCCGTGTAGGTGGCGGTGTCCCGGAGAACGGAGAGCCGGGCGAGGGTGACCACGCCCGTGCCCTGGTCGTCCCCGTCGCACAGGACCAGGTGATCGACCCGGGCACCGGCCATGAGGGACAGCGCCACCTCGACCGTCATGTCGTCACGGATGTGGGGCGCGTGAGCCGTGGCTCGGTGCTGCGTCAGGACCGGCGTCATGGGTGTCTCCTGCCGAGAGGGGAGGGCGGTGGGCGCGGGACGCTACGCGGCGGAGCCGAAGCCCGTCCGCCGCTGCGCCCTCGGGCGTGCCGCCTCGCCGGCGGGACGGCCCTGGCCGGTGGGACGGCGGCCCCGCCGGCCCCGGGACGGGGCGGACGCGCCGCGAGGGCGCTCCGCGCGGGGGGCGGTGACGACGACCGGGACACCGGACGGGGCCTGGGCGCCGGTGATGCGGGTCAGCTCCGCCTCACCGGACCGCACCTGAGCGATCCGGGGGGTGATGCCCGCCGACGTCATCAACCGGCTCATGCCGCGACGCTGGCCCGGGGTCACCAGCGTGACCACGCTGCCGGACTCGCCGGCGCGGGCCGTACGGCCGCCGCGGTGCAGGTAGTCCTTGTGGTCGCTGGGCGGGTCCACGTTGACGACGAGGTCGAGGTTGTCGACGTGGATGCCGCGCGCCGCGACGTTGGTCGCCACCAGGACCGTCACGTGGCCGCTCTTGAACTGCGCCAGGGTCCGGGTCCGCTGCGGCTGGGACTTGCCGCCGTGCAGGGCCGCGGCGCGGACACCGCTCCTCAGCAGGTGCTCGGTCAGCGAGTCCACCGCGTGCTTGGTGTCGAGGAACATGATCACCCGGCCGTCCCGCGCCGCGATCTCGGTGGTCGTGCGGTGCTTGTCCGCGTCGTGCACATGGAGGACGTGGTGCTCCATCGTGGTGACCGCGCCCGCGGAGGGGTCGACGGAGTGGACCACCGGGTCGTGCAGGTAGGTGCGGACCAGCCGGTCGACGTTGCGGTCCAGGGTGGCCGAGAACAGCATCCGCTGGCCGCCGGGGCGCACCTGGTCGAGCAGGGCGGTGACCTGCGGCATGAAGCCCATGTCGGCCATCTGGTCGGCCTCGTCGAGGACCGTGATGTCGACGCCGTCCAGCCGGCAGTCGCCCCGGTCGATGAGGTCCTTGAGCCGCCCGGGCGTCGCGACGACCACCTCGGCGCCGCCGCGCAGCGCACTGGCCTGCCTGCCGATGGACATCCCGCCGACGACGGTGGCGAGCCGCAGGCTCACGGAACGGGCGTACGGCGTGAGCGCGTCGGTGACCTGCTGGGCCAGCTCGCGGGTGGGGACGAGGACGAGGGCGAGCGGCTGCCGCGGCTCGGCACGCCGCCCGGCGGTCCGGGCCAGCAGGGCGAGGCCGAAGGCGAGGGTCTTGCCCGAGCCGGTGCGGCCACGGCCGAGTACGTCACGGCCGGCCAGGGAGTTCGGCAGGGTGGCCGCCTGGATCGGGAACGGCGTGGTCACGCCCTCGTGGCCGAGGGTGGCCAGCAGCCGCGCGGGCATGTCGAGATCGGCGAACGCCTCGACGGCCGGCAGCGGGGGCGTGATCGTCTTCGGCGGTGCGAACTCGCCCTGGGGAGCACGGCGTGTTCCGTAGCTCGTGGAGCGGCGCGGACCACCGGAGCGGCGCGCGGTGGCGTCGCCTCCTGAGAAGCGGTCGTATGTGCGGGATGTGTGGGCACGCTTCATGCGGGACCTTCCTTGAGGGCACGTAGCAAGGAAATCCCGCAGCAGAGGAGCGGCGCAGAGAATCTCGAGACGAGCCGAAGTCGTGGGGCCGGGTCAGGCCGGCGGGAAAAAACAGCGAGCTGGGGCCCGCACCCCAGAGGTGCGGGCCCCAGCTGCGAAATCTGCGCGAGCGCCGATGTCAGGCGGGCACGATGTTCTCGGCCGTCGGGCCCTTCTGGCCCTGCGCGATGTCGAACGACACCTTCTGGCCTTCGAGCAGCTCGCGGAAGCCCTGGGTGGCGATGTTCGAGTAGTGGGCGAAGACGTCAGCGCCGCCGCCGTCCTGCTCGATGAAGCCGAAGCCCTTTTCCGCGTTGAACCACTTCACGGTGCCAGTAGCCATTTTATTTCTCCTTCGGAGGCGGTTTCGGGAATTCACTTTCTGCGAATTCCGTGTCGCCGTGATGATTACCCCGTAGGAAATGAACCTTCTGGCAACCACACCTGCAACTGAGATCGACAGTAGCACGGTGCGTTCGGCGCTGCGTGGCTCTGAAAATCCGATTGGGCGTGCGATCGGGGAATATTCGGCGGGCCCCGCTTCTATTTCTCATTTTGCGGGCACAGATATTGCCCCCCGCCGGCGCGGCTCTTCCTGTCGCCCACCCGCGCACCGGCCCTGTGACCTCCGCCGATGCCCGGCAGGGCGGAGGCGGCGCGGGAACGTCCCTGCCGCGACGAAGGTCACACCACCCGTTCCGACCATCCCCGGGGCAGTAGTACGTGCACATGTCACCGACCGGTGGCGGCGGTCCGGAAGTGAAGGCGGCGGGACCCCTCCGTCGATCCTGTCGGCGCCCGGTGCTGGCGGGCCGGCGCCGATCGGATGGGCGGCGATACCGCACCGGTATCGGCCTGGTTCTGAGCAGTACCATCACGGCGTGGAGACAAGGGAGTTGCGGTATTTCGTCGCCGTCGCCCTCGCCGAGGAGCTTCACTTCGGCGGGGCCGCCCGACGGCTCGGGATCGCGCAGCCCCCGCTGTCGCGGGCGACTCGAAGCGGTCGAGGCCGCCGAACCCCGCACCCGCCGCGCGGCGCTCGCCCCGGCCTGCTTGGACCGGCGTCCCGGCTGGCGTCCCGACCGGCGTGTCGGCCGACACAGCAACCGAACCACAACACCCCGATAACATGTTCGAACTCGCGATGGTCCCTCCATCGCTCTCCATCTGCCCAGCCATTCGGATGAATCGGCCAAAAGATTGATAGCCAGAGCATCGCGGGTGTTTTCGCGAATAAGCGACATGAGTTCGTGGGGTGAGCGGCGCCGTTGGCGCGTGCTGCTGTGGGTCACGGCGGGCGTGATCACGCTCGGGTTCCTCATCGCGCTGGAGGTCGCCGCACGCCGCTACGGCGAACCGGGGCCGATCACCAACCAGGTGAAGGCCCTGGTCTTCGCCCCCAAGCCGGGGCCGCTGTACGGCGGTCTGGGACTCATGATGGTCGTGCTCGCCTGGCGGCAGCGGTTCATCGCGGCCGGCGCCGCGCTCGGTATCGACGGCGTCCTCCTGCTGGTGCGGTGGGCGGCGGACGCCGACATGACGGGCGGCCACGTCTTCGGCACGGGCGCGTTGTGGGTGATGCTCGGCACCGCGGTCATCGCCGTCACCCGCCGCACCGGCCCCGAACGCGTCCTGCTGCTGAAGGGCGTCGGGCTGGGCCTGCTGCTGGTCGCCGCCCGCAAGATCGGCGACACCTGGCTGCTCATCACGGCGAAGACCCGCCCGACGGTGCTCGACCAGTACGTGGCGACCGCCGACCACGCGCTGGGCAACCCCTCCTGGCCGGCCGGCCGGATCGTCGAGGCCACCGAACCCTTCAGTACCCATCTCCTCCAACTGGTCTACGGCCAGCTCGCGGTGGCCGCGGTCGTCGTCGCCTTCTACCAGCTGCGCAACGTCACGGTCGAGCGCCGCTTCCCGAGCCATCACCTGGTGCGCACCTTCCTGGTGATCGGCCTTCTCGGACCGGCCATCTACATGATCTTCCCGGTGGTGGGTCCGGTCTTCGCCTACGGCCCGGGCGCCTCCGGCACCGGCGGCGTGCAGTGGGCGGCGGCCGACCTGTGGCCGCACACCCCGCTGCCGGTCACCACCCCGCAGCCGATGACGTACGACGGGATCACCCCCCGCAACTGCATGCCCAGCCTGCACACGGCATGGGCCGTCGCGATCTTCGTCCACACCCGCAGGGCGCCGCGGGCGCTGCGGTTCGCCGGTACGTTCTGGCTGGTCGTCACCCTCGCCGCGACTCTGGGGTTCGGCTACCACTACGGCGTGGACCTCATCGCCGGTGTGGTGTTCGCCCTCACCATCGAGGCGGCCCTGCGCTCACTCGACCGCGGCTGGGACCGGCCGGGAACCCTGCTGGTCACCTACGGCACCGCCGTCTTCACCGCGCTCCTGGTGTCGTACCGCTGTCTGCCGACGGAGATGGCCGCGTACCCGGAGGTGTCCGGGCCCCTGCTCATCCTGGCCATGACCTCGGTGATCTACGGCTTCGTGCGCACCACCCCGAGGCCCTCCCCGCGGCTGCCGGCTCCCCGGACCCCGGTAGCGGAGGCCGCGCGGGACGACGCGACGACGGGAGAGGGCGAAGGCACCGCTCCCGCGCCCACTCGCTCCCCGGAGCCTCACTGACCTCCCGCTCGCCGCTTCGCCGGGAGCGGCCGGCCGGCGGGATCAGGCTCCGCCGACCGGGACGAGTCACCCGAGGCGCGAGAACCACGGCTGCCGTGTCTGTTCTGCCTGGCGGGTCCGGGCGGTAACTTGGTGAAGAAAGCCCCAAAAGAAGGGCGAATCGATGCCGTGGTTCCTGTGGCTGCTCGCTGCCGCGGCGCTGGGTGCCGCGGAGTTCTTCACCCTGACCCTGGTCTTCGGGCTGCTGGCGGGCGCCGCGCTGGTCGCCGCCGTGGTCGCAGGTGTCGGCATCGGCCTGCTCGGCCAGCTCCTGGCCCTGGGGGCAGCGGCGGCGGCCGGCCTCGTCCTCGTCCGTCCGGTCGCGCTGCGGCATATGGCACAGCAACCTCTCACACGCGAGGGCAGTGACGCGCTGATCGGGAAGCGGGCCGAGGTCGTGCAGGAGGTCACCGCGAGCCACGGCCTGATCAAACTAGCCGGTGAGGAATGGTCCGCCCGGGCCCTCGACGAGAGCCATGTGATCCCGGTGGGGGCGCTGGTGGACGTCATGGAGATCGAAGGGGCCACCGCCATCGTCTACCCCCGCGAGCTCCTTCCCTGATCGGCTGAACACACAGCAACGGAGGCACTGTGGATCCAGTTGTCATCCCCATCCTCGTGGCGGCCCTCGTCATCGTCTTCCTGGTGGCCTCCACGGTGCGGATCGTCCCGCAGGCCCGCCGCTACAAC
>NZ_POUC01000288.1 GCF_002891435.1 Streptomyces cahuitamycinicus
GAGCAACCCCATGGCACCCACCCTCACCCTCAAGACCGGCACGTCCTGGCCCGACGCGTGGCGGCGCTGTCTCGCCGTCGCTCCCGAGGCCTTCCGTGACGACCGGGTCCTCAACCACTGGAACGGCGCCTGGCAGGACGACGGCCGGGTCCTGCCCGCCGTCAGCCCCGTCGACGGCAGCCCGATCGCCGGCCCGCCACGCCTGGACGGGACCACCGCTCACCGGGCCGTATGCGCCGCACTCGACCAGCACCGCGCCTGGCGCCATCTCCCCCTGGAGGAGCGCCGGGCCCGGGTCGCGGCCACCCTCGACGCGCTCGCCGAACACCGCGCTCTGCTCGCGCTGCTGCTCGTCTGGGAGATCGGCAAGCCCTGGCGGCTCGCCCAGGCGGACGTCGACCGGGCCGTCGACGGGGTCCGCTGGTACGTCGACGGCATAGAACCGATGCTCGCCGGGCGCGCCCCGCTGGACGGCCCCGTGTCCAACATCGCCAGCTGGAACTACCCGATGAGCGTGCTCGTTCACGCAATGCTGGTCCAGGCACTGGCAGGCAACGCGGTCATCGCCAAGACCCCGACCGACGGCGGTGTCGCCTGTCTGACCCTGGCCTGCGCCCTGGCCGCCCGCGAGGGAATCCCCGTGACCCTTGTCAGCGGCAGCGGAGGCGAGCTGTCGCAGGCGCTGGTACGGGCGCCCGAGATCGGCTGCGTCTCCTTCGTCGGCGGCCGTGACACCGGCGCCGCCGTGGCCACGGCCGTCGCCGACCTCGGCAAGCGACACGTACTCGAACAGGAAGGACTCAACACCTGGGGCATCTGGAACTACTCGGACTGGGACGCGCTCACCGCCGTGATTCCCAAGCTCTTCGACTACGGCAAGCAGCGCTGCACGGCGTACCCGCGCTTCGTCGTCCAGCGGCACCTGTTCGACGCCTTCCTGGCGGCGTACCTCCCGGCGGTGCGCACGCTCAGCGTCGGGCATCCGCTCGCCGTGGAGTACCGGCACGACCCGTACCCGGAGCTGGACTTCGGGCCGTTGATCAACGCGGCAAAGGCGAAGGAACTGCGGGACCAGGTCGCCGAGGCGATCGAGCGCGGCGCAGTACCGCTGCACCGCGCCACGCCCGGTGACGCCCGTTTCCTGCCCGGCCAGGACACCTCCGCCTACGTTCAGCCGGTCACGCTCCTCAACCCGCCCCCGTCCTCTCCGCTGCACCACGCGGAGCCGTTCGGCCCGGTCGACACGATCGTCCTGGTCGACACCGAGGCGGAGCTGCTGGCCGCGATGAACGCCTCCAACGGCGCACTGGTCGCCACGCTGTCCACGGACGACCGGGCGACGTACGACCGGCTCGCCCCGCACATCCGCGCGTTCAAGGTCGGCCACGGCACGCCCCGCTCCCGGGGCGACCGCGACGAACTGTTCGGCGGGCTCGGAGCTTCCTGGCGCGGCGCGTTCGTCGGCGGTGACCTGCTGGTGCGCGCCGTGACGCGGGGCCCGGAGGGGGAGCGGCTGCCGGGGAACTTCCCGGAGTACCAGTTGCTGCCCTGACGAGGGGGTGCGTCCGGCGCCGGTTCGCCACGCGGTCCGTCCCGCGGCGGGTTCCGGCGTCGGACGCCGGACACGGTCCGACGCCGCTCCGGCCAGGCCGGGTGGCCCTGCCGCCGCCCCGAGCGCCCTCCGTGACGCCGCCCGGGCGTCTTCCGCCACGTGTCCGGGCGTGCCCGGGGTCCCTCAGCCGATCCCCTGCCGGTCCGGGCGCAGTGTGAACTCCCGGTCCGCCGGGGTCGATGCGGTCACGTCGATCGCCTGGCGGAGGAGTTCGCGATGGCGCAGCAGCGGCTCGCGCCGTTCCGGCGGCGCGAGCAGGAGCAGGTCGTCCAGGCCGGCCAGCATACGCCGGCACACCTGCGGATTCCCGGGCGCGCTCATCCGCACCTCGGTGAACCCGAGGTCCACCAGCTCGGTCCAGCGGGGCACCGGCTGCACCAGCCGCACCGCACCGGCCCGGTCCTGGTACAGGGCGGCGTCCAGCGGCCGTCGGCTCAGCGCGGCCAGGAACTGGACGACACGGTCCAGCGCTTGTACAGCGGTCGTCGGATCGTTGATCGCGGACGACAGGGCACGCAACGCGATGTCGGACAACTGCCGCAGCCCGAAGCCGAGATCCTGGTGGTAGGTCC
The DNA here is from genome assembly GCF_002891435.1 of Streptomyces cahuitamycinicus. Taxonomy (GTDB): domain Bacteria; phylum Actinomycetota; class Actinomycetes; order Streptomycetales; family Streptomycetaceae; genus Streptomyces; species Streptomyces cahuitamycinicus. Next base: position 2,185 of record NZ_POUC01000288.1, read on the forward strand.
GCTCGACCCCCACCGAGATCGCGTAGCGCAGCACCCGGCGCGGCGGGACCGGCCCGCCGTGGACCGCCAGTACCGGCATGCCCGGCACCACGAAGTCCCCGATCCGCGGGATCAGCCGCAGCACGACCCCGTGCTTGCGCGCCACCCGCACCAGCCGCGCGACGTGTACGTCCCGCAGCACCCCCGCCCGGCCCTCGTGCGGCACCCACGCGGTTACAGCGCCCAGGCCGGAGGCCTCCTGCCCGCCCACCGGCACGGGCATCGAGGCGGCCACCCGGAACGACTCAGAGGCGATCCGCGCGATCACGTGGCTGATCCGCATCAGCCTCAGAGTGGCGTTCACGTACAGCACGAAGAGCAGCAGGCTCAGCCCGACCATGCCGAGGGTGAGTACGGACTGCACCAGCGGCACCGACGTGACGGCCCGGGGGTCCTCGACACTGTCGAAGCTCGTCAGGACCAGCAGGGTCAGCACGAAGGTCGCAAGGAACACCGCGAAGGTCGCCTTGGTGATCCGGCTCCGGACGAAGAGCCGCACCACGCGGGGGGTGAACTGCCCGCTCGCCATCTGCACGGCCACCAGCGAAATGCTGAAGACCACACCGATGAAGGTCATCATCGCCGAGCCGACCGCGGTCACCACGGCCTTCGCGTCCTCCGCGAACCGCAGCAGCTCGTCGAGCGTCTCGTAGTCCCGGTCCTCCTGGAGCGCGTCGACGATCGCCGCGTCGAGCACCTGCGCCCCCACCCAGACGACGAACACGCTCACCATCGCCGCGGTCGGGGCGAACCAGAACGTGTCCCGCAGATGCTCCCTCAGCGGTGACAGCGCACGCGGGCGACGCCCGGCCGAGGAGCCCTGCGTAACCATCCAGTCACTCATGGTGCGACCCTAGAGGTATCGGAGCGCGAGGTCCCGGACCCCCGCCAGGTGCACGGAAACGCAGGTGAAAGGCACTCCGAAACCTTGGTATTGTTGTCCGTGTCGCCGCGGGGAACACCCCTGGCAAGGCGGCAGACACCTGGTCCGGGTGGCGGAATGGCAGACGCGCTAGCTTGAGGTGCTAGTGCCCTTTATCGGGCGTGGGGGTTCAAGTCCCCCCTCGGACACAAATCAGCTCGGGCGGGTCGAGATCTTTCTCGGCCCGCCCGAGCTGTTGCGCGTGCGCACGGCTTGTCGGGGCGTCCGCACGGCCTGTCGCGCGTCCGCACGGCCGGTTGTGCGCCTCGGTGACGCAGGGCGTCCAGGGTCCAGGTCAGCGGCGGCTGCCCGGGCGCCGTCCGGGGTGCGGCGCATCCTCGGGCCCGTCTGAGCGCGCCCTCATGGAAGAAGCGGACGTCGACGACGCGGAGGAGCCGGGATGACCACGGAAGCGACCGGGGCCGGCGTCACTGCGGCGGGAGCGTGCTGGTGACGCCGGCGCCGGGGCCCGGTGTCGCTGCGTTCCCGCCCGGTGAGTGCCGGGTGATGAGGCGCAGGACGGACCTGACGAGTCTCGTGACCCAGGCGTGCCGGTCCACCGGCTTGCCGCCCACCGTCTCGTCGACCTGACGGATGAGCCTGAGGCCGCCCGCCAGGAGCCGCGGGCCGGGGCGCAGCAGAAGTACCGATGCGACAGAACGGGCCAGTCCCGGCCACTCCTGTTGCACGCAGACGATGGCCGAGAGGCGGATGGCGGCGCCCAGGGCGGCGCGATCGGTGTCCATGTGCTCACGCAGGAGGGTGACGAGGGGTCTCGCCAACCGTGCCTCGGCGGTCGCGACGGAGATGTCCAACTGCAGGGCGAACGACCGTGCGAGATCATCGATCGCCTCGTCCTGGCGACCGTCGTAGATACGGGTGATGCCCCGCCCCCCGAGGCACCATGTGTGGTCCGGCGCCATGGACAAGGCACGACTGAAATTCTGCTCGGCCTCCTCCAGCCGGCCGGCCTCCCAGAGCACCCATCCGTATCGGGCGAAGGCGACCGGCGGCGCTGCGGCGAGCTCCGTCCCCTGCGCCAGCCGGGGCAGGGCCTCGTCGTCCCGTCCGAGGCAGTGCAGTGCCCAGCCCTGGTAGGCGAGGAGTTCACTCCGGTGCGGGGAGGGGAGGTAGGCCTCGGCCAGCAGTCCGTCGGTGTGCTTCACGACCTCCGTGTGGCGGCCCAGCCGGCCGAGAAACCGTAGCCACGCCAGCCGGTACCAGGAGCTCGGCGGGGCGTACTGTGCCGCTCGCGCCATCTCCCGCAGGGCTTCGTCCCGACGCTGTGTCTCCCACAGGATCAGCGAGCGTTCGGCGCGGGCCGCCGCGTATTCCGGGTCGATCGCCAGAGCGCGGTCGAGATCGGACAGCGCTGCCGCGATGTGCCCCTGCATCCGCAGCGCCTGAGCACGCCCGACGTAGGCCCAGTCGAGATCCGGGTTCAGCTCGATGGCGCGTGTGTAGTCCGCTCGTGCCTGGTCCGGCCGGCCGGTCAGCAGGTACGTGAGCGCGCGCTCCACGTGGGCCACCGCATCGTCCGGCGCCAGTGTGAGAGCCGCAGCGAAGTCCCCGTGTGCCTGGGCATATCGCTCAGCGCGGCGATGGGCCCGGCCACGAACGAGTCTGGCCCGCACCTGGCCGGAGGGGGGCAGTCCCGGATGTCCCAGCAGCACGTCCAGCGTGCTCACGACAGCCGACGCTTCCTGTCCCGGAGCGGACGTCAGCCGGTCCCCCCACGTGGTCAGGGCTTCGTCCGCCGTGTCCGCCGCCGCCTGCGCAAGCAACTGGGCCCAGCGACGCACCGCGCCCCCGTCGTGCTCACAGGCCTCGGTGATTTCCGCGAGCGCCTCGGGAAGCGCTTGTCGGGGATCGGCGCACAGCCGGTGGTACGTCTCGTTGCAGCGGTGGTCACGCCACAGGGGATCCGTCCAGCGTTCCTCTTCGGGCAGATTCTCCTCGCACCGCAGCCGCCACGACCGGTAGAGCTCGGCGAGGGACGTGTGGTCCTGCTGCCAGCGCGTGGGTGACTGAGTCCGCTGCAGACGCAGCATGGGGGTACGGACGACATCGTGGTATCGACACTGGCCGGCCCGGTCGGTCACGAAGGCGAGTCCGCGCACCCACGGGTACTGGTCGGCGGCTTCCGGCGGGACAACGGAACGGTAGACATCCTCGTTGAAGCGAAGGGGAAGGGCGCAGGCCAGGGCAGCAGTACGTCGAGCCGGGTCGGTCTCCCACTTGAGGAAGCGCTCGACCGCCGTACCGGACGGGTCCGCCACCGCCCCCGCGTCGGAAGGCCGCGCCTGTGCGAGCGTGTGCACGAGAACGGGCAGCCGGCCCGACAGGTGCAGGATCACTTCCACCACCTGCTCGACGGTGATGCCCTGCAGGGCGAGGAGCGCCCGCGCCTCCTGCTCCGTGAAGACGTCCAGGCTGACGTCGTTGACCAGGTCCAGCCAGTCGCCCCAGAATCGTGTGTCGAGGCGCCCCTGCCCGGCCAGCACGATCTGTACGTTCGCCGCCAGCGCACCGTGGACATCGGTGAGGGCGATGTCGCGCAGCCAGGCATCCAGCGCGGGGCCCGTGCGTTCGTACACGTCGATGAAGAGGACGACCCACGGCCGCCGCTCCGCCAGTTCCGCCAGATCCTCCAGGAATACCGGTGTGAGCACTCCGACGGGGTCCAGCAGCAGCCGCACGTCGTCGGGGGAGCGCAGACGGCCGCCGACGGCGGAACCCAGGCGATGTGCCCCCTCGACGACTTGCGCCGCGTCCACCGCCCCGGCGAGCGCGCCCACCACGGGCACCATTCCGAGGCCCGCGAGACCGACCTGCGCCGCGATGGTCCGGGGCAGGGAGGGCTGCGGTGACGGTTCCCCGATGCTCTCCTCTTGAGGCGGTTGCGCTCTCAGCGCCTGCTGGGCCTCGTGCAGCCGCTGCTGATAGTGCGCCAGCCGCTTGTCGAACCTCTTCATCGGAAGCGCGTGACGGCTCAGCCGCTCGCTGATGGCTGCCATCGCCTCGACAGCACTGTGAACGGGATCGGCGAGATGGACCGCGGCAGCGCCGTGCTCGTCGGCGATGGCGACCCACTGCCGCAGCAGAGACGTCTTGCCCACACCGGCGATGCCGTGCACGTGGTGGAGGAACTGGTAGTCGTCCGCCTCGGGATTCCGGGCGAGATTCGTCCGGAAGGTGCTGATCTCATCGCGTCTTCCGACGAAGCCGCTTCGTCGTCGGCGGCGAACCAAGTCCTGCCGCGTGAGCCGTCGTTCCGCCAATGCCCCCACCCCCTGCGGACCAGTATGGGAAGCCGGGGCATCTCTTCCCGGCCTTGCGGACAGAAGGTGACCGCAAGCCTTCCTAGGGTCATGGCATGACTCAGACGCAGAAGATCCTCGTCACGGGCGCCACCGGAACCGTCGGCCGTCAGGTCGTCGCCGAACTGCTCGACCGGGGCCACAAGGTGCGTGCCCTGACGCGTGAGGCCACGAGGGCCTCCTTCCCGGCCGGTGTCGAGGTGGTCGAGGGCGACCTGACCGAGCCCGACGGCCTGGCCCCGGCCCTGGAGGGCGTCACCGGCCTCCATCTGATCACCTTCGGCGGTGCTGCCTTCAGCCCGCTGGAGACCGGCCCCCGGCTCCTGGAGCTCGCCCGCTCCGCCGGGGTCCGCCGCGTCACCGTGCTGCACGGCGGCGGCCCCACCCCACTCGAGGACGCGGTGCGCGCCGACGACGGCGTGGACGGGACCGTACTCATGCCGGTCGAGTTCATGGCCAACGCCCTGGAATGGGCGGACGGGATCGTGGCGGCGGGCGAGGTGCGGGAGCCGTTCGTCGACCGGCTGAGCTCCATGGTCCACGAGGGCGACATCGGCGCCGTCGCCGCGGTCGCCCTCACACAGGAGGGGCACGGCGGCCAGGAGTACGTGATCACCGGCCCGGAGGTGCTCACCGTCGGCGACAAGGTGAAGACGATCGCCGCAGCAGTCGGCCGGGAGATCACCCTGGTCGAGCTGACGCAGCAGCAGGCCCTCGCGCAGTGGCGGGCGGCGGGTCTCCCCGAGGACGTCGTCGGCTTCCTGCTGGAGGCGTACGGGAACACCCCGGAGGTGGGCCGTACGGTCTCCGGCGCCGTGGAGAAGGTCACCGGTCGCCCGGCGCGCAGCTTCGCCCAGTGGGCCGCCGAACACGCGGACGCCTTCAGGGGGCGGTCCTGATCACCACCGGCACAGCACCCGCGACAACCACCTGCGGTCCGCCGGCTTCCTCGACGTCGAGCGCTTCTCGCACTTCGACTTCACGAGCGCGCGCTTCGCCTACCGGGGCGGTAGCGAGTGGGTGCTGCAGGGCTCCCTCACGATGCACGGCGTCAGCCGCTCGGTGGCCCTCGACACGACGTACCTCGGCACGGTGAACGGCGGCTACGGCCAGGAGTCGCGCTGCGCGGCCCTGGCCACGGCGGAACCGCACCGCGAGGACTACACACTCAACTGGCGTCCCATGCCGGCCCGGGGCATCACCGTGGTCGGCCCGACCGTCCGGCTGGACCTCGACGTCCAGGCCATGCACCGCACCCACGACACCCCGACCCCGCCCAGATAGCGGTCCGGCCCGGGCCTTTCGGAGGCCCGGGCCGGGCTCCGCGCCTCGGCTCCGTCCTACGGGCGAGCCACGCCTACCCGGCGTCCGGCCATGCCTGCGGCGGGCGGGGCGGTTCCGGGTCGGTCCGCCGCTGCGCCGCCCGGGCATTCTCCGCCCGCAGGGCCGTCAGCCACGGCCAGAGGTCCGGCAACGGCTGCTTCGAGCAGGTCAGCCGGTGCTCGATCCGGCAGCGCTGCGATCCGTCCGGCGGGCACACCCCGTACACCGTGACACGACCGTCCGACAGGGTGATCCACCGGTGCTCCGCCGGCACGAGATGCGCCAACACCTCCACCCCCGGCTCCAGCAGAACCCAGTCCTGCTCGAGCGTCGCCACGCGATCCTGCGGCAACCGACAGCGCGGACACGCGTACTGGCCGACCTGCAATCGACGCAGCCCGTCATCAACAGCCCCCATACGGCCAGAGTCCGCAGTCACCGGCCCCGCGAGTAGAGCGCGAACCGGACGATGCAGCTGAGCCGCTCCGACACCAGAGGGGCGAAGCGAGGCTCGGTAGGTCCAACCAGTAACCACCGCCGGATCCCCGGCGGCCGATACGCGACGGAACCCCGGACTTCTGGCACCCGCGGGACTCCGCAATAATCCCTGGCCCACGCCCCATTGCCCTCCCTACACTCACCCATGTACCCGCGCCGCCCACGATCCGCGCGGTGCACCGCTGTGACGGACGAAGGGAGACGGCCATGCGTGACCACACCGCTGTCGCCGTCTTCCTGCCGCGCTACGAGGTGATCCTCGTGTCTTCGCCGTCCCGGTGCCCGCTGCGCGGCGGCATCGGCTGACCGGACGAAGAACGCCGGACGCGGAAACACCCTGACGTGCTGTCAGGGCAGTGTGCCGCCCCGCCCTGCTCGCCCGGACATCGCGCTGCCCCATACCCGATCGCACCGAAAGGCCCCGGGCCGTGCGCACCCACCTCAACCCGCTCGCCGTCGTCCGCAACCTCGGCATCCTCGCCCATGTCGACGCCGGCAAGACCACCGTCACCGAACGGATCCTGTTCGCCACCGGAACCACGCACAAGCGCCTCGACGCCGCCGTGGCCTCGATCCGGGAGCGGTTGCACCCGGCGCCTCTGGCCGTACAGCTCCCGGTCGGCGCGCAGGACTCCTTCACCGGCGTCGTCGACCTGGTGCGCATGCGCGCACTGCTGTGGGCCGACGACGGCACCGCCGAGGACGTGCCGGTGCCAGGCGACCTGCGGGGCGAGGCCCTGGCGCGCCGCCGGTCGCTGGAGGAGGCCGTGGCGGAACTGCACCCGGGCGCACTGGAGGAGTTCTGCGCTACCGGCGCGCTGTCCGAGGGGACCCTTTCCTCGGCGCTGCGCGAGGTGACCCGGGACGGTGACGGCGTGGTCGTGCTGTGCGGCTCCGCGTACCGCAACCGCGGTGTCGAGCCGCTGCTCGACGCGGTCGTCGCCTACCTGCCGTCACCGTTGGACGTGCCGCCGGTCAGCGGTACGCACGACGGCGAGGAGCAGGCCCGGCCGGCCGACCCCGCGGCACCTGCGGCCGCCCTCGCATTCAAGGTGCACGCCACCCCGACAGGACGGCTGACCTACCTGCGGATCTACTCCGGCACCATCGAGAAGGGAGACGCCCTGTGGGACGCGAGCGCCGGGCGCGGCGAGCGGATCGGGCGGATCCTGCGTGTGCAGGCCGACCGGCACGCCCCGCTGGACCGGGCAGTCGCCGGGGACATCGTCGCCGTGGTCGGGCTGAAGAACGCCCGCGCCGGCTCGACCTTGTGCGCACCGGACGCGCCGCTCGTCCTGGAACCGGCCGGTGTGCCCGAGCCGGTGGTGTCGGTCGCGGTCGAGTCCCGCCGGTCCGGTGACACCGACCGGCTCGTGTCGGGGCTGGCGCGACTGACCGAGGAGGATCCCTCGCTGGCCGTGCGGTCCGACCCGGAGACCGGGCAGACGGTCCTGTCCGGCATGGGTGAACTGCACCTGGAGGTGGCGGTGGAGAAGCTCCGGCGCGAGCTGGGCCTGGAGGTCAACGTCGGCCGCCCCCGGGTCGGTTACCGCGAGACCGTCGGCCGGGGGGTGTCCGGGCTGGTGTTCCGGCACGTCAAACAGGACGGCGGGGCAGGGCAGTTCGCCCATGTCGTCCTCGACGTGGAGCCGCACGAGGAGGGAGGGTTCGCGTTCCGCTCGGCCGTCGTCGGCGGGCGGGTGCCGCAGGAGTACGTCCGGGCGGTCGAGGCGGGCTGCCGGGACGCCCTCACCGAGGGGCCGCTCGGCGGGCACCCGGTGACCGGGCTGCGGGTCACCCTGACCGACGGGGCGACCCATGTGAAGGACTCCTCGGACACGGCGTTCCGCACGGCCGGCCGGCTCGGTCTCCGGGAGGCCCTGCGCGCCTGCGCGATGGTCCTGCTGGAGCCGGTCGTCGAGGTCACGGTCACCGTGCCCGAGGACGCGGTCGGCGGCGTGCTCGGCGATCTCGCCGCCCGGCGCGGGAAGGTGACCGGCTCGGTCACTCGTGCGGGCGCGGCGGTCGTCACCGCCACCGTGCCGCTGGCCGAACTGTTCGGCTACGCGACCCGGTTGCGCAGCCGCACCCAAGGCCGTGGCACCTTCACGGCCCGGCCGACCGGCTACGCGCCGACGCCGGTCGCGACGCCGGTGCGGTAGCGCCGGGAAAGGCCCCTCCCGGAAGGACGCTGTTGGTAAATCCGCCCCGCTGGATCTCATCCAGCGGGGCGGATTGCTGCGAAGGGGGAGACGCGGGTGCGGGCGAGGGGTCTGCCGGTGAGCCAGGCATCAATGCGGGCGAGGTTGATCG
>NZ_POUC01000289.1 GCF_002891435.1 Streptomyces cahuitamycinicus
GGGCCGAGGGCGGGGTGTAGTCGGCCGTGTTGGTCGCCGGGTCCCAGCCGCGCCACTCGTACGCAGGCCGGGCCCACGCCGGGAACTCGCTGTCCACGCCGGTCGCGCGCACCGGGTTGTCGCCGCTGTTGTAGTACGCGGTGTGCTCGGAGTCGGCGTAGAACCAGTTGAAGGTGTAGTTGATGTGCTGCACCGCCTTCTGGAAGGAGTCCGGGCCCTTGACGTAGCCCGGGTCGTTCAGCATCTGGAAGCCGATGATGGAGTCGGCCTCGTGCAGGAAGGACGAGCGCAGGGTGGTGTAGGCGACCCGCTTGCCGCCGACCGTCGCGCGGGACTCGACGGGGCCGTACTTCGTGCGCCAGACGCGCATGGTGTACGAGCCCGCCGCGGTGCCATCGGCGACCGTGGGCTTCCAGGCGTTCTTCTGCTCGATCTTCTCCATCGGCGTGCAGGTGCCGCGGTACAGGTAGTGGTAGTCGTCCTGGCACAGTTCGACGGCGTAGGAGTCGATGATGTCCTGGCCGGAGGTCGTGGCGCTCCACGCGTAGTCCTGGCCGCGGCCTAGCTCGACGTACATGCTCAAGCCCGCGAAGGAGGCGCCGCGGGCGCTGATGCCCGGGCCCTGGATCTCCTGGAGCAGCAGCAGCTGGGGGGCGAAGTAGCCGGTCTGCGGGCCGAACACGGCGACGGGATGGCCGCTCGCGGTGTGCTTGCCGCTGACGACGAGGGCGTTGGACATGCCGCGCTTGGCGGACGACGTGGCGGTCTTCACCGCTTCGCGGGACGCACTGGTCGCACCGGCCGTGGCGGCGCTGCCGGTACGGTCGTACACGAGCGGCTCCGGCTTCACCGAGCCCGCGTCGGGCAGGGCCGCGCCCTGCGGGTCGGCGGGCTTGGTCCCGTACGGGAAGCTGCCGTCGTGCTGGGTGAGGACGGCCTCCGGGTCGTTGCGCATCCGGAAGGATTCCCAGACCTCGGTGCCCTCGGTGACGCCGTACTTCTCCTGGGCGGCCATGAGTGAGAGGGCGTTGTTGACCTCGCCGCCGCCGCCCGCGCCGAACAGCGCGCCGATGACGGAGGCCAGCGCGACCAGGTCGGTGACCTTGAAGTGCTCGATCGTGCCGGCGTTGGTGACTGAGTCCTTGTGCCCGGTCAGTACGTACTCACCGGGGAAGGTGCGCCCGCTGTCGGAGGTGTCGATATAGGAGTTGATGCCGTCGATGTAGGCCTTGACGTCGGCGAGGGCCTGGCGTCCGCGCTCGCCGTTGGTGGCGACGGCGTTGTCGATCTGCGCCTGCAGATCGGCCTCGGTGTACGGGGCGTGCCGCCAGAACTGCTGCTCGAGGCCCTGGTTGGAGGGCGCACCGCCCGCGAAGGAGGTCAGCTGTCCGCGCCCGACGTGCCGGAAGACGTCCATCAGCCACAGCCGGTCCTGGGCTGCCGCGTAGCCGGCGCCGAACTCCGTGCCGTATCGGGTGGTGCCGGTGATGTGCGGCACACCGGTCTTCTTGTCCCGGACGATCGTCACGTCACTGCGTCCGGCGGGTTTGAGGCTGGAGGCGACCTGGTCGGCGGGGACGCCGAAGGACGCGTCGTTGAAGAAGGTGTTGATCTTGTCGTTGGTCAGGCCGGGGTAGCCCTTGGCGAGGTCGGCGTAGGGCCCGAGCTGGTCCTCGGCGTGCTCGGGCTGGGTGCCGAAGGCCTGGTTGAGGAGGATCTGGGCGAGGGTGGCGTTGCCGTTCTGGCCGGGCGGCAGGATGTCCGAACACTGGGTGCCGCAGTGGTCGTTCGCCGCGGCCGTGGCCTGCGCGGTAGCTGTTTCCGAGGCGGCAGCCGGGGCAAGCGGCGACAAGAGACCTGCGATCAGGGCGCATACCGAGGCTGTCTTCAGGAACCCGGAGATTCCGCTGGGAGTTCTCATTCTGTCGAGAACGGTGCGTGGGGCACGCCGTGGCATGGGGGGATCCTCCCGACGGGGGTGGGCCGGATGTTACCGCCGGTATCCCCCGGCTTGAAGATGAACAAGCGTCACTTTTTGAAGTCGGCACAACAGACACACGGACCACGGCAATCGGCCCGCGAGTCTCTCGGGGCCGCTTATGGAGGCCATTTGAAATCGGATGGAGCCGATTCGCTTGTCGATACGTCTATTCGGCGACGTCCGTTCGACGACGCCGAAGTGACCGGATTACGTGCAGGTGTGACGGAGGTGCAGGACGATGGCCGGTTTCCGGAGTCTGGCGAGACAGGTCCGCGATCCGCGGTGCGATCTGGCCCTGCGGCGCTATTCGCTGCGTAAGTGCCTTGAGAGGTTCGCCCCTTACGGACACAGGGCGACCTGGGACCATCTGTGCTCCCGGGCAGGGTTCGGTCCCGAGGACCGCTCCCCCGATCCGGTGCGGCTCGTGGCCGCACTGGACGAGCTGGAGGAGGCGCGGGCGGTCTGGCAGGCCTACGAGGTCGGGTTCGCCGAGCGCCGCAGGAAGGAGAAGCACGACGGGCTGCGCAGGCCGGGCAGTGTGGACGACTGGCACCGGCTGACCTGGGGCGGTTTCGGTGTGGCGTGGTGCGACGATCCGGCGGTCCATCCCCGTGAACCGCTGGCCGAGGTGCTGCGCCGGCTGATCGCCGCGCTGGAGCGCGAGCCGGGCTCGGCCTGCCCGGTGTGCCGCGGGGAGCAGCTCGTGTGGAGGTACGACCTGGACCACGAACCCTCGTCCGGTCCGGTCTGCACGGACTGCGGGATCCTGGTGCCGCGTCCCGTGCTCACGCCCGAGTCCCTGGCGTACGCCCGGCGGGCGAGGCTGTTGGTGTCGGCTTGACGGATGCGGGTGCGCGGGGGGTGCGCCGGGGATGCCGCACCCCCACTGTCGGTGGTGACCGGCACCATCGACACCATGATGCAGGTGTGCCTGAACGGTTCGCGGACGGCCGCTGACGGTGTGGCCGTGCCGCTGACACCCGAGTCGATGGCCGACGCGGCCGCCGGGGCCGTGGCCGCGGGGGCGAGGGACATCCACGTCCACCCCAAGACGCCGTGCGGGCGGGACACGTTGTCGCCGCGGGTGCTCGCGGTGACGCTGTCGGCGATCCGGGCGCGGGTGCCGGTGCCGGTCGGAGTGACCACGGGCGCCTGGGCGGAGCCCGGCCCCGCCGCCCGGCTGGAGCGGATCCGCGCGTGGACGGTGCTGCCCGACCACGCCTCGGTCAACTGGCATGAACCGGGGGCGGAGGAGACGGCCGCGCTGCTCATGGAGCGCGGGGTGGGCGTGGAGGCGGGCATCCGGTCCGGGACGGACGGCGCGGAGCGGTTCGCCGCCTCGCCGCTCGGGCCGGGCGGGCGCTACCCGTGACCGCCCCGGTCCACCATCAGACGGGAACCCGTGAGGCGTTCACCGAAGACGTCGTCCGGGTTGGACAGGACGCAGGTGTCCAGGGAGAGGCAACCGCAGCCGATGCAGTCGGTGAGGTGGTCCCTGAGGCGGTTCAGCTGCTTGATGCGCTCTTCCAGTTCGGTGCGCCAGACCTCGGAGAGGTGCGCCCAGTCCTCCCGGGTTGGGGTGCGCTCCTCGGGGAGTTCCGCGAGTGCGTCGCGGATCGTCGCCAGGGGGATGCCGACCCGTTGCGCGGCCCGGATGAAGGCGACCCGGCGAAGCGTGTCGCGGGAGTAACGGCGCTGGTTGCCCGCGGTCCGGCGACTGCTGATCAGGCCCTTGGACTCGTAGAAGTGCAGGGCGGAGACGGCGGCGCCGCTCCGCGCCGCGAGCTGGCCGACCGTGAGCTCATGGATCTTCTCTGGGATCTGGGGCACCCCTCGAACCCTACCGAGTCCGTTGACACAGCCCGCACGGCCGACCATGCTAAGCAGTCGCTTAGACACGGAGCACGCAGCCCTGCACACGAGAGGCCTGGAAGACATGGCAGAGCCGAGGATCTTCACGTCCGTCGACGACCTGAAGTCGGCGGTGGGCGAACAACTGGGGTACACCGACTGGCTCGACATCGACCAGAAGCGGATCGACCTCTTCGCGGAGGCCACCGGTGACCACCAGTGGATCCACGTCGACCCGGAGAAGGCCGCCGCGGGCCCCTTCGGCACCACCATCGCGCACGGCTATCTGACCCTGTCCCTGCTGCCCCTGTTCGGACCGCAGCTGATCGCCGTCGAGGGCGTGAAGATGGGCGTCAACTACGGCACGAACAAGGTGCGTTTCCCCGCCCCGGTCCCCGTCGGCTCCCGCCTGCGCGCCACCGCGGCGATCAGCGCCGTCGACGAGGTGCCGGGCGGCGTCCAGGTGGCCGTCGCCTTCAGCGTCGAGCGTGAGGGCGGCGACAAGCCGGTCTGCGTCGCCGAGTCCGTGGCGCGCTACTACCTCTGAGGCGGGGCTCAAGCGGCTGAGGCGGCCGGTCCGGTGCGTCGGGAGCGCGACGCCGGCGTCGAGACGCCGACGTCGAACGGTCGGTGGAGGTGCAGGTGCCGGAGCGCGGGAGCTCGGCGCTCGCGTCGAGCCGGTCGGTGGACGTGCCGGACCTCAGGCCGCCGGGCCCTGGGCCCCGACCATCCGCAGCACCAGGTCGGCGTACAGCTCGCCGACCTGTTCCGGCGTCCGGGGCCCGTCGACGTTGAACCACCGCGCCACGTCGATGCACAGCGACAGCACGGCCAGCGTGGTGCCGTGCACGTCCACGACCTCGAACTCGCCCGACCGCGCGCCCTCCTCGATGATCCCGCGCACCTCACCGTCGACCTGGCGGCGCAGGGCGAGGATCTCGGCGCGGGCGTCGGGCCCGAGCGAGTCGAGTTCGTACTGCACGACCCGAGCGGTGGTACGCCCGCCCGCGTGCCAGCGCACGAAGGAGCTCACCGCGTCGGCGAGCCGCTCGGTGGCGCTGCCCTCGCGGCGGGACGCCGTCCGCAGGATCTCCAGGGCCTTCTCGTGCCCGATCCTGCTGATGCGGTGCAGCAGCTCTTCCTTGGTCTTGTAGTGGATGTAGAGCGCCGCCGGGCTCATTCCGGCGCGGCCCGCGATGTCACGGGTCGTCGTGGCGTGGTAGCCGCGCTCGGCGAAGGCCTCCACCGCGGCGATCAGCAGCCGCCGCGCCGCGTCGGGCGTGACCTCGCCCCACGCCTGCGCCTCGCCGCCGGCCGTCTCCTCCGCCGTACTCATCCGCTCACCCCTCTCCACTGGCAGGAGGAACACCATACCGCCGAAGGTGAGCGAGCGCTTAGCGTGGCCGCTCAGTGCTTCTCGAACGGGGCGTAGGAGGGGGCCGCACCGTCCTGCCGGTCACGGATGACCTTGGCCAGCGTGAAGGAGGACGTGACCAGGTACAGGACGGCGATGGCGAGGAAGCCCCGAACCCAGGCGTCGGCGCTCAACTGGTAGATGCCGACGGCGGTGGCCGCCATGGCGACGGCGAAGGAGGCGACGGCCTGGCCGTAGAAGGCGGCCGTGTTCTGCTGCTTGCCCGGTGTGTCACTCATGGGGGAAAGCATCGGCGGACGTGGCCCGCGCCACATCCGCCGAAGTACTCAGACGTGTACTCAGAACGCCGAGACACCCGTCAGCGCCCGCCCGATGACCAGCTTCTGGATCTGGCTCGTGCCCTCGTAGAGGGTCATCACGCGGGCGTCCCGCAGCAGCTTGCCCGCCGGGTACTCGTCGATGTAGCCGTAGCCGCCGAAGACCTGGAGCGCGTTGTTGGCGGCGCGGACGGCGGCCTCCGATGCGAACAGCTTGGCCTTGGACGACTCGACGGCGAACGGCCGCCCCCGGTCGATCAGGTCGGCGACCCGCCAGGTCAGCAGCCGGGCGGCGTCGACGTCCAGGGCGATGTCGCTGAGCAGCTCCTGGACCAGCTGGTGGTGGGCGATGGTCCTGCCGAACTGCTCACGCTCCCCCGCGTAGCGCACGGCCGCGTCGAGGGCGGCCTGGGCGATGCCGACGCAGCCCGCTGCGACCGACATCCGGCCCTTGGCGAGAGCCGACATGGCGATGGAGAAGCCCTTGCCCTCCTCCCCGAGCAGCGCGGAGGCCGGTACGCGCACGTCCTCCAGGGCGAGTTCGGCGGTGGCCTGGCCGCGCAGCCCGAGCTTGCCGTGGATGGTGCGGCGGGTCAGGCCGGGCGTGTCGGCCGGGACGAGGAAGGCGGAGACGCCCTTGTGGCCGGGGGCGTCCGTGGAGCGGGCGAAGAGCAGGACGACGTCGGCCCAGGTGCCGTTGGTGATGAACGTCTTGGTGCCGTTGAGGACGTAGTCGTCGCCGTCCCGTACGGCCCGGGTCGCCAGGTTGCCCGCGTCGGAGCCCGTGCCCGGCTCGGTCAGGCCGAAGCAGCCGACCGACGCGCCGGAGGTCAACCCGGGCAGCCAGCGCCGCTTCTGCTCCTCGTTCCCCCAGGCGGCGACGGTCTTGGCGACCAGCCCGAGGGAGACGGAGACGATGCCGCGCACGGACGAGTCACCCCGGCCCAGTTCCTCCGTGACCAGGCAGTACGCGAGGTGGTCGCCGCCGGAGCCGCCGTACTCCTCGTCGATCGTCAGGCCCAGGAAGCCGACCTCGCCGAGCTTCTCGACGATCGCCCGGTCGACCTCCTCGGCGCGGTCCCAGGCGACGACGTGCGGGGTGATCTCGCGCTCCACGAAGTCCCGCGCGAGCTGCCGGACCGCGCTCTGCTCCTCGCTGAGCCCCAGATTCACCACAGGTCACCCCATTGAAAGGCGTACATTTAAATTAGCACTGCTAGTTTCGCTGCGCAGCCCTACTATGTGCGCCATGGCCCGACCGCGCAAGCCCTTGCTCAGCACCGACCGGATCGTCGAGACGGCCCGCGCGCTCGTGGACGCGGAGGGTCTGGCCGCCGTCTCCACGCGGCGGCTCGCGGCCGAACTGGGGGTCAGCGGGCCCTCGCTGTACAACCACTTCCGCACCAAGGACGAGATCCTGGAGGCGGTCGCCGACTCGGTGAGCGGCCAGGTGGACCTGTCGATGTTCCAGGACGGCCGGGACTGGCGGACCGCGCTGCACGACTGGGCCGTCTCCTACCGGGCCGCGTTGCGCGACCACCCGAACATCGTCCCGGTGCTGGCCCGCGGCCCCGGCCGCCGCCCGGCCGGACTGCGCCTCGCGGACGCCGTCTACGGCGCGATGGTCGCCGCGGGCTGGCCCCCGGCGCAGGCCACGTCCATCGGCGCGCTGATGCGGTACTTCGTGATGGGATCCGCGCTCGGCTCCTTCGCCGGGGGATTCGTGGACGACGCCAGCGCCTACGACCCCGCCGACTACCCGCACCTCCAGCAGGCCCACCTCCTCGCCGAGCAGCAGGGCAAGATCGACGAGCGCGCCTTCGAGACCGGGCTGACGGCTCTGCTGGACGGGCTGGCACGCCAGTACGAGCAGATGCGGCGCACGGCGTAGCGATGCTTCGGCGACCACCGAAGCGTCCATGTCCCATGCTGGGGGCATGACGACGAGGGACCCCCGGGCCACGGCCCTGGCCCGGTTCGCCGCGCTGTTCGCGGACGAGACCCGGGCCGCGTGCCTGCTGGCGCTGCTCGACGGCCGGGCCTGGACCGCGGGCGAGCTGGCACGGCACGCGGGGGTCGCCGCCTCGACGCTGAGCGAGCACCTGGGCCGGCTCGTCGCGGGCGGGCTCCTCGCCGAGGAGCGACAGGGCCGGCACCGCTACGTCCGGCTGACCGACGCCCGGATCGCCCAGCTGGTGGAGGAACTGGCCGCCCAGGTCCCGCCGGGCCCGGCCGTACGGCCACGGAGCCTCCGGGAGTCGAACGCCGGCTCGGCGATGGCCCGGGGCCGTACGTGTTACGACCATCTCGCCGGGCGGCTCGGCATCGCGGTCAACGACGCGCTGACGGCCCGCGGGCTGCTGCGGCAGGAGACGGGGTTCGCGCTCACCGACGCGGGGATGGAGTGGTTCGTCTCGGCCGGTATCGCCCTCGACCGGCGGAGCCGCCGGCCGCTTGCCCGGGCCTGTCTCGACTGGACCGAACGCCGGCCCCATCTCGCGGGCGTCGCGGGCGCGGCGCTGTGCCGGCACGCCCTGGACACGGGATGGTGCGTGCGCATCGGCTCCGAGCGGGCCGTGAAGGTGACGGCGGCCGGTGAACGCGCCCTGTCCGACCTGCTGGGGGTGCAGTCGGCGGCGTTGCGGTAGCCGCGCCGCCGTCCGAAAACCGCGAGCTTCCCGGCCCTTGCCCTCCTAGCCTCCGGAGCATGATGTCGAACACCGCCCCGTCCCCTTCCGCCCGCCGGGCGGAACTGCTCGCCGCCGGTGCCGCGGCGGTCACCGTCGTGCTGTGGGCGTCCGCTTTCGTCTCGATCCGCAGCGCCGGTGACGCGTACTCACCCGGGGCGCTGGCGCTCGGGCGGCTGCTGGCCGGGGTGCTGACGCTGGGGGTGATCTGCCTGCTGCGGCGGGAGGGGATGCCGCCGCGCCCGGCCTGGCGCGGGATCGCGATATCAGGGCTGCTGTGGTTCGGCTTCTACATGGTCGCCCTCAACTGGGGCGAGCAGCAGGTCGACGCGGGTACGGCCGCCCTGGTCGTGAACACCGGGCCGATCCTGATCGCGCTGCTCGGTGCCCGGCTGCTCGGCGACCCGATGCCGCCGCGGCTGCTGGCGGGGATGGCCGTGTCGTTCGCCGGTGCCGTGACGGTGGGCCTGTCGATGTCGGGCGAGGGCGGTTCCTCGGTGCTCGGGGTGGCACTGTGCCTGCTGGCGGCGATCGCGTACGCCGGTGGTGTCGTGGCGCAGAAGCCGGCGCTGGGCTCGGCCAGCCCGCTGCAGGTGACGACGTTCGGGTGCCTGGTCGGCGCGGTGCTGTGCCTGCCGTTCGCGGGGCAGCTCGTCCAGGAGGCCGCCTCGGCACCCGCCTCGGCGACGCTCAACATGATCTACCTGGGCGTCTTCCCGACCGCCCTCGCCTTCACCACGTGGGCGTACGCGCTGTCCCGGACGACCGCGAGCCGGATGGGCGCGACGACGTACGCGGCGCCCGCGCTGGTCGTCCTGATGTCGTGGCTGTTCCTCGGCGAGGTGCCGGGGGTGCTCACGCTGGTGGGCGGTGTGCTCTGCCTGGCGGGTGTGGCGGTGTCGAGGTCGCGGGCGGCGGCCCGGGCCGCGGCTCCGGGAGGGATTCCGGAGCCGCGGCCCGAGCAAACCACGGACTCAGCTCGCTGACCCGGCCTGCGTCTCCGGCTCGGCCTGCGCCTCTGCCGCACGCGCCCGGTCCGCGAGGACCTTGATGGAGACCAAAGCGATCACCGAGAGCACGATGATGTACCCGGACACGGCCATCGACGTGCCCGTCGCCTCCAGGAGCAGCACCATCATGAAGGGCGCGAGCCCGCCGCCCGCGACGGCCGCGATCTGGTAGCCGAGGGAGGCGCCGGTGTAGCGCATCTCGGGCGTGAACAACTCGGCGAACAGGGCGGCCTGGGGGCCGTACATGATGCTCAGGAAGCAGCTGGCGACGAACGTGCCGACCGCGAGCCACAGCAGCGAACCGGTGTCGATCAGCAGGAAGAGCGGTACGGCCCACACCGCGATGCCCACAGCGCCGAAGGCGTAGACCCGGATGCGGCCGACGCGGTCGGAGAGCGCGGCGGAGGCCGGGATCAGCACCAGCTGGGTGAGGCTGACGCAGAGCGAGACGGTGAGCACCGCGCTCTTCTTCATGTCCAGCTCGCGGGTCGTGTAGTCGAGGACGCCGGTGATGAGGATGTAGAAGGTGGCGGTGTTCACGGCGAAGGAGCCGCCGGCCAGGAGCACCGTGCCCAGGTGGCCGCGCAGGATCGTGCGCAGCGGCGAGTTCCGCTCGGACTTCTCCTTCTCGGTGAGCGCCCGCTCGGCCTCCCGGAACGCCGGGGTCTCCTCGACGTGCCGGTGGATGTACCAGGCCAGGCCGAGGACCAGCAGGCCGACCAGGAACGGCACGCGCCAGCCCCAGGCCGCGAACGCCGAGTCGGTGGTGAGGGCGCCGGCCAGCAGGAAGACGGTGTTGGCGGTGACCACGCCGATGGGGACACCGAGCTGGACCACGCTGCCGTAGACACCGCGCTTGCCCTCCGGGGCGTACTCGGTGGCCAGGAGCATCGCGCCGCCCCACTGGGCGCCGACGGCGACGCCCTGGGCGACGCGCAGCAGGACGAGCAGGATCGGGGCGGCCACACCGATCGTGTCGTACGTGGGCAGCAGGCCGATGCCGGTGGTGGCCACGCCCATCAGCGTGAGCGCGAGGACGAGCATCGGCTTGCGGCCGCGCTTGTCGCCCAGGTGTCCGGCGACGATGCCGCCGATGGGCCGGGCGAGGAAGCCGACGGCGAAGGTGGCGAAGGAGGCGAGCACGCCTGCCGTGGTGCTGCCGGCGGGGAAGTACAGGTCGCCGAGTACGAGGGCGGCGGCGATGCCGAAGACGAAGTAGTCGTACCACTCGACGGCCGAGGCGAGGGCCGCCGCGGTCGCCACGCGGCGGCGGTTGCCGGCGGCGGGTGTGGTCGTGGCGGGCTGAGCGGAAGGTGCCGTGTCCATGTGGTGCACGCTCCGGGGGG
>NZ_POUC01000028.1 GCF_002891435.1 Streptomyces cahuitamycinicus
CCCGTACGGACCCGCCCGCATCCTGGTGTCGTCCGGTTCCGAAGCCGAGCCGAAGATGGTCGCCTACAGTCATCACGCCCTGGCCGGCGGCCGTGCGCGGTACGTCCGGAGCCTGCACCCCGACACCACGCTGCCGCCCCGCCACCTGGTCCTCGTCCCGCTGGCCTCCTCCTTCGGTTCGCTGGGCACACCGGTCACCCTCGCCGCCCTCGGCGGCACCCTGATCGTGCGGTCGCCCTTCGACCCGGCCGGAGCGCTGCGGACGGTCGCCGAGCAGCGTCCCACCCACCTCTTCGCGGTGCCCACGATGCTCCGGCGCATCGCCGACCTCCCGGCGCGGCCGGACGAGGACACATCGTCCTTGCGTGCAGTCGTCTCCAGCGGCGCCCCCCTGCCTGCGGCCACAGCCCAGGCATGCCGCGAACGGTTCGGCCGACCGGTGGTGACCGTGTACGGCTCGTCGGACGGACTGAACTGCCACACGGCGGGAGAACGCCACCCGCCGGGCGACAGCGTCGGCACCCCGGACCCCGCGGTGGCACGCATCCGGATCACCGGACCCGACGGCACGCCGCTGCCCACCGGGCGGACGGGGCAGATCGAGGCCCTGGGCCCCATGACACCGCTGTGCTACGTCAACGCACCGGAACTGGACGGCCGTTACCGCACCTCCGACGGCTGGGTGCGCTCGGGCGACCTCGGTCTGCTGGACGAGCGCGGAAGGCTGCACGTCCTGGGCCGGCTCAAACGCATCGCCGTGCGCGGGGGGCTCAACATCAGTCTCGCCGAGGTCGAAAGCGAACTGGGTACCCATCCAGCGGTGGCCGAGGCGGTCTGCGTCCCGGTGCCCGACCCGGACCTCGGGGAACGACTGTGCGCCTGCGTCCGCCCGGCCGCGGGCCCACCCGTCCCCACGCTGTCCGACCTCACGACCCACTTGGAGGGCCGTGGCCTGGCCCGCCGGAAACTCCCCGAACATCTCCTGGTGGTGGACGAGATGCCCCTCGGCCCCAGCGGGAAGGTCTGCTACCGCACCCTGATGTCCCGGGCGACCGCGCGCTCAGCCCGGGACGGACCGCAGGGCGCTCGCGAGGCCGATGAGAGCAGCCGGAGCAGATCCCCCAGAGCGCGATGATCGTGGCGGCGGAGCCACCCCTTCCCGGCTCACCCGCGGGGCTGCCCGGCGATCACGTCGGCCGGTGTCACACTGCGGGCGACCAGGGCGTGGGCGGTCTCGGTGAGTCGGATCCGGTTCCTGCTCGCGTAGGCGCTGAGCAGGCGGGCCGCCTCGCCGATCGAGGTCTGCGCGTACTGCGCGACCATGCCCTTGGCGATCTCCAGCGCGGCCTTCGCCGCGATCACGCCCTGGACGCGGGTGACCACGTCATCGCCGTCCGTCGGCTCGATGGACCAGTGCATCAGAGCCAGCGCCGCGGAGTCCGCGAGGGCCTGCGCGAGATGTACGTCGTCCTCGGCCAGGCGCCCCGGGCGCCGGCGGAGCAGTGTGAGGACCCCCAGCGGACGCTCGTGCAGACGCACCGGGACCGCTTGCAGGGACTCGTACCCTGCCTCGGCCATCGCGGTGGCCAGTTTCGGCCAGCGCTCGTGCTCGGTGGCCATGTCGGGAACGCTCACCGGCTCCACGGCCCGATAGCAGTCCACGCAGGGGCCATGGCCGTTCTGCAGCCGCAGCAGTTCGGCGAAGACGTCGTCCTCGTCGGTCGTCGCCATCGTCTTCAGGCTGCCGCGGGCGTCCGCGATCATCACGCCCGCCTCGTCCACGTCCAGCAGATCCTGGCAGGTGTGGACCAGACGCCGGAAAAGGTGCAGAGGATCGAACTCTGCGGCATAGGTGTCCGCCAGGACGACGAAGGCCTGCGCCAGCCGACGCTCGCGGTTCATGGTCGCCTCCCCGGCGCTGTCGATGCGTGTACCGGCACGTGTACCGGCCGTTCAGTCATCGCGGAGGTCCATGCTGCGGTCGACGATCGCCCGGGCCACTTCCATGGCGGTACGGCCCTGGGCGAAGGCCCGCGCACGCAGACGCAGGAGCGCTTCCTCGGCGCTCACTCCCAGCTGCATCATGATCATCCCGGTGGCTTGATGTACCTCCTCCCGGTCCGATTCCGCTCCTGCCAGCCACGTTACGACTCCTTCGGGGTCCGGGGAAGCTTGCTCGAGGGCGATGACGGCGAGAGTGACCGCGTCGGCGACGAGCATGGCGGTGCGGAGACGGTCCTCGCTCAGCGAGCCCGGCGTCGCCCGGTAGAGGTCCAGCGTGCCCAGCGCGCTGCCGGCGCTCGCCAACGGCAGGGAGAAGACCGCCTCCACCCCGGCCTTCGCCGCCTGTATCGAGAAGAGCGGCCACCGGCGCCGGTCCGCGGCACGCGGCAGATTCGTCGCGAACACGGGTGCATGGAGCCGCGCCGCCTCCCTGCAGGGTCCTTCGCCGAGGGTGAACTGGATTTCCGCCAGCCGGGCGGCGACATCGTCGCTGGCGCACAGGACGACGCCAGTCGAGCCGTCCCCCAGTACCGAGACGGACAGCCCCGACACCTCGGGGAGCAGCGCGAGGCAGCTTCGGCACAGGGCCTCGGGCACCTCGGCCGGAGGCAGTCCGCGCAGATCGGCGATGAGCGCGTGGGCGATGCGGGCACGCTCGACGTCCGCCTCGTGCTCGGGGTCTGAGCCGCCCAGCAGGTCGTCCCCCGCCATGCCCACCACCTCCCGCGGCCGGTCCGCATCAACGGTTTCACCCGATCTTCGCGAAGGCAAGCAGCCATGCCCCGGGCCGACCGGTGGGGAGCGGACGACCGGATCGGTTCGGGCTGCGTCCTCGTACCGGGCGGGTGCTCGCGGTCGTGGTGACCCGGCGGGAACTCCAGCACTCGGCTTGAGGCAGCCGCGCACCCTGGCATCGGCGCCCTGCCGCGTCGCGGCGTCCCTACGCGTCGGTCATGTGCTGCCGGATCCCGTGCGCTGGTAGATGTCGGGGATGCCGTCGGCGTCCTCGTCGAGGTTCTCCTCCTCGTACAGGCGCCGGTAGACGGCGTTCCTGCGGCGCAGGAGCAGGCCGGCCAGCAGGGCGGCGGTGAGCGAGGCGATCAGGACGGCGGCCTTGACGTGTTCGCCGACGGCCGTGCCGGGGAAGGCGAGTTCGCCGATGAGCAGGGCGACCGTGAAGCCGATTCCGGCCAGGGTCGCCAGGGCCAGGACGTCGGCCCAGGCCAGGTCCGAGTTCAGCCGCGCGCGGGTGAAGCGGGCGGCGAGGTAGGTCCCGGCGAAGATGCCGAGGATCTTGCCCGCGACCAGTCCGGCGATCACACCGAGGGGTTCGGGGGTGGTGAACACCTCGCCCAGCGCGTCGCCGGAGACGCCGACCCCGGCGGCGAACAGCGCGAACAGCGGCACGCACAGGCCGGCGGAGAGCGGGTGCAGCAGATGTCCGGTGCGTTCCGCGGGTGATTCCTTCTCGTCCCGGTCGCGGGCGGTGCGCAGGATCAGGCCCATGGCGACTCCGGCGACGGTGGCGTGGATGCCGCCGTTGTAGAGGAGCGCCCAGATCGTCACCCCGAGCGGGACGTACCACCACCAGCCCCGCACCCGCTGCCGCTGCAGGACGTAGAAGACGGCCAGCCCTGCGAACGCCCCGGCCAGTGCCCAGTAGTTGAGGTCGGACGTGAAGAAGAGGGCGATGATCAGGATCGCGCCGAGGTCGTCGACCACCGCGAGGGTCAGAAGGAAGGCCCGCAGGGCGGTCGGCAGGTGGGTGGACATGACCGCCAGGACCGCCAGGGCGAAGGCGATGTCGGTGGCCATCGGCACCGCCCAGCCGTCCATGCTGCCGCCGCCGGCCGCGACCGTGACGGCGTAGAAGGCGGCGGGTACGGCCATGCCGCACACGGCGGCGATGACGGGCAGCGCCGCCGTCGCCGGGGTGCGCAGTGAGCCGACGACCAGTTCCCGCTTCAGCTCGATCCCGGCGACCAGGAAGAAGACGGTCAGCAGTCCGTCGGAGGTCCAGTGGCCGACCGAGAGGTCCAGTCCCAGTGCGGGTATCCCGAAGTGGAAGTCGCGGATGGTGGTGTACGCGCCGCTCAGCGGAGTGTTCGCCCACACCAGCGCGACCACCGCGGCGGCCAGCAGAACGAGGCCGCCCACCGTCTCGGTGCGCAGGGCCCGGGCCACTGCCTGTCGTTCGGGCCAGGAGAGGAGACCGAGGAACGGGGTGCGGGGCGGCGTGGTGGCCAAGTCGGCGAACCTCCGGGGTGTCGGCAAATGGGCGCACGGCCCTACGGACGCCGACCAGACTTCCCGGCACACCCCGCGCCCTGCCGGCGCGTTCCGGACACCCTAACCGGAGCGGGCCCGTCGGCCCACCCCTGTCTCGTCCGCCGCAAAAGGGCAGGCGGCGGGCATCGGTGGACGTACTCGTGAGAGATGCCGGTGCGGACGGGGTACACACGGGGCCTGGAGTGATCGCGTCGGGCAGGAGGTCGCAGTGACGCTTTCGGACGTGGTCTACCTCTGTCTGGGCCTGGGGGCGCTGGGGGCGGCCGTGGTGCCCCGGGTGGTGTCCAGGCGGCCGTTGTCGCTGCCCATGGTCTTCCTCGCCGCGGGGGTGCTGATCGAGTTGCTGCCGGTGGGCGTGCCGGCCGTGGATCCCGTGCGGGACCGCCTGTGGGTCGAACACACCACCGAGGTGTGTGTGATCGTGTCGCTGATGGGCGCGGGGCTCGCCATCGACCGGCCCTTCGGGTGGCGCCGGTGGTCGAGCACGTGGCGCCTGCTGGGCATCACGATGCCGCTGACCGTGGCCGCCGTCGCCCTGCTGGCCTGGGGGCTGCTCGACTGGCCGCCCGCTGCCGCTCTGCTGGTGGGGGCCGTGCTCGCGCCCACGGATCCCGTGCTGGCCGGTGAGGTGCGCGTGGGCGAGCCGCTCGGTACCGAGCGCGACGAGGACGAGGTGCGGTTCTCCCTGACCAGCGAGGCGGGGCTGAACGACGGACTCGCCTTTCCGTTCGTCTACGCGGCGATCGCCCTCGCGGCGGCGGCCGGGACGGGGTGGTCGGGGGACTGGATCGGTTCGTGGGCGCTGACCGACCTGCTGGGCAAGTGCGCTGTGGGGCTGGCCGTCGGGGGAGGTGTCGGCTGGTTGCTGGGGTGGATGTTCTTCCGGGTGCGTACCTCGGCGCTGCGGCTGTCCGAGCACATGGAGGGCTTCGTGACGCTGGGGGCCACCTTCGTGTCGTACGGCATCGCCGAGGTGCTGCACGGGTACGGCTTCCTGTCCGTGTTCGTGACCGCCTGCGTGATCCGCGCCGCCGAGCGCAGTCACGGCTATCACAAGGTGCTGCACGAGTTCACCGAGCAGATCGAGCGGTTGCTCACGGCCGTGCTGCTGTTCCTGCTCGGCGGTTACCTGGTGGCCGGCGCCCTGTCCGCCCTGACGCTGGGGGGCGCGCTGCTGGGCGTGCTGTTGCTGCTGGTCGTACGGCCGCTGACCGGGTGGCTGGCACAGGCGGGGCCCGCCATGGGGAAGAAGGAGCGTGCCGTGGTCGCCCTCTTCGGGATCCGGGGCATCGGTTCGCTGTTCTACCTGTCCTACGCGCTGGGGCAGGACTCCTTCGGCGGGCTGGAGCGGGAACTGTGGGCGATCATCGCCCTCACCGTGGTGATCTCGGTGGTGCTGCACGGAGTCATGGCGACCCCGGCCATCGGTTACCTGGACCGGCGGCGCGACGGGGCGGAGCCCGGCGGCCGGTCGTAGGCGGCCGTTCGCAGGCCGTCGCTCGTGGCGGCAGACGTACGGGCCCGTACCCACCAAGGCGCGAGGTGGGTACGGGCCCGTACCGGAGCCGGGCCGCCGGGGGGCGGTCAGACGGTGGTCTTCGCCGACTCCTGGTCGCCGTCGCCGTCGATCTCACCGGCCTTGCGGGCCCGGACGAACTCCAGGAAGGAGGCGAGCTCACGCTTGACGACCGGGGCCAGCAGGTACAGGCCGATGATGTTGAAGACCGACAGCAGGAAGAGCGCGGAGTCGGCCAGGCTGATCAGCGAGTCGAGGGACATCAGGGCGCCCAGGACCACGAACAGGCTCCAGATGACCTTGAAGACGGTCTCGCTGGCCTTGCTCTTGCCGAACAGGTACGACCAGGCCTTGAGGCCGTAGTAGCCCCAGGTCAGGATCGTGGAGAAGGCGAACAGCAGCACCGCGACGGTGAGCACGGCCGGGAACCAGGGCAGTACGGTCTCGAAGGCGTCGGAGGTGATGGTGACACCGCCGATGCTCTCGCCGGCGCGGGCCTCGCCCCAGCTGGCCGGGTCGGCGATGACGATGGTCAGCGCGGTCATGGTGCAGATGACGACCGTGTCGATGAACGGCTCCAGCAGGGCGACCAGACCCTCGCTCGCGGGGTGGTTGGTCTTGACCGCGGAGTGGGCGATAGGGGCGGAGCCGAGACCGGCCTCGTTGGAGAACGCGGCGCGCTGGAATCCGATGATCAGGGCACCGAGCACACCACCGGCGACGCCGTCGGCCTCGAAGGCTCCCCGCAGGATTTCCTGGAAGGCGTCCGGCACCGCGGTGACGTTGCCCAGGATGACGACCAGGCAGGCCACGATGTAGATGCCGGCCATCGCGGGCACCAGCCGGCTGGTGACCGAGGCGATGGAGCGGATGCCGCCGAGCAGCACGAGACCGACCAGCGCGGCGACGACCAGTCCGAAGAGGACGGCACCGGCGGAGGAGGCCATGAAGCCGTCCTCGCCGCCGAAGGTCGAGGCGACCTGCGCGTAGCTCTGGTTGGTCTGGAACAGGTTGCCGCCGAACAGGCCGAAGAACAGGATCATGATCGAGGCGAGGACGGCGAGCACCTTGCCGAGCTTGGCGCCGCCGCTGCCGAAGCGCTCCTTGAGGCCCTTGGGCAGGTAGTGCATCGGGCCGCCGGAGACGGTGCCGTCGGCGTGCACCTCGCGGTACTTCACACCCAGGGTGACCTCGACGAACTTGGTGGCCATGCCGAGCAGGCCGCACAGGATCATCCAGAACGTGGCGCCGGGGCCGCCGATGGAGACGGCGACGGCCACACCCGCGATGTTTCCGAGGCCGACCGTGCCGGAGACGGCGGCGGTCAGCGCCTGGAAGTGGTTGACCTCACCGGCCGACCCCTTCTCGTCGTACTTCCCGCGTACCACGTCGAACGCGAGTCTGAACTTGCGGACCTGTACCAGCCCGAACCAGCCGGTGAAGACCAGACCGGCGACGACGAGCCAGGCGACGATGAGGGGAAGTTGGGTTCCGCCGACGGGAACCGCGTAGAAGACGACGTCTCCGAGCCACTTGGCTATGGGTTCGAAGAAATCGCTGACGGCTTCGTCCACGTTCTGGGTGACGGAGTCGAGTGACACAGTGGCTACCTCGATGGTGCGGGCCCGGGGCACGGGGAAGTGCCGCCGGTCGATGTGCGGTCTCTGAACGAACGCCGTTGTCCGATCGGCGACGCTGGGTGGGCTGTCCGTGGATGCGGATCGTGATCACCCGGGTCTTGCTGCCGGTGCATGCCGACCGCTCCGCGCTGTGGTGTCGAGCGGTTCCACCTGCGGAGTTGCGCAGTTCTACCACGGCCTTTGCCATGGCATGGGTGACGCAAGTCACATGACTCGCAGTTACAGTCGAAAATGCCAGCGAGCGATATCGGACCGTTATGCGGAGCCCGAGATCCGTTCATCGGACACCTATTGAGAAGTCGGCCGTGCTCACGGTTGCGGCCGCGATGTAAGGCACCTCCGGCCGGAGGTGCCTCGGCGGCGCCTACCCAGCCCCCGCCCACCGATGCCCCCTGACGGCGAACGGACCGGCCCGCGTCAGAGCTCCTGGGCGGGCCAGTCCAGCAGCCGCGCTCCGATCACCGCGGTCTGCAGCATGTAGCGGTGGGCCGGGTCGGCCGGGTTGGCGCCGGTGAGCTTGTGGATGCGTTCCAGCCGGTAGGTCAGGGCCCGCACGCTGAGGGTGAGACGGCGGGCCGCCTCGGCGGACACGCAGCCGGAGTCGAAGTAGGCGGTGAGGGTGTCCAGGAGGGGCTGGGCGCCGCCGCGGGCCGTGGTGAGCGGACCGAGGGTGGCGAGCACGAGTTCGGCCATGGCCTGCCGGTCGCGGGTGAGGACGGGGTAGACGAGCAGGTCGGCGGCGCGCAGGACCGGATCCTCCAGTTCCAGGCGCTCGGCGAGTTCCAGGGCGTTGAGCGCCTCCTCGTAGGAGTGGACGACGCCGCCGGGGCCGGACTGGGGGCGGCCGATGGCGACCCGGCCGCCGTCGGTGGCGGCATGCGCCTGCTTCGCGAAGTGGGCGAGAACCTCGTCCTGAGGGCCGGGGGCGATGCACAGCAGCCGGCCGTCCTTGGTGGTGAGCAGGATGCTGCGGTCGCCGAAGCGGGAGATGAGGGCGCGTTCCACCTGACGGGGCACCGGGTCGCCCTCCTCGTAGGCGGTCGGGCCCTCGGCGACGGCGACGGCATGGGCGTGCGAGAGGCGCAGGCCGAAGCGTTCGGCACGTTCGGCGAGGCGCCCGAGGTCGCTGCGGCCGTAGAGGAGGTCGTCGATGAACTCGCGGCGTGCCGCCTCCTCCTGCCGTACGGCCTGGCGCTGAGCCCGCTCGAAGCCCTCGGCGAAGGCGTCCGTCACCTGCTGCACGGCGGCCAGGACGCTGTTCGCCGATATGAGGCCGGCCGGCCAGACCGCGCGCGCGGCGGTCAGATGGGCGCTGACCAGGGCCCGCAGCCCGTAGCCGGCGTCGGCCGCCTGCTCCCCGAGGGCCCGGCGTGAGGTGAGTTCCTCCCGGGTGAGGCGCCGGCCGGAGGCCGCGACCTCGGTCAGTATCCGGGCGTAGCCCGCCAGATACTCCTCCGGAATCTCCAACCCGACCATGGTCCCCCCGAGTTCCTGACGCGTCTGACGGCTTCTTTGGCCGCTGACCGGCATGCAGACCCTAGACAACACTGCCGGGAACCGGCAATGCGCGGGTCTGCGCCGGCGATGCATGATGGGTCGCGGGGAGCACTACGGGGGATTCCGGTGCCGGACACCGGCAGGTGCCCGACACCGGAAACCCTGAGAGAGCGATGCGCCTCCGAACACGGTTGACGGGCAGTGCGGACGGGACGGGAGGGGTACGGCATGCGGACGTTGCTGTCGGTCGTCACCGGTCCGCCCACGATTCTCCTGACCGCCGCCCTCGTCGTGCTGCTGTGCTTCTGGCTCCTCGTCGCGGCGGGCTTCACCTCGGCCGGCACCTTCGACGCGGACGCGAACCTCCACGCCTGGGGCATGGGCGGCGTACCCGTGGCGGTAGCCGTCTCCACGCTGACGGCCGTGGCCTGGTTCCTGAGCGTCGGAGGCGGCCTCCTGCTCGCCGCGTGCACGCCGCCGTGTCCCGCCGCCGGGCTGCTGCGCATGGTCCTGCCCATCGCGGCCCTGCCCGTCGCATGGCGACTGACCTGCCGGTTCGTACGCCCTCTGCACCGGCTCTTCCCCGACGAACCCGGCTCGCCCGATCGCGGCGAGGCACGGGATCACGTCCACCACGCCGCCTGAGCAGTGCCCCGTCGGCCCGTGCCGCCGGCCCTCTCACGCTTCGATTTCCTCACGCCTCAAGGACGTTTGCCATGAATGTCATCCTCTTGGGCGTCGGCGTGCTCGTCGCCGTCACCCTGCTCGCCGTGCTGGTCGTCTCCATCCTGTTCCGCAAGGTGGAGCAGGGCAAGGCGCTGATCGTCTCCAAGCTGCGGAAGGTCGACGTGACCTTCACCGGGCAGGTCGTGCTGCCCGTGCTGCACAAGGCCGAGGTGATGGACATCTCGGTGAAGGCCATCGAGATCACGCGGACCGGCAAGGACGGTCTGATCTGCCAGGACAACATCCGCGCCGACATCCGGATCACGTTCTTCGTGAAGGTCAGCAAGACCGTCGAGGACGTCATCAAGGTCGCGCAGGCCGTCGGCACCGCGCGGGCGAGCGACCGGGACACACTGCAGGAGCTGTTCCACGCGAAGTTCTCCGAGGCGCTGAAGACCGTCGGCAAGCAACTGGACTTCACCGACCTGTACACCAAGCGCGAGGAGCTGCGGTACCGGATCATCGAGGTCATCGGCGTCGACCTCAACGGCTACCACCTGGAGGACGCGGCGATCGACTACCTGGAGCAGACACCGGTCGCCCAGCTCGACCCGGCCAACGTCCTCGACGCCCAGGGCATCCGCAAGATCACCGAGTTGACGGCCGTGGAGCACGTGCGCACCAACGAGTTCCAGCGCCACGAGGAGAAGGAGATCACCCGGCAGAACGTCGACGCCCGCGAGGCCATCCTGGAGCTGGAGCGCCGCCAGGCCGACGCGGAGACCAAGCAGAAGCGGGAGATCGCTACCGTACGGGCCCGGGAGGAGGCCGAGACGGCGCGGGTGGTGGAGGAGGAGCGGCTGCGGGCCCAGGGCGCCTTCCTGGCCACCGAGGAGAAGCTCGGCGTGCAGCGCGAGAACCAGGCCCGCGAGGTCGCCGTCGCCGCGAAGAACCGCGAGCGGGTCATCGCCATCGAGAACGAGCGCATCGAGAAGGACCGGCTCCTCGAAGTCATCGGCAGGGAACGGGAGACGCAGCTGACCCGGATCGCCGCCGAGAAGGAGGTCGAGGCGGAGAAGCGGGACATCGCCGAGGTCATCCGCGAGCGCGTCGCCGTGGACCGCACGGTCGCCGAGCAGGAGGAGTCCATCAAGAAGCTGCGGGCCGTGGAGGAGGCGGAGCGGCAGCGGCAGACCGTGATCATCGCCGCCGAGGCCGAGGCGCAGGAGAAGCTGGTCAAGGACATCAAGGCCGCCGAGGCCGCCGAGCAGGCCGCCACGCACCGCGCCGCCGAGGAACTGACCCTGGCCGAGGCCCGGTTGAAGACGGCTGACCTCGACGCGCAGGCCAAGCTCCGCCTCGCCGAGGGCATCCAGGCAGAGGCGGCCGCCGAAGGGCTCGCAGCCGTCCAGGTCCGCGACAAGGAAGCCGACGTCACCGAGAAGGCGGGCCGCGCTGAGGCCGCCGCCACCGAGGCCCGGCTGCGGGCCGAGGCGGAAGGCGCGCAGGCCCAGGCCCTGGCGGAGGCCGCGGCCATCGGCGAGAAGCTCAAGGCCGAAGCCGAGGGCCTGACGCAGAAGGCCGCCGCCATGGCCGCCCTCGACGACGCCTCGCGCGGCCACGAGGAGTACCGGCTGCGCATCCAGGCCGACAAGGAGATCCGCCTCGCCGGGCTCGACATGCAACGGCAGGTCGCCGAGGCCCAGGCCACGGTGCTCGCCACCGGCCTGGAGAGCGCCGACATCAGCATCGTCGGCGGCGAGTCGGTCTTCTTCGACCGGCTGATGTCCTCCATCGCGCTCGGCAAGGGCGTCGACGGATTCGTCCAGCACTCCGAGACCGCTCAGGCACTGGCCCGGCCCTGGCTGGACGGCACCTCCAGCTTCACCGACGACCTGGGCCGCATCCTCGGCTCGGTCTCCACGGCCGACGTGCAGAACCTGACCGTCTCGGCGCTGCTGCTGAAGCTGATGAAGACCGGCGGGACCGACTCGGGGCAGCTCCAGCAACTGCTCGACCGAGCCGGGGAGCTGGGCCTGGCGGACAAGCCGCTCACCACCCTGAACGGCAGCGCCGTCCACGCCTGACCCGCCCCTTCACGTCCGGAGCCGCCGCACAGGGGACGGCGGCTCCGGACCGTCCCTTCACCGCGTCCGGGTGCAGCGCCGCGTAGGCCGCGACGAACCCGCCGCGGACCGGCCTCGACCGACTTCCCGAAAGGCACGCCATGACGATCGGCCCGGACGCCGGCACGTACGAGGTGCTGCGCGACCGTCTCACCGCGCAGGCCGCCGAACTCGCCCGGCGCGCCGAGGCGCTCAACGCCCGGCGGAGCGAGGAGTTCGGCTCGACGCGGCTCGAACTCGCCGGATCCGGGCGCCTGCGCACGGACCACGCCGCGGTCCCCAGGGACGTCGTGGCGGTGGGCGCCGCCCTGCTCGTCGGCTCCAACGCCGTCCCGAGCCGGGAGGCGGACACGCGCGTCGGCGACGTCCTGGCCCTGTACGACCGCGACCTGGAGCGGCTGCCCGACGACGCCGTGCCCGGCCTGC
Source organism: Streptomyces cahuitamycinicus (assembly GCF_002891435.1). GTDB lineage: Bacteria > Actinomycetota > Actinomycetes > Streptomycetales > Streptomycetaceae > Streptomyces > Streptomyces cahuitamycinicus. Next base: position 12,165 of record NZ_POUC01000028.1, read on the forward strand.
TCGACGACCCCGCCTTCGTCCGCGAGTTCGGCGCCCTGCACCGCTACTACCGCCAGGCTCGCCTCCTCCGGCTCCGCCGCACCGAGGGCAGGCTGCTCGCCGTGTTCCAGACCGGCGAGAAGGCCGACGACACACGGGTGCTGCGCTGGGCCCTGTCCGACGACGGAGCGGTCAGGTTCCTGGACGCCCGGGGCGAGCGCGACCACGTCCTGCCGCCGTCCCACGACGTCGAATGGACCGACACCACGCGCGAGAACCACGTCCTCGGACGGCACCCGCACGTCTCCGTCCGGGGCGAGGTGTTCGTCTCCACGGTCGGCGGTGTCCTCACCGTGAAGACCGACGACGACACCGAGACGGCAGAGGGCGTCCACACCGAGCCCGTGGACGAGCCGCTGCAGTCCCTGGCGGACGCGGACATCGCTTACGCGCGCGTGGGCGCCCTGATCCTCCTGCGCGTCCGCCCCTACAAGGAGGACACCGACCGCCACCTGGTGTTCAACACCCTCACCAGGGCCGTCGTCCGCCTCGACGGCATAGGCCGGGCATGCCGCCGTCTGCCCGAGGACCAGGGGATCGTCTTCCCGGGCGGCTACTGCCTGGCCGCCGGCACCCACAAGACGTACGAACTGGACACGACCGAGCTGGAGTTCGAAAGGGAGATCCGCTCCCCGAACGGCGAGGACGTGCTGTACGCCTTCCACGCGCGCGTGGAGGGCCGCAGCCTCCTCCTGCCGTACAACACGATCCGCAAGGAGATGGCGGCCCCCCTGTCCTGCCACGGCTGGGCGCTCTTCGACGACGGCGCGCTCGCCATCCTCCGGGCCGACCTCGACGAACCGCAGCGCGTCCACCCCGTACAGCTGTGGAACTCCCCGTACGTCTCGGACACCTACGCCGCCGCCCAGCCGGCCGGCACCGGACCCCTGGCCCGCATCGGCAACGCCGACCTCGTGCGCGGCATCGCCGACTGCCTCTCCATCACGGGCGCCGTCGCCGACACGGCCCCCACGAGCGAGGTGTACGAGGCGCTGCTGGCCGCCTGCTCCCGGGCGGCGGACACCCACCACTGGCTGGGCGACCCCGAACTCGGCGACCTCCACACCCCGCTGGCTCAACTACACGACACGGCCCAGCAGGTCCTGGCCGAGTTCGCGACCGTCCAGGCCCTCACCCGGCAGGCCGAGGACGCGCTCACCGAAGCCGCCGCGCGGGTCGCCGAGGTCGTGCGACGCCTGCGTGGCGAGTCCGCGCGCAGCGCGGCGGACTGGGTGACCGGCCTGACCGAACTGCGCCGGGCGCAAGGTCATCTGCTCACCCTCAAGGACATGCGGTACGCGGACACCGCCCGCATCGACGACCTCGCCGCCGCCACCGAGTCCGACCTCGCCGCCTTCGGCCGGCGCGCCTTGGCTCACCTCGCCCGCGAGGACGCCTTCGCCGGCCACCACGCGCAGGTCGAGCAGCTCGTCGCCGATGCCGAGGCGATCGCCACCGCGGCCGAGGCGACGCCCGTGGCCGCCCGCACGGACGAACTGGCCGACGGGCTGCGCACGGTGACCGAGGTCGTCGCCGGCCTCGACATCGGCGACGCCACCGTCCGCACCGCGATCCTGGAGCGCATCGCCGAGGTCCTCGGCGGCGTCAACCGCGCCCGCGCCGCCCTCGACGGCCGTCGCCGCGCACTCCTCGACCGGGAGGGACGGGCCGAGTTCACCGCCGAGTTCGCCCTGCTCGGCCAGTCCGTCACCGGCGCGCTCGCCGCCGCGGACAGCCCCGAGGCGTCTGACGAGCAGCTCGCCCGCCTGCTCGTACAGGTGGAGAACCTGGAGTCGAGGTTCGCCGAGTTCGACGACTTCCTCACCACCCTCGCCGACAAGCGCGACGAGATCCACGAGGCGTTCTCCGCCCGTAGGCAGACCCTCGCCGACGCCCGCGCCCGGCGCGCCGAACGCCTGGCCGACTCGGCGGCCCGCGTCCTGCGGACCGTCGCCCGCCGGGCCGCCGCCCAGCCGGACGCGGACGCCGTCGCCACGTACTTCACCTCCGACCCGATGCCCGCCAAGGTCCGCCGCACCGCCGGCGAACTGCGCGACCTCGGCGACCAGGTGCGGGCCGAGGAACTGGACGGCCGCCTCAAGGCCGCCCGTCAGGAGGCGCTCCGCGCCCTGCGCGACCGCACCGACCTGTACGCCGACGACGGCCGCACGATCCGCCTCGGCACCCACCGCTTCGCCGTCAACACCCAGCCTCTCGACCTCACCCTCGTCCCGCACGGCGACACCCTCGCCTTCGCCCTGACCGGCACCGACTACCGCTCCCCGGTGACGGACCCCGACTTCGGCGCCACCCGCCCGTACTGGGACCGTCCCCTGCCCTCGGAGTCGCCCGAGGTCTACCGCGCCGAGTACCTCGCCGCCCGCCTGCTGGACGAACACGGACCCGAGGCCGTGGCGGAGGCCGACCTGCCCGCCCTCGTACGACAGGCCGCCGAGTCGGCGTACGACGAGGGCTACGAGCGCGGGGTCCACGACCACGACGCGACAGCGGTCCTCACCGCGCTCCTGCGCCTGTACGAGGGCGCCGGCCCGCTGCGTCACGAACCTGCCGCACGAGCAGCCGCCCAGATGTTCTGGGCACACGGCACGACGGACGGGGAGCGGCAGGACTGGACCCGGCGAGCGGTGTCCCTGGCCCGCGCCCGGGACACCTTCGGCCTGACCCCCGCCATCGCCGACCTGAGGCGGGAGCTGGCCGAAGTCGCGGGCGGAGAAGCGGCGGCCGCGTACCTCTTCGAGGAACTGACCAGCGGCCCGCCCGGCTTCGTCATCAGCGCCGGCACCCGCACCCTGCTGGACAAGTTCCGCCGCACCGTGGGCACCCCGGCCTACGACGACGACCTCACCGCGCTCACCGACCCCGCTGCCCGGAAGCAACTGGTCGAGGCATGGCTGACCGCGTACGCCACCGCCACCGGAACCGACCTCACCCCCGGCGACCTGGCCGAGGCGGTGGCCGCCGAACTCTGCCCCGGCCTGACCCGCTACGAGTCCGACGCACCGCTCACCGAGACCGTAACGGGCCTGCGCGGCACCCACCCCCGCGTCACCGGCCGTGCCCTCACGGTCCGTGTCGACGAACTCCTCGCCCGGACGCGGCGGTTCCGCACCCACGACGTACCCGGCCACCGCGCCTACCAGCACCGCCGCACCGCCCTGGTGGACGCCGAGCACACCCGCCTCCGCCTGGACGAGTACCGGCCCCGCGTGATGTCGGCGTTCGTACGCAGCAGGCTCATCGACGAGGTGTACCTCCCGCTCGTCGGTGACAGCCTCGCCAAGCAGCTCGGCACCACGGGCGACTCCAAGCGCACCGACTCCGGCGGGCTGCTCCTGCTCATCTCCCCGCCCGGCTACGGCAAGACGACCCTCATGGAGTACGTCGCCGACCGGCTCGGCATGATCCTCGTGAAGGTCGACGGTCCCGCACTCGGCCACACCGTCACCTCGCTCGACCCGACCGACGCCCCGAACGCCACCGCCCGCCAGGAGATCGAGAAGATCAACTTCGCTCTGGCGGCGGGCAACAACACCCTCCTCTACCTGGACGACATCCAGCACACCTCGCCCGAACTGCTCCAGAAGTTCATCCCCCTCTGCGACGCCACCCGCCGCATCGAGGGCGTGCGGGACGGCGAACCGCGCACCTACGACCTGCGCGGCAAACGCTTCGCGGTCTGCATGGCCGGCAACCCCTACACCGAGTCCGGCAGCCGCTTCCAGGTGCCCGACATGCTCGCCAACCGCGCCGACGTGTGGAACCTCGGCGACGTCCTGACCGGCAAGGCCGACGCCTTCGCGCTCAGCTTCATCGAGAACGCCCTCACCGCCAACCCGGTCCTCGCCCCGCTCGCCGGCCGCGAGCGCACCGACCTGGACCTGCTGATCCGCCTCGCGCAGGGCGACCCGGCGGCTCGCGCGGACCGCCTGACCCATCCGTACGCCCCCGCGGAGCTGGACCGGATCCTGGCCGTACTGCGTCACCTGCTCACCGCCCGGGAGACGGTCCTGGCCGTGAACGCGGCGTACATCGCCTCGGCGGCCCAGTCGGACACCGCGCGCACGGAACCGCCCTTCCGGCTCCAGGGCTCCTACCGCACCATGAACAAGATCGCCCAGCGCGTCCAGCCCGTCATGAACGACGTCGAACTGGCCGCGCTGATCGACGACCAGTACCGGGCCGAGGCCCAGACCCTCACCACCGGTGCCGAGGCCAATCTCCTCAAGCTCGCCGAGCTGCGCGGCACTCTCACAGCCGAGCGGTCGGCGCGCTGGGCCGAGGTGAAGGCGGCCCATGTCCGAGCCCAGTCCCTCGGCGGCCCCGAGGACGACCAACTCACCCGGGCCGTCTGTGCCCTCGGTCTCCTGGCCGACCGGATCGCAGCCGTCGAGTCGGCGATCAACCGGGTGGGCGACCCGCGCCACCTGATCGCCAACCCCGCGGCTCGCCCTGCCGCACGGCCGGTGCCGGGCGGCGGGGACTGAGACGCGACGTGTGCGTCCGCTCCGAGAGGTCCAGGCGCTCCACGACCGCCCGTCGTGGAGCGCCTGGACCTCTGGGGCCCTGGGGTCACCTGTTCCCTTCGGAGCTGTCGTGCGGGCCGGCACCGGGACGGTCGTCGCGGTGGCGGCTGCCGGGCAGCATCTCCTGGACCTTGGCCTTCAGCCCTTGCTTCACCATGGAGCCGCGGTCGCTGTCCCCCTTGAGGATCGCGGTCGCCGCGGCCTCGATCTGGTCGAGTGAAGCGTGCGGCGGGATCGGCGGGACGGCCGGGTCGGTGCGGAAGTCGATGACGAAGGGCCGGTCGGCGGCGAGAGCCTGGTCCCAGGCGGATTCGACCTGCTTGGGCTTCTCCACCCGGACGCCGTCCAGGCCGATGCTCCGGGCGATGTCCGCGTACGGCAGGTCGGGGATGTGCTGGGACTCCTCGAACTGGGGGGCGCCGGACATGGCGCGCATCTCCCATGTGACCTGGTTGAGGTCGCCGTTGTTCAGTACTGCCACGATCAGCCGCGGGTCGGACCACTCGCGGTAGTACTTCGCGGCGGTGACCATCTCCATCATGCCGTTCATCTGCATGGCGCCGTCCCCGACCAGGGCGATGGCGGGGCGGTCGGGATGGGCGAACTTCGCGCCGATGGCGTACGGCACCCCGGGCCCCATCGTCGCCAGGGTGCCGGACAGGGAGCCGCGCATCCGGCCGCGCAGCCGGAGGTGGCGGGCGTACCAGTTGGCGGCCGAGCCCGAGTCGGCACTCACGATCGCGTCCTCGGGCAGCCTGCCGTCCAGGGCGTGGACGACGTACTCCGGGTTGACCGGGTCGGCGCTGACGGCGGCGCGCCGCTGCATGACCTCCCACCAGCGGGCGACGTTCTTCTCGATCTTCTCCCGCCAGGCCCGGTCCTCCTTGCGGTGCAGGCGGGGCAGCAGCCGCTGCAGGGTCTCGCGGGCGTCCCCGACGAGGTTGACCTCGTTCGGGTAGCGCAGGCCGATCATGTGCGGGTCGATGTCGATCTGCACGGCCCGCGCCTGGTCCAGCTCCGGCAGGAACTGCGTGTACGGGAAACTGGAGCCGATCATCAGCAGGGTGTCGCACTCCTGCATCAGCTCGTAGGAGGGGCGGGTGCCCAGCAGCCCGATGGAGCCGGTGACGTAGGGCAGGTCGTCGGGCAGGGCGTCCTTGCCGAGCAGGGCCTTCGCCACGCCGGCGCCGAGCACGTCGGCCAGCCGTTCGACCTCGGCCCGTGCCCCGCGAGCCCCCTGCCCGATGAGGACGGCGACCTTCTCGCCGGAGTTCAGTACGTCGGCGGCCCGCTGCAGGTCCTCCTCGGCGGGCACCGGCGCGTACCGTCCCAGCCCGAGACTGGAGGGCACCATCTTGAAGGCGTGCGTGGGCGGGCTGTAGTCCAGCTCCTGCACGTCGGCGGGGAGGATGATCGCGGTGACGGTGCGCTTGGCGTACGCGGTGCGAATGGCCCGGTCGATCAGGTTCGGCAGTTGCTCGGGAACCGTCGCCGTCTCGCAGAAGTCCGAGGCGACGTCCTTGTACAGGCCGGCGAGGTCCACTTCCTGCTGGTAGGAGCCGCCCATGGCGCTGCGGTTGGTCTGCCCGACCAGCGCCACCACCGGAACGTGGTCGAGCTTGGCGTCGTAGAGCCCGTTCAGCAGGTGGATCGCGCCCGGTCCGGAGGTCGCCGCGCACACGCCCACCTTGCCGGAGAACTTCGCGTAGCCGACGGCCTGGAACGCCGACATCTCCTCGTGCCGGGCCTGGACGAACTCCGGCTTGTTGTCCGCGCGTCCCCAGGCCGCCAGCAACCCGTTGATGCCGTCGCCCGCGTAGGCGAAGACGTGGTCGACGTCCCACTCGCGCAGCCGCTGGAGAACGTAGTCGGACACCTTGGTGCTGGCCATGCGAGCTCCCTTTCCGATCCGCTGGTGAGCGACCGTCCCCGGCGTCAGGACGCGCGGGGGCACGACACCCCCTGGGTAACCGTGCGGCCATGCGGGAAACGTGGCCCTCACCAAGCCCGGCCCGGCCGCGCGGGCGCCGCGAGGCGTGGCACGGGGCGGGACGGATACTCGTCCGCCATGACTGAGACACGGCCCCTCGCCCTGATCACCGGCGCGTCCAGCGGAATCGGCCACGAGCTGGCACGGCAGTTCGCGCTGCACGGTCACGACCTCGTCGTGAACGCCGAGGACGAGCGGCTGGAGACCGCCGCACAGGAGCTACGGGAGACGGGTGCGCAGGTCAGCGCTGTGCGCGCCGACCTGCGGACCGGCGAGGGACGGTTCAGGCTCCTGGACGCGCTGGACGGTCTGACGGTCGACGTCGCCGCCCTCAACGCAGGGGTGGGCCGAGGCGGCGCCTTCGTGGACACCGACCTCGCCGACGATCAGGAGGTCATCGACCTCAACGTCACCGCGACCGTGCGGCTGGCCAAGACGCTGCTGCGGGCCATGGTGGCGCGCGGCGCGGGCCGGCTCGCCTTCACCTCGTCCGTCGCCGCGACGATGCCCGGTTCCTTCCAGCCCGTCTACAACGCGTCCAAGTCGTTCGTGCAGTCCTTCGCCCAGGCCCTGGCGGAGGAGGTGAAGGACACCGGCGTGACGGTCACCTCCTTCATGCCGGGCCCGACGGACACGGACTTCTTCGACCGGGCGGACATGGCGGACGACACCCGGATCGGCACCGCGAAGAAGGACGATGCCGCGCAGGTGGCCGAGCAGGCGTTCGAAGCGATCGTGAAGGGCGAGACGAACGCCGTGACCGGGTCGCTGAAGTCCAAGGCGCAGGGCTTGGCCGGGAAGGTGCTTCCCGACGGGATGAAGGCGGCCGTCCACCGGCGGATGGCGGAACCGGGGACCGGTGCGGAAGAGGACCATGGGAGGCAGAAGTGACGCCGCAGTGGCCTCGGTGGCTGAAGCGCGCCGGTGTCGCCCCGGCTGGCGTGGGCACTCCCGGGGCATGAGTGCCCACCGACTGGTTCCCGAGTCCCTGGCTCTGCTCACCGAGGGTTACGCCTGGCTGCCCGATCTGATGCGCGCCGAGAACGACACGGCGCTGAACCTCCGCGTCCTCGGCCACCCGGCCCTGGCCGTACGGGGTCCGGACGCGGTCGGCTTCTTCTACGACGAGGAGCACGTCCGGCGCCACGGCGCGCTGCCCGGCCCGGTCCTGAGCACCCTCTTCGGCCACGGCGCGGTCCACACCCTCGACGGCGACGCGCACCGGCAGCGCAAGGCGTTCTTCCTGCCGCTGCTGGAGACCGACGCGGTGACGGGCTCGGCCGGTCACATCGCCGACGCCTGGGACGAGGCCGTACCGCGCTGGCGGGCGCAGCCGGAGGTGGTGCTCTTCGACGCCGTCGGCCGGGTCGTCGCACGCGGGGTCTGCCGGTGGGCCGGCGTTCCCCTCGCCGAGGACGAGGAGGAGCCGCTGGCGCGTGATCTGCTGGCCATGGTGGACGGTTTCGCCACGGCGGGCCCGCGGCACTGGCGGGCCAGGAGGGCCCGTACCCGGCAGGAACAGCGTTTCGCCGCCCTCATCACAGAGGTGAGGTCCGGCACGGTCCGGCCCCCCGCGGATTGCGTGCTCGACCGCGTCTGCCGGTACCGCGACGCCTCCGGTGCCGAGCTGACGCCCCGGATCGCCGCGGTGGAGCTGCTCAACGTCATACGGCCCGCCACCGCGCTGAGCTGGTTCGTGGCCTTCGCCGCGCACGCCCTGCACCGGTGGCCGGAGCACAAGGAGCGGCTCCGGTCGGGCGAGGAGGGCTACGCCACGGCGTTCGCCCACGAGGTGCGACGGTTCTACCCCTTCGCCCCGTTCCTGGGTGGCCGGGCCGTCACCGACCTGACCTGGCAGGGCCGCCACGTCCCGGCCGGTGGCCTGGTCCTGCTGGACGTCCACGGCCAGAACCACGACGAGCGGTTGTTCAAGGACCCCTACGCCTTCCGCCCCGAACGCTTCCTCGACCAGCCGCCCGGCCGGGACGAACTGATCCCCCAAGGCGGCGCGGACCCACGGAACGGACACCGCTGCCCCGGCGAGGCCATGGCCGTGGGCATCCTGGAGACGCTCGCCCGGCGCCTGGCGGCCCTGGACTACCAGGTGCCGCCGCAGGACCTGAGCATCCCCCTGAACCGCATCCCCACCCGGCCACGCAGCGGAATGACCATCCGGACGCTCGCGTAGCGGGAGGCGGAGCACCTGCGGCTCGGACGTTGCCGGACTTCTCGGCGGGAGAGCTCATGGCACAGACGCGAGCTCCCGGAACAGACGGGCGAGCTCACGGGAAAATGCCTCGCTGAGTGTTTCGGCCGGAGACGACGAGTCACCCGTGTGACCGGTAGGCGATGCGCGGTGACGCAAGGAGGAGAGCTGATGTCGAACCCGCAACAGCCCGAGCTGCGGCGCAGTGACAAGGGCGCGGGCACTCCGCAGGACAGCGAGGCCCGCAAGGCGGCCCAGCCCGCCGGAAAGGGCGGCGGCCACCCTCACGGCACCGACCGCGGCGACAAGGGCGGAGGCGAAGGCGGCGGTACGCCTCCCGAGCAGCAGCCGGACCACCCGGCCTGAGCCGGCCGCGCGGACCGGTGAGCGCGAGGCGAACCGGTCCCCGCGGGCCGGCGGCTCACCCGATTCGAGGCTCCGCGACAGGAGAGTCAGGTACCACCACACCCCACGGGTACCGATGACGCGCGCGGCGCACAGCAACCGCAGTGGGTGCCGGGAGGCAGGCGTGGACCCGTCGGTGGACCGTATCGCGCAGCCGTGGGGTGCGCGGACTCCCTACGGGCGGCACGAGTCGTGGCCCGCGCGCGTGGACACCTACTTGGCGGAAGGCGTCGCCGAGGACCAGGTGGAGCGGTGGGTGCAGACCGCCTCGATCCTCCACTCGGACGGGGACGCCATGGACGTCGCCGTCGCGGACGGGCGTATGGCCGGCGTCCGCGGCCGGGCCCAGGACCGCGTCAACCGCGGCCGGCTCGGACCGAAGGATCTCTTCGCCTGGCAGGCCAATGCCTCGCCCGACCGGCTCGCCAGGCCGCTGGTCCGGCGCGATGGCACTCTGGTGGAGTGCGACTGGGACACCGCGCTGGAGCGGGTCGCCGCCCGCTCACGGGAGCTGCTGGACGAGCGCGGTCCGGGATCGATCGGCTTCTACACCTCCGGGCAGCTCTTCCTGGAGGAGTACTACACGCTCGCGGTGCTGGCCCGCGCCGGAATCGGTACCAACCATCTGGACGGCAACACCCGGCTGTGCACAGCGACCGCCGCCGAGGCGCTCAAGGAGTCCTTCGGCTGCGACGGGCAGCCCGGCTGCTACGACGACATCGACCACGCCGACGTCATCGCCCTGTTCGGGCACAACCTCGCCGAGACCCAGCCCGTGCAGTGGATGCGCATCCTCGACCGGCTGGAGGGAGGCGACCCGCCCCGCCTGGTGTGCGTCGACCCGCGCCCCACCCAGGTGGCCCGCAGGGCGGCCGTCCACCTGGCCCCCCGTCTCGGCACGAACGTCGCCCTTCTCAACGCTCTCCTGCACGAGATCATCCGCACCGGCCGTGTGGATCACGACTTCATGGCGGCCCACTGCGTCGGCTTCGAGGAACTGGCCGCCCGGGTGGAGAAGTGCACCCCGGCATGGGCTGCCGAGATCTGCGACGTGCCCGCCGCGCAGATCGGGGCGGCCGCGGAACTCCTCGGGACGGCGGACAGACTGCTGTCCACCGTCCTGCAAGGCGTCTACCAGTCCCACCAGGCCACCGCGGCCGCCGTCCAGATCAACAACCTGCACCTGATCCGCGGCATGCTCGGCAGGCCCGGCGCCGGTGTCCTGCAGATGAACGGCCAGCCCACCGCCCAGAACACCCGCGAATGCGGCGCCGACGGCGACCTGCCCGGCTTCCGCAACTGGCAGAACGACAGCCACGTCGCCGACCTGGCACGCGTGTGGAACGTCGACCCGAAGACCATCCCGCACTACGCGCCCCCCACGCACGCGATGCAGATGTTCCGCTACGCCGAGCAGGGCTCGATCCGCATGCTGTGGATCAGCGGCACCAACCCGGCCGTCTCCCTGCCCGAGCTGTCCCGGATCCGCTCGATCCTGGGGCAGGACCGGCTCTTCGTGGTCGTGCAGGACCTGTTCCTGACCGAGACGGCCCAACTGGCCGACGTGGTGCTCCCGGCTGCCACCTGGGGCGAGAAGACCGGCACCTTCACCAACGCCGACCGCACCGTGCACCTGTCCGACAAGGCCGTCGAACCGCCCGGCGATGCCAGGCCGGACCTGGACATCTTCCTCGACTACGCCGCCCGGATGGACTTCCGCGACAAGGACGGCGGTCCGCTGATCACCTGGCACGACCCCGAGTCGGCGTTCGAGGCGTGGAAACGGTGCAGTGCGGGCCGCCCGTGCGACTACACCGGCCTCGACCACGCCAGGCTGCGAGGAGGCAGCGGCATCCAATGGCCGTGCAACGAGCAGGCCCTCGACGGCACGGACCGCCTCTACACCGACGGCATAACCTGGGCCCACCCCGACGAGTGCGAGTCCTACGGCAAGGATCTGGTGACCGGCGCGTCCCAGGAGGTCGTCGAGTACCGCTCCCTCAACCCCGACGGCAAGGCCATGCTGAAGGCGGCCGACTACCTGCCGCCGCACGAGCTGCCCGACGAGGAGTACCCGTTCCAGCTGACGACCGGCCGGACCGTCTACCACTTCCACACCCGCACCAAGACCGCCCGGGCACCCCAGCTGAACGCGGCGGCCCCCGACGTGTGGGTGGAGGCATCGACCACCGACGCGGCAGCACTCGGACTCGGCGAAGGCGATCTGGTGGAAGTCGGCACGCCACGCGGCGCCCTGCGCGGCCGGCTGCGCGTCACCGACATCCGCCCGGGACTGCTCTTCGTCCCCTTCCACTACGGCTACTGGGACACCGAAGCCGGTCACGCCCCCGGCCGGGACACCCCCGGGCGGGCCGCGAACGAGACGACCGTCACCGACTGGGACCCGGTCTCCAAACAGCCGCTGTTCAAGACCGCCGCGGCAGCGCTGCGCCTCGTCGAACGCGGCGACGGCGGCAGCGCACCCGCCCCGACCACCACCGCGTCCGCCCCCGCGTCGGCCGCCGGGGCCGGGGCCGTACCCGCCACGACCGGAGGCCGGTCCGCGCTCGTCACCGAGTCGGCCGACCCCACGTGGGACAGCCCCCGGAAGGAGGCCCGGTGAACGGCATCACCCTCGCCCTGCGGGTCCTCCATCACGGTGAGAAGAACCTGGCCGGGCACCTGACGTCCGTGGCCGGGCGCCACCGCACCGAGCACGAGGTCCACCACGTCGCCCTGGACCTCGCCGGCTGGTCCCGCGTCCACGTCCAGCGCCTGTCCGACACCGCGGACCACTACGGCCTGAACCTCGGCGATTCCGCCGGTACGCCTCTGGCGCAGCTGCTGTCCGCCGTCACGGAGAAGGCGTCCGAAGCGGTGGGCCACCGCCCCGAACCCGGTCTGCTGCTCCTGCGCGATCTGCGGGAGCTCCACCTCGCCGCCGCGGAGAACTCCCTGCACTGGGAGATGCTCGCCCAGGCCGCACAGGCCACGAAGGACGACGGGCTGCTGGACCTGGCGTCCGCGTGCCACCCCGAGACGCTGCGGCAGATGCGCTGGACCAACACCATGATCAAGAACCTGGCCCCGCAGATCCTGACCGGCCTGTGACCGCTACGGCGAACACGACACCGTCGGGTGGTCGGGTGCGAGGCCGGCGACTCACGGAGTTCGCGGGTGCGTCGACTCCGCCTCGGCCTCGGCCTCGTGACGGCGCTCGGTGCCTGCCGTGAACTCGCGTGTGTACGTGTCCTCGTCCAGTGCGGCGTGCAGACGGGCCGCGATGCGCTCCACGTCTCCCCGTTCCGCCGGGGGGTGCGGGGCGCCCGCCCGTTCACGGGTCGCCGCCGCCGTGCCGAGGAGGCGGGTCGCCCGTTCCGGGGCGCCGGACAGGGAGTACGCCCCTGCCAGGCCCTCCAGGGCCAGCGCGACCGACCGGGGGTCCTTGGTCGTGGCGGCGGCCGCGAGACCGTCCCGGTGGTAGGTCAGGGCACGGTCGGCGTCGCCGCGCTGTTCGGCGATGAAGCCCAGTTCGGCCAGGACCAGTGCGAGGCCGGGGCCGTCGCCGCGCCGGCGGTTCCAGGCGAGCCAGGGCCGCAGCCACTCCTCGGCGGCGTCGAGGCGGCCCTGTCGGCGGGCGCTCAGGGCGAGGCCCAGCGCGGCGAACTGCTCGGCCGGCTGGTTGCCCTGCCCCACCGCGATCCGCAGGGCGCGCGTGTGCAGGTCGTCGGCCTCGTCGTAGCGCTGGGTGAGCAGGGCGATCCTGCCGAGACCCGACAGCTTCGTGGACATCTCCGGCCAGGTCTCCAGTGCCTGGGCGATGCGCAGGCTCTCCCGGTGCAGCTGGGCGGCGAGGTCGTAGTCGCCGTTGATCTCGGCGAGCCTGCCCAGCACGTCCGTCGTCTTCAGCCGGCCCCACAGGTCGCCCAGTTCAGCGAAGTGGGCGCGGGCCTCCTCGGCGTTGCCGCGCAGCGACTCCAGGTCCCCGCGGGCCAGGGCGAAGCACGCGCGCGTGGTCAGCGCGGCGGCGGTGCCCCACGCGTCGCGCAGGGTGCGGAAGCGCACCAGGACGCGCTCGACCCGCTGCTCGCCCTTGACCAGCGCCCCCACCGTCCACTGCGCGTGCGCCAGGAACCACTGGGCCCTGGTCGACTCCAGCGTCGACTCCGGCGGGTACTCCTCCAGGGCGTCGCACTCCCGGTCGTGCTCGCCGAGCAGCAACCGGATGCCCGTGTACCAGAACACCGCCTCCACGCGCTCCTCGGGCGCGGCCTCGCCCGGCGTGTCGAGGGCCGTCGCCAGCGCCCTGCGGGCCTCGCCCAGCCGGCCACGGACGTACCAGTACCAGGTCAGCGAGTTCACCAGGCGCAGCGCTTCCTGCGCGGCCCCGGCCCGGTCGGCCTCGGCCAGTGCGCGCTGCACATTGGCCGCCTCCAGGTCCAGGTACTGGAACCAGCGCGACTGCTCCCGCTCGTGCAGATGCGGCCTGGCCCGCTCGGCCAGGCGGACGCAGTGGCGCAGATGCCGGGCGGCGGTCCCGGCGTGCTCACCCGACTCGGCGAGCTTGTCACGCGCGTAGACCGCGACCGACTCCAGCAGCCGGTAGCGCGGTCCCTGCGGTCCCTCGGTGCGGACGGCCAGCGAGCGTTCCACGAGCAGGCTCAGCGCGTCCAGGACGTCGGCGGGGGACACACCGCCGCCGGAGCACACGTCCTCGGCCGCCCGCAGTCCGCACCCCTCGGCGAACACCGACAGCCTGCGCAGCACGGTCCGTTCACGGTCGTCGAGCAGGCCCCAGCTCCAGTCGAGCGTCGCCTGCAGCGTCCGGTGGCGTGAAGGGGCGTCCCGGTAGCCGCTGTTGAGCACCCGGAACCGGTCGTCGAGCCGGTCGTGCAGTTCCCGGATGCCCAGCGATCTCACGCGCGTGGCGGCCAGTTCCAGAGCGAGCGGGATGCCGTCGAGGCGCCGGCACACATCGGCGACCAGCGGGGCGGTGGTGGCGTCGAGCACGAACTCCGGGTCCGTCGCCCTGGTCCGGTCGACGAAGAGGCGTACGGCCCCCGCGCTCGTCAGGGCGTCGAGGTCCGGGCGGTCCTCCGGCGGCAGCGACAGGGGCGCCACCGGATACACCGTCTCGTCACGGGTGCGCAGTGGTTCCTGGCTGGTCGTCAGGACGCTCAGCCGCGGGGCCCGGTTCAGCAGCAGACCGGCCAGTTGAGCGACGGCCTCCACGACGTGCTCGCAGTTGTCCAGCACGAGCAGCAGCCTCCGGCCGGCCAGCGCGTTCGCCAGGCGGTCCGTGGGGCCCTCGGCGTCGTCGTCGGAGGTGCTCTCCCGGATCCCCAGCGCCGCCATGACCTGCTCGGCGAGCGCCTCCGCTCCGGCGAACCGCTCCAGGCCCCCGGCGTCCGCGAGTTCCACCAGCCAGGTGCCGTCGCCGAACGCGCCCGCCAGGCTCTCCGCCGTGGCCTGGGCGAGGCGGGTCTTGCCGACCCCGCCCGGCCCGGTGAGCGTCACCAGGCGGCGCCGCAGGAGCAGGGCCCGGATCGCCCGGACGTCCTGCTCGCGGCCCACCAGGGGCGAGGCCGGCCCGGTCGGCCCCGGCCCCGCCGGCACTCCCGCGACGGACGGCGCGGGTGGCTCCGGCCGGGCCAGCACCGGATCGTGGCGCAGGATGGCCTGCTGCAGCGCCTCCAGGGACGGACCGGGAGTCAGCCCCAACTCCTCGTCCAGCCGGCGCCGTAGATCGTTGAAGCAGTCGAGCGCGTCGGAGGAGCGCCCCGCCTGGTACAGCGCCCACATCAGCGCGCCCCGCAGCCCCTCGCGCAGCGGGTGCTGCGCCACCAGCTCGGTCAGCTTGCCCACCAGCAGACTGTGCTCGCCCAACTCCAACCGCACGGTGGCGTGTTCCTCCACCGCCGTCAGCCGCTCCTCCTCCAGGCTCGCCGCCGTCGGCCGCACGGACTGCTGCTCCGCGAACTCGGCGAAGGCGGGGCCGCGCCACAGCGCCAGCGCCTCGGTGTAGAGCGCCGCCCGCGTCACCGGGTCCTCGCCGGACCGGGCCCGGGCGACCAGTTCACGGAACCGCCCGGCGTCGATCGCTCCGGCCGGGACGTCCAGGACGTACCCGGGCGGCCGGTGCGCGATCAGTTCGCGCCCGTCCGCCTCCGCGTCCTCCAACGCGCGCCGTAACTGGGAGACCTTGGCCTGGAGCGACGCCGTCGGCCGGGCCGTGAACGTCGAGCCGCCCCACAGGTCCTCGATGAGCCGCGCCGTCGGCACGACCTGCCCGTGGTGGGCGAGCAGATCGGCGAGGAGCAGGCGCACCTTGACTTCGGGTACCCGCACGACACGACTCTCGTCCGTGCGCACCTCCAGCGGCCCCAGCACCCCGAATTCCATGATCTCCAGCGTAACCGCCCGGCGACCGGCGTGACCGGCGACGACAAGGGCTCGGCCACCGCTCCGCAGGGCGTTCCCGCACCGTTTCGGAAGTGGTCCGAAGCGGATCCGAAGTCGTCCGAAGCGAACCCGAAGGGGCATGGGTCAGGGTTCCCCGAGGAGTGCGGTTTCGGCGGGACACGGAGGCGGGGGCAGGTGGCCGAGAATGAGCGACCGCGACCGGCGATCATCGTCGGCGGCATCAGGGAAGGGCCGGTTCGGGCACGTCACGACGGAACGGCCGGCCTCCCGGGCCCGGCTGCGGCCGGACTTCGACGGTGAGCTTCCACGACCACCGGGAGCGGCTCGGTCCCGACGGCACCCTGGCCGCCTCCGACGACTGGGACGTCTCGGCCGGCGCCGCCACCGGCAGTGCCACCGCGGTCACCGAGGACGTCTTCGTGCCGGCTCACCACGCCGTGTCCTTCGCACGCCCTCGCCAACGCCGACGCCGCACGGCAGGGCCGCGTCCTGGTCGGCCCGGAGCCCTCCGTGTCCTTCGCACGCCCTCGCCAACGCCGACGCCGACCTCGCACCGCAGGGCCGCGTCCTGGTCGGGCCCGGAGCCCGGCACCGTCTTCCTCCGAGTCGACGCCCCGGACCGTCCTTTCCACCGGCGCGCCCCGCGTGCCGGACCGCACAGCACACCACTTCGTACTGGAGGAACACATTCATGGGTGACAACCACACCTCGGTGTCGGTGCTCGGCCTCGGCCTGATGGGGCAGGCCCTGGCCGCCGCCTTCCTGAGGGCGGGCCACGCCACCACCGTGTGGAACCGTTCGGCCGGCAAGGGCGACGGACTCGTCGCGGACGGCGCGGTCCTCGCCGCGAACCCCGCCGACGCCGTCGGCGCCGGCGACCTCGTGGTCGTGTGCGTGTCGACGTACGACGTGGTGCACGACGTCATCGGCCCGCTGGGCGACGCCCTGCGCGGCAAGACCGTCGTCAACCTCACCACCGGCTCCTCCGAGCAGGCCCGGCAGACCGCCGAGTGGGCGGAGAAGAACGGCGCACAGTACCTCGACGGCGCCATCATGATCACCCCGCCCGGCATCGGCGCCGCGACCTCCGTCCTCTTCTACGCCGGTGACCAGGCCGTCTTCGACGCCCACGAGCCCGTGCTGAAGCTCCTCGGCGGCGGCACCACCTACCTCGGCACCGACCACGGCAAGCCCGCCCTGTTCGACGTGTCGCTGCTCGGCCTGATGTGGGGTGCCCTCAACAGCTTCCTGCACGGTGTGGCCATCGTGGAGACCGGCGGCGTCAAGGCGCAGGAATTCCTGCCGTGGGCGCACATGTGGCTCGACGCCATCAAGATGTTCACGGCCGACTACGCCGCGCAGATCGACGCCGGCGACGAGAAGTTCCCGGCCGACGACGCGACCCTGGAGACCCACCTGGGCGCGCTCAAGCACCTCGTCGAGGAGTCCGAGGCGCTCGGCGTCGACACCGAACTGCCCAAGTACTCCGAGGCGCTGATGGAGGGCGTCATCGCACAGGGCCACGCCAAGAACAGCTACGCCAGCGTCGTGAAGGCATACCGCCGCCCGAACCGGTGAGCACCGGGCCCGTTATTCGCTGCACCGCCTGACGAAGGGTCGGTTCCGAATCCCCGTCGGAACCGGCCCGTTCGTCGTCCCCGTGCGCGAAGCCCGACGTCGCCCTGCCGGTGCCCTCCGCGATCCTCCTCGCCACCGAGCCCGCCGGCTCCCCCACCCGGACCCGCCGACGTCCGCGGACGGCCGTCGACCCTCGCCGCGGACCGCGGACGACCGTCGAAATCCGGTCGTCCGCGACGGCCGGTCGGACCGAGCGCCTTTCGTTCGGAGCAGCCCGCTGACGCGGGGTCCGGCACGCGCATCTGCGGCGTTGCCGTCGGCCGGCTACGGAGTGGGGGTGCACAGGTTCGCCGGCACACCCCGGCCCGGCGTCCCGGCCTGCTCATGTTCGAGTTCGTCGGCTACGACGTGCCGCGGGACCTCCTTGGTGCGGCGGCGTCGTAATCGCGCCGATTTTGCGGACGTGGCCAACGGCGAGGTGAGCGACGGGGCGAGCGGCGCGAGAATGGTGAGGGCCTGGCGCGGCACACCCGGAACTCGCGGGCAAACGATCCGCCGACCCGCGCCGCCGCCGGGCGAGCTCCGAGATCAGGCTCGCTCCCCCCGATGTGATCGGACCGTCTTCAGACCGGCACGCACGCGCCGGAACGGAGGACTGACTCATGGCCACCCCGCTCACCGCCGCCCGGCTCGTCGCCGCGCTGAAGGCCGAGGGCTGCGCCGTTCGCGAAGTATCCGGCTGGCGCACCAACAACCGTAATCACAAAGGCCCTTGGGGTCCCGTGCACGGCGCGATGATCCACCACACCGTCACCGGCTCCGGCACGGACGTCGTCGGACTGATCTTCCACGGCCACAGCGCCCTGCCCGGCCCGCTCGCCACCGGGTGCATCACCAAGGACGGAGTCGTCCACCTCACCGGAAACGGCCGGGCCAACCACGCCGGAGGCGGTGACCGTGACGTGCTCGACGCCGTCATCGGCGAGTCGTACGGCACGTATCCGCCCCCGACGCGCGAGCACGACGGCTCGGCCGGCGCGGTCGACGGCAACGCCCGCTTCTACGGCTGGGAGTGCGAGAACAGGGGCGACGGCAAGGATCCGTGGCCGCCCGCCCAGTACCTCGCGATGGTCAAGGCCACCGCCGCGATCTGCCGCGCGCACGGCTGGGGCCACAAGAGCGCCATCGGCCACCTGGAGTGGAGCGACTGGAAGGTCGACCCGCGCGGATTCGACATGGCCGGCTTCCGCCGCGACGTCGCCGACGCCCTGGCCCTCCCGGCGGGCCGGTGGGAAGGAGAGGACCCCATGCCCCAGTACGTCAACCTCGGTGTCGCCAGGGAGTACCGACTCGCGCCCGGCGCCTGGGACTCGGTCGAGTTCACCGCGGAGTGGACCGACGAGACCGGCCACCACGGCACCGGCGGAAGCGTGTTCGCCCGGGGCCCGGCCCGGTTCAGCGGCACCGTCAGCCTCCACATCGACGGACTGCCGGCGGGTGCGGTCGTGCAGGCGCGCATGTCGGAGTACGCGGGCGACGAGCACCGGGCCGACCACCCGATCCACGAGATCACCGGGACCGGCGGCGGCAGCTTCGTGGTGGTGCCCGTGACCAAGCGGCTCGCCCGGGGGCGCAGCATGCGGGTGCGGCTGCTGAACCAGGCGGGCGTCCCCGTCACCGTCGTGAGCGCCGTACTGACCGCGCTGGTGTGGAAGGAGACCTGAGCCCCCCGGGAGACGATCGCCCGCCTTCGCGCGTACACCCGGGCATGAACCGAAGCGAGCAACCTCCGTTACGAGTTGAACGAACGCAGGGCCCTGTGATTAGGGTGCGGGCGATGTTCTGCGCGCACCCCACCCCCTTGCTCCCGGCCGCAAGAGGCACCCACGCCTCCAGTCGTTGCGGGAGGTGCCGTGAGTGACACGATGACCACGGCCGTTCCCGGGACCGAGGTGACGCGGGCGCCGGGGACGAAGGAGCAGGACGCGGCCCCCCGCCCGGTCCGGCAGCGGGACGCGTTCTTCGACAACGCCAAGTACCTCGCGATCGTGCTGGTGGCCGTGGGACACGCCTGGGAGCCACTGCGCCAGGGCAGCAGGGCCGTCACCGCCCTCTACATGCTCGTCTACGCCTTCCACATGCCGGCCTTCATCATCATCTCCGGCTACTTCTCCCGCACCTTCGACGGCAGCCCCGCCCGGCTCCGGCGCCTGCTCACCGGCGTCGTCGTCCCGTACGTGGTGTTCGAGACGGCGTACACCCTGTTCACCCGCTGGACCAGCCAGGACCCCGACCGCCCGGTCAGCCTGCTGGATCCCCTGTATCTCACCTGGTTCCTCGCGGCGCTGTTCCTCTGGCGGCTGACCACGCCCCTGTGGCGGCTGGTGCGGTGGCCGCTTCCGCTCGCCCTGGCCGTCGCGATGCTGGCGACGACCGTCCCGTCCATCGGCCACGACCTCGATCTGCAGCGCACCCTGCAGTTCCTGCCGTACTTCGTGCTCGGTCTGCTGCTGCGGCCGGAGCACTTCCGGCTGGTACGACGGCGTGCGGCCCGGATCCTCGCCGTGCCGGTGGCCGCCTGCGCCCTGGCCGTGGCGTACTGGGCGGTCCCGCGGATGGACTACGCCTGGTTCTTCCACGCGGACAGCGCCCCGGAGCTGGGCGTCCCCCTCTGGTACGGGCCCGTGATGACCCTGGCCGCCTTCGGCTGCTCGCTCGTCCTGGCCGGCTGTTTCCTCGCCTGGGTGCCCGGGCGCCGGACATGGTTCACCGTGCTGGGCGCCGGCACGCTGTGCGGCTACCTGCTGCACGGCTTCGTGGCGCAGGCCGCGAAGTACTGGGGCTGGTACGAGCCGGCCTGGGTCCGCGGCCCCGCCGGCCCGGTCGCCGCCACTCTGGTCGCAGCCGTGGCCGTCACCGTCCTGTGCACTCCGTCCGTACGGCGGGTCTTCCGCCCCGTGACGGAACCGGGCATGGCGTGGGCGTTCCGCACAGAGGCCGCCACCCGGACCGGTGCCCGTCGGGCTGCGCCCTGACCGCACAGCCCGCACGCTGGAGGAACAGCACACTTCTCCGCGAGGGAGCACCGGCATGGCGAAGGGCCGCAGCGAGGGCGGGAAACCGAAGAAGGGCGACAAGGTCACCTGGAGCAGTCACGGCAGCCGGACCGAGGGCGAGGTGGAGAGGGAGATCACCGAACGGACCGAGGCATCGGGCCGCACGGTCGACGCCTCGCCGGAGGAGCCGCGGTACGAGGTGCGCAGCGACAAGTCCGGCAGGACCGCGGTGCACAAGCCGTCCGCCCTCAAGAAGAAGTGAGGCGGCGTGGACGGCGAGGAGCGCGAGGAGACCTGGAACGACTTCCGTGAGCTGGTGAACATGACACCGGCGGACCTGGAGCAGTGGCTGGAGTCCGACGAATCGACGAGCGCCGGTCAGCACCAGGACGGGGGCGAGTCCACCGGGCACGCCTCCGGCCGCCGGATCGTGGCCATCCTGAGGGCCAGGAAGGGCGACCTCACGGACGACGACTACCGGCACATGCGCAAGGTCGTCGGCTACGTCCGCCGCCACCAGGCCCAGCGGCCCTCCGGGGACGTCCGGGACACGCGGTGGCGGCACTCCCTGATGAACTGGGGCCACGACCCGCTGAGCGGGTGATCAGTGTGCGCCGGTCTCGTGCGGGGCCGTGGCCACACCGTTCAGCGCCTGGCTCATCTGGTGCTGGGTCTCCTCGGCCACCACACGGGCCTCCTCGACGACGTCACCCCGTTCGCGTATGAGGCTCTCGTAGATCGGCAGTTCTTCGGCTCGGGTCGAGTCGGTCTTCACGGCGGGTTCCAATCGGTTTGCAGCCGGGATCTGAGGGGTCCGAGTAAGTCTGCGTCACGGCTCCTCGCCGCGTTACCCACCCCCGTGGTGTCCAGATTTCCGTCACGTGCTTCGCGAATTCCTCACGTTTGCGATAGGTGACGGCCACCGCCGCGCGCACACGAAAGGGCCCCGGGAAACGCTTCCCGGGGCCCGTCGCGCGGAGGTCGTCAGAGCGACGTCGTCCGGACGCCCGCGTGCGCGCCCGCAGCCGCGCCCTCCGGCGACAGGGTCGCCTGCAGGGCGGCGCAGGCCTCGCCGGTCAGGGGACCGACCAGGCCGGCGGAGAGTCCGCCCACGAGGCCCGCGGAGGCATCGACGCCGCCCGCGTTGCCGCCGGCGACGGTGTCCAGGTCGGCGTCGGAGAGCTCGGCGGTGGCGACCCGAGAGGTGAGGTTCATGGGGGTGCTTCCCTTCGCGTGAATGTCTCGCAGTGGCGGTGAGCGCGAGTGACGCCGGAATCCGGGGACCAGCGCCCCTACCGGCTGCTCCCGCCGTGCGCAGGATCAAAACACTCCCCGGAGAGGAGAGCCAACCGGCCTCCGGCGATGCGCGGCTCCTTCGGGCGGTCGCCTTCACCACTGTGACCGCGGGGTCACCGGATGAGCCCATTCCTTCACAGAGTCCGTCGCCCGGCCGGGTGCCGGAGTGTTGCGCCCCGGTTCCCGAAGCGGGCACTTCGCCACCAAGCTCCCCTGCCGGGGAAGGGACCCGCCGACGGGCCGGGCGGCGCTCCGCCTCCCGGCCCGCGGTGTGCAGATGTGCTGGAGGTTCGGGCCCCGTCCCCGTCAGGCCGCCGCGGCCGGCTGCATCAGACGGGCCAGCAGGTCGTCCAGGATGACCAGGCCGGTGAGCCGGCCGGAGCCGTCCCGGACCACGGCCAGCGACGACCGGCGGCGGCGCAGCACCTCGATCGCCTCGGCGACCGTGGCGGTCTCCGCCAGCTCGGGCACCGGCCGGGCGAGGTCCCGCGCGGTCGTGGCCCGCCCCCGGGCCCGCGCCACCAGGGCGTCCCGGGCGTGCACCGAGCCGAGGACGGCGCCGTCCTCCCGGACCAGCAGCCGGGTGCGGTCGTGCTCCGCGGCGAAGCGCAGCAGCGCCTCGACGTCCGCGCCGCCCTCGGCCCAGGTGATCTCGGAGGCCGGGATCCGCAGCGCGGCGACCGGTGTGTCCGGCTCGGTCAGCGAACGGGTCAGCAACTCCGAGTCGGTCGCGCTGATCAGGCCCAGCCGCTCGGACTCCTCCACCAGGTGCGTCAGCTGCTCCCGGTTGTGCACCGAGGCCAGCTCGCCGCGCGGGGCCACCCGGCACAGCCGCACCAGCGCGTTGCTCACCGAGTCGAGCAGCCGGATCAGCGGACGCACGGCCCGCACCACGGCCCGGAAGGTCGGCGACAGCAGCATCGCCGAACGCTCGGGGTGGGCGATGGCCCAGGACTTGGGCGCCATCTCGCCGACCACCATGTGCAGGAACACCACCACGACCATCGCCACGGCGAAGGCGACGCCGTAGCTGACGGCACTGGGCAGGCCCAGCGTGTGCAGCAGCGGGTCGAGTTCGTGCGAGATCGCCGGTTTGGACACCGAGCCCAGGCCCAGCGTGCACACGGTGATGCCCAGCTGGGCGCCGGCCAGCATCAGCGACAGCTCGCGCATGCCGGCCAGGGCCGCGCCGGCGCCGCGCCGCCCGTCGGCCGCCGCCTTCTCCATCCGGTGCCGTTTGGCGGCCACGAGAGCGAACTCGGCCGCGACGAAGAAGCCGCTGCCGATCAGCAGCAGCACGGTCACGAAGACCGCCATGGGGAAACTCACGCCATCTCCTCGGCTTCCACGAGCGGGCTGATCCGGACCCGGTCGGCCACGTGCCGGTCCAGCGTGCGCACGTCGATCACGGCCCGGCCGCCCCCGGGCAGCCCGATCGTGACGCGGTCGCCGACCGTCGGGAAGCGGCCGAGCCGGTCCACGACCAGGCCGGCCACGGTGTCGTAGTCGTCGTCCTCCGGCAGCCGGACACCGGTCGCCTCGGCCACCTCGTCCACCCGGCGGCCGGCGTCCACCAGCCAGCCGTCGCCGTCCGCGACGGCGAGCAGGGTGACCTTGTCGGACTCGTCGGCGATGTCACCGACCAGCTCCTCGGCGATGTCCTCGTAGGTGACGACGCCCGCAACGCCGCCGTGCTCGTCGAGGACGACCGCGAACTCGTCGTCCTGCTCCCGCATCCGCGTCACCGCGTCGGGCAGCGTGAGGGTGTCCGGCAGCAGCAGGGGCCGCCGGGCCACCTCGCCGGCCCGCGCACCGGCCATGCGGGCGGCGGGCAGCGCCATCAGCTCGCGCACGCCCAGTACCCCCACGATGTCGTCCGGGTGGTCCCCGAGCACCGGGTAGTTGGAGTGGCCGTGCCGGGCGATCAGACCGACCGCCTCCTCGGCGCCGGCGTCCTTGCGCACGAACACGGCGTCCGCGCGCGGCACCATCACCTCGTGGAGGGAGCGCTCGGAGAACTCCAGCGCGTGGTCCAGCAGCGCGGCGGTGTCCTCGGGCAGCTCGCCCTGCTCGTGGGACTCGCCGATCAGATGGCCCAGCTCCTCCAGCGTGGCGCCGTGGTGCAGTTCCTCGACGGGCTCGATCCCGGCCTTGCGCAGCAGCCGGTCGGCCGCGCGGTCGAAGACCCGTACGACAGGTCCGACGACCTTCAGATACGCCAGGGTGGACGGTGCCAGCGCCTTCGCCAGCCGCTCGGGCACGGCGATCGCGAGGTTCTTCGGGGCGAGTTCGCCCAGCACCATCTGCACGACCGTGGCCAGGGTGAAGGCGAGTACGACGGCGATGCCGCCGACGGCCGCGTCCGGCAGGCCGAGCCCCGACAGGGCGGGCCTGAGCAGGGCGGACACCGACGGTTCGGCGATGAAGCCGACCACCAGACCGGTGACCGTGATGCCGAGCTGCGCGCCGGACAGCATGAACGACAGCCGCTCCAGCACCGTGAGGGCGCGGGCCGCCCTGCGGTCCCCGGCTTCGGCCTCACGCGCGAGGGTGAGCCGGTCGGCGGAGACGTAGGCGAACTCCTGGGCGACGAAGTAGCCGGTGCCGGCGGTCAGCACGAACACGGCGAGCAGGCCCAGCAGGGCCTCGGCGGCACTCATCGAACACCACCCCGCCGGGTGCCGCGATCACTGGTGCTGTGGCGGGATGGTCGGGGACTGTGCCCCGGAGGGTCCGTCGGTCTGGCGGACAACAACGTGCTCCTTCAAGATGTTGTGTGTTCTCCGGTACAACGCGTTCCGTCGCGCCGGTGTTCCCGGATTCTACGACCGTGTAGAGAAAAGCGAAGCCGCCCCTCTCACTCCGGGCGGGGCTCCTCCTCGAGATCCGGAACCAGCCCGCGCATCGCCGCGCACTGGTCCGGGCCCATGAAGCGGGCCAGGGACTGGGTGACCGTCTCGGCGAGCGGGGCGGAGGCTTCCTGGAGCAGGTGCCGCGCCTTGTCCGTGAGGGCGACCTCGACGCCCCGCTTGTCACCGCAGACCGACCTGCGGGCGACGAGGCCGGCGTGCTGGAGGCAGGCGACCTGGTAGGTCAGGCGGGTCTTGGGGCGGCCCAGGAGCTCCGCGACGCGCGTCATGCGCAGGCCGCCCTCGGGCTGCTCCGCGAGCAGGCACAGGACCAGGAACTCGTCGTGCGAGACGTCCAGCTTCTCCTTCACGACCGTGCGCAGCCGCTGCTCCACGGCGCCTGTCGCGGCCAGCAGCAGCATCCAGGCGCGCAGTTCGGCGGGCAGCAGCCCGCCACCGCCGAGGGACGGCAGGTCGGTGGGGTGCTCCTCGGGGTCGGCCATGGTGCCGATTCTACCTGTCGTTCAAATTTGGAGCAGTTGGTTGTCCAAGATTGAATTAACTGCTAGCGTCCGAGCGGTCATCCAAATTTGAACGACACCACAAGGGGAACCATCATGACCGTCGCCGTGGAAACCGGACAGTGGCAGCTCGACGCGACCGCCTCGACCGTCGGCATCCGGCACAAGACCATGTGGGGCCTGGTCACCGTGAAGGGCACGTTCGGCGTCGTCAGCGGCGAGGGCGAGGTCCGGCCCGACGGGTCCGCCGTCGGCACCCTGACCTTCGACGTCGCCTCCTTGGACACCGGGCACGCCAAGCGCGACACCCACCTGAGGTCGGAGCAGTTCTTCGACGCCGACCACCACCCCGAGATCACCTTCGCGGCCCGTGGCGCCGAACTCCGTGACGGCAACCGGGCGCACGTCAACGGCCAGCTCACCGTGCGCGGCATCAGCAGGCCCCTGGCGCTGGACGCCCGCGTGACGGACCAGGACGCCGGGAGCCTCACCCTGGACACCGAGTTCACCGTGGACCGCGAGCAGTTCGGCATGGGCTGGAACCAGCTGGGCATGATCCGCGGCCAGGCCACGGTCGAGGCCACCCTGCGCTTCACCCGGGCCACGGCCTGACGCCGCCGTCGGGCCACGGCCTGACGCCGCCGTCAGTCCGCCCGGCCGAGCACGGCTTCCCGTACATCCGTACTCGTCAGGGTCCGCGGCGACGCCGTGAACGCGCGCAGGCGGACCCGGACGCCCGGCCGGGGCAGCGTGAAGCGGCCCGCGGGCGGCCGGACTGCGTAGCGGGCGGTGCCTGCACGGGATTACCGCGTGACCCGGACAAGGGATCCCCGCTGGCCCCTCCGGCC
>NZ_POUC01000290.1 GCF_002891435.1 Streptomyces cahuitamycinicus
GCCGGCGAAGACGGCGTCGAAGGGCCCTTCGACGCCGTCTTCGCCGCCTACCTGTTCCGCAACGTCTCCTACCCGGACTGCGCTGGCCGTGGCTGCTCGCCGTCACCGGGACCTGCACGGCAGCCGCCTGGTTCGCCGCGGCAGCCGGGGAGGAAGACTCCCTCCCCTTCCTGCTGCTGCTCGCACCGCTTCTGCCTCTCACCTGGGTGGCGGCCAGCTACGGAGGCAGAGCCGATCCCTTCGCACCGGTGATCCGCAGCACTCCGGCCGGCGGACTGCGTCTGTTGATGCTGCGCACAGGTGTCGTACTCGCCCTCTGCCTTCCCCTGCTCCTCGTCGCCGCGATGGCGGGCGTCGGCGTGTCGCCATGGGCGGCCGCCTGGCTGGTGCCCAGCCTGGCGCTGACGCTCGTCACGCTGATCCTGGGTTCCTACATCGGCTGCACGCTCGGTGCGGTCGTGACCAGCGGTACGTGGCTGCTGGTGATCGCCGCCATCGCCCGCCTCTCCCTGCGCCAGGACGGCAAGATCAGCTCCTACGGGACCGTGCTGCTCAATGTGCTCAAGAACTTGTTGGACGGCGGCTCCCAGTTCGTGTGGGGAGTCGCGTCCGGCGTGCTGGGTGCCCTTCTCGTCGTTCGGCGGCACTCCTTCAACGATCTGAGGTCCCGGTGATCAGCGCCACCCGATTGACCGTTCGGCACCGCCGCACCACCGCTGTGGACAGCCTCGATCTGGACCTGGGGCACGGTGTCCATGCCCTGCTCGGCCCCAACGGAGCCGGTAAGAGCTCCCTGTTGCGCGTCCTGGCCACGGCCGCAGCAGCGGTGGAAGGCGAGCTGAAGCTGCTGGGGCGCGATCCGCGGCGTCCCGCCGAACGCCTGGAGATCCGACGCCGACTCGGCTACCTGCCCCAGACGTTCGGCATGTTCCGGGGCTTCACGGTACGGGAGTGCGTCAGCTATGCCGCCTGGCTGAAGGACATGCCCCACCGCGGTGCCACCGACGCGGTGGAACGCGCCGTGGACCATGTCGGCTTGACCTCACGCATGGACGCCAAGTACCGCACCCTCTCCGGCGGAATGCGACGCCGGGTCGGGATCGCCCAAGCCCTGGTGAACAATCCTCAACTGCTCCTGCTGGACGAACCCACCACGGGCCTCGACCCGGCCGAGCGCGACCGCCTCCACGCCCTGCTCCGGCAGCTGAACGCCACCACGACCGTGGTGCTTGCCACCCACCTCATGGAGGATGTGCACGCCTGCTGCGACAGCGCAATCGTGCTCTGCGCATCCCGCAAGGTCTTCCTCGGATCCCCGCAGGCTCTGCGAGAGGCGGGCGGTTACGCAGCAATCGTCGGGGACGCCCCTGCTGAGAATGCCCGTTGAGAAGATTGCAGGCCCGTCCGCGACCTACGCGGTTCTGGCGTTGTGCAACCGCAGTGCCTCGCGCAGCCAGTCGTCCGCGGAGCCCGGGGTCGGCCGGGGGCGGCTGCCGGGCGGAGTCACGACGACGGCGGCGAGTTCCCAGTACTGGTTCAGGCGCGCCTCGGCCGACAGCCGGGCGGCCAGCAAGCGGCGGAACTCAGGGGTGTCGCGGCTGCGAAAGGCACTGGCGTATGCAGCGACGTAGGCGTCCAGGGCCTCACCCGGATGGGGGTCGTGTGCCCGGCGCAGGTGTGGAGCCGCGAGTTCGAAGGCTTCGGCGAGGCCCGCGTACAGCAGGACGGCGCCACCGGCCCCTGCTGCTCGGTGCACGTCAGGTTGGGGCTGCCGACCGTCCGGGCAGGGCGCCGTCGTCATCGCGTGCAGCCGGGCGAAGGCGAGTACCTGGGACGGGTACGGTTCGTCGGGCGGCTGGGGGACGGCCACCTCCAGGAATGCCGCCGTTGCCGGGCGCGGCATCCGTGGCGGCAGCCAGGCGCGCCAGAATCTGGCCAGTGGTGCGGTGCTCGGCGGGGTGCTCAGCGCGCTGAGCAGCCTCAGCCGACCGGCGCGCTGAGCCGGCGGACAGTCCCGCACCAGCTGGAGTGCCGCTTCCCGCCAACGCAGGACCTTCAGCTCATTGCCGAGTCCGCGCAGGCGGCTGTCGAGGGCGTTCTCCAGCACACGGCCGGCTGCCTCTTCGTCCTCGAGGATGCGGCGTACCTCCGGCAGGGGCAGATCGAGGGTGCGCAGGCAGCGGATCAGCTGCAGTCGTTCCAGTGCCTGGGGGCCGTAGCGGCGGTGCCCGCCACTGCTGCGGGCCGCTTCCGGGAGCAGACCCCGGTCGGAGTAGAAGCGGACGGTCTTCACCGTGGCACCGGCGCGCTCCGCGAGTTCGCCGATGCTCCACAACAGATCGTTGGACGTAGACAGTTGAACCTCCCTCAAGGGGAGTTCCTACGGTACTGGTGCGCTGGCGAGGCAGACACGGTGGCCTGCGGGCGACGGCGTACGCGACGGGCGCGGCGCCTTGAGGCGAACCCGAAGAATCCGACGGGTCCGACGGCTCCGACAGGTCCTACGGGTCCTACAGGTCCGACAATTCCGAAGAGTCCGGGGAGGACTTTGTGCACGTGTTCATCATGGTCGCGGGTGTGTTCACCGGGGCCCACGTCTGGGAGGAGACGGCCGCGCGGCTGAGCGCGTCGGGCAGCACGGCGCACGCTGTCCCGCTGACGGGCATCGACCCGGCCCGCCCTGCCATGCCGGCGCACGTCGGTCTGGAAACGCACATCGAGGACGTGATCGCGGCGATCGACGCGGTGGATGTGACGTCCGGGCGGGAGATCGTGCTCGTCGGTCACGACTACGGGATCCACCCGGTGCTCGGCGCCGCTGACCGGCGGGCAGAGCGCATCGCGCGCGTCGTGTACCTGGACTGCGGGATGCCGCAGAACGGTCTTCCGGCGCTGGCCGCCGTGCCGGACCAGGCGCTGCGCGCGCAGCTGGCCGAACGCGCCGAGGCCGGCGAGCGCGAGGGCGTGCTGGCGCCACCGCGGCATGACGAGTGGGAGCGCTGGGGCAGCACCGCCGACGTGGGCGAGGCGGCCCTTGAGCGGTTGACGGCACTGGCAGCGCCACAGCCGCTGGGCACTCTGCTTGAGCCGCTGCGGCTGACCGGAGCGGTGGCCGCGGTTCCCGTCACCGGCGTGCTGTGCGCCCGGAACGGCGCCGGTATCGACCAGGTGCAGAGGCTCGTCGACTTCGGCGACCCCGCGCTGGCCGCCCTGGCCGAACCTCAGGTCACCTTCTTCGAACTTCCCACCGGGCACTGGCCGATGCTGTCCTGCCCGGACGCGCTGGCCGACGTCCTGCTGCGGGCCGCGGCCGGTGACGGGCACCGTCTGCGGCCGGCCGGCGACGACGCACCGGCGCCTGCCCACCTGCGCCCGTTCCCACTGGGCGTCCCCGAGCTGCCCCGCGACCGCCGGGGTCATGTCGATCTGTACGTCCCCGACGGCGGGGGCCCGCGACCGGCCGTGGTCTTCGTGCACGGCGGACCCGTGCCCGCGGGAGCACGGCCGCGACCGCGCGAGTGGCCGACGCTGGTGGCCTACGCCCGCTTGGCCGCCGCCCGGGGAATGGTCGGCGCGACGCTCGACCACCGCCTCCACGACGTCGCGGACTATGCCCGCGCCGCCGAGGACGTCGCCGCCGGGGTGGAACTGGTGCGGTCCGACGCCCGAGTGGACGCCGACCGGATCGCCCTGTGGTTCTTCTCCGGCGGCGGCCTCCTCACGACGGACTGGCTGACACGACCCCCCGCCTGGCTGCGCTGCCTGGCCGCGTCCTACCCCGTCCTGGCGCCCCTTCCCGCCTGGGGCATGGCAGGCAGCCGCTTCCACCCCGCCAGGGCGGTCGAACAAGCCGGCCCCCTGCCCATCGTCCTTCTCCGCGCCGGGCGCGAGGCTCCCGAGATCGCCGCGACCGTCGATGCGTTCGTGAGCGCGGCGTACGACAGCGCTGCGCGACTCGAAATGGTCGATGTCCCCAACGGCCACCACGGTTTCGAAACCCTCGACGCGCCGGAGGAGACGATCCCCGCCCTGCACCGGGCGATGCGCTCGGTGGTCACTCACCTGACCAGGTGAGCCCCCAGCCGCCGCCATCATGGCGTGACATCGGTCGGCGTCACTCGGCCGCTTCCCCTCGCCCGCTTCCCCTCGTCCGCGTGCCCGCGCTCGTTCGCCTGCTCTCCGCCTTGCCGCCGAGCAAACGGCCGATGAACAACCGGCCGGTGAACAAACGGCCGGTGAGGGCGTCAAGCCGGGCGGATCGCGCCCTTGATCGCCGACTGGCCGGCGAAGAACACCGACTCCTCACGGATGAGCGCTCCCGGCCCGAAAGCGTGAATCATCATGCCGTCGCCGCTCCAGATGCCGACATGGCCGAGGTCGTCGTGGAAGAAGACCAGGTCCCCGACCTGAACATCAGCGAGCGGGACCTGCACTCCCGCTCTCCACTGGTCCTGGATGGTCCGGGGAAGCGTGACGCCGACCGTCCTCCACGCGGCCTGGGTGAGACCGGCGGCGTCGTACGATCCCGGCCCGACCGCGCCCCAGACGCACGGCAGACCGATCTGCGCGCGGGCGAAATCGATCACCCGTTGGGCCTGGCTGCTGGGGCCGGCGAGCGGCGTCAGCCAGGATCCACCGTAGGCACCGGGTGTGTAGGCGGTGGCGGGAGTTTCACGTGCGGTGAGGGCATCCGGGGCGGTCAGGGCGGTGGTCACCGCCGGCTCGGCGGGAGCGGATGCGATGGCCGGCTCCATGGGCACCGCTGGAGCATGAGCCGCCAGGGCAGACGCAGGGATGTCGGGCAGACCGGCGCCACGGGTCGTGGTGGTCACTGCGGCCGATGGACCGGGAGCGTGGTACATGGCGAGATCCGCTGACAGAGGCGTGGCGTACGGTGCGGTCGTACCGGTCGCCGGACCGGCACCGTACGCCCGCGGCCCGTCAGTTGGAGGATCCACCCGGTAAGCGCCCGCGTCAGTGTCCTGGACGGCGGGCAGCGCCGCGAGGGACGGCGGGCCGAACTCCGGTGCGGGCGCTGGTGCGGGCTCGTACAGCGACCACGCCGCCGCGTCGCCGTCGAGCCCCGGCTGCGCATCGGCCGGCGAGGCACCGTTGCCCCGCCGGGATTCGTCTGCCGCAGCCGGTGCGGGACGCCGTCCGGAGAGCTCCGGGAGGATTTCGGTGATCGCTGCCCGGGCTGATCCGCCGGTCAGCTCCAACGCGCGACCGGTGGGCGCCGGGGGCGCTTCGAGAGCGCGGAGTTCCGCGGGACGTTCCGCCGGGCGCACGGGCGGCGCTGCCTGGGGTGCGCGGTCGGGCCGGGCCGGCACCTTCCCGTCCGACTGCCACGCCGGCACGGACGGGCCCAGCTTGGCGCGGGCGACGTCGAACCACTGCCGGGCAAGGCCTCCGACCGCCGGCTCCGTGTTCTTCTCGGACCGGCCGCGAGCGACCGTGCCTCGCTGACGCGGGATCGCGGCCGCACGGGTGGCGTTGAAGGTGCCGGTGTCGCTCTCGGCCCGGTCGTAGAGGCTGTCGATCCGCCGCCGGACCTCATCAGGGCTCGGCCCCTCGCCGTCATGCGCCAACACGGGCACCAGCCAACTGCGAGAGCCGGGCCTCGGCAGTGAGGGCCTCCGCGGCAAGGGAGTTGGCCTTGCCCGGGAAGTCGGTCACTCCGAGGCGCGAGGTTCGATCCAGCGCCATGGAAAGGGCACCCCTTCAGTCCGAGAGCGCACGGAGCCACCTGCTTCTTGGTGGAAGTCGTGCATGCTGTAACCAACTTAACCAACTTGTGAGTCTTCCGTGAAGATCGAAGTCGCGAATTGCCTGATATGCCTCTGTGACCTTCACCCCTCTCTTGGGCGACCCCGGCGCGGGCCTCAGATGCAGAGGCAGAACGCCGCGCCTCTCGGGTGCAGCCGCAGAAACGCCAGGGGCGACCTGCTCGGCGGGTTCGGCGATCAGGCCGTACCGATCCCGCGGATCGTTCTGGACCGCCTCCGCCTCAGGTGAGGAAGCAGCCCTCAACGGCGTCTCAGCACAGGACTCGCAGGGCCCCGGGCAGCACTCTGACCGTCACCGGGAGGACGGCCTCGATCTCGCCGTCCGCGCCGTAGGGAACGTCTCGGTCGGCCTCGATGCGTATCTCCCGGCCGCGCACCACCTGCACCTGGGGGCGCTGGATGTGGGCGCCGGTGTCGAGTTCCTTCATCAGGGTGAAGAACAGCCGGCGCGGCGCGTCGCGGATCATCACGACGTCGAGCAGACCGTCGTCGAGACGGGCCTCGGGAGCGATGCGGCGCGCGGAACCGTAGTAGCTGGAGTTCGCGGCCACCACGGTGTAGCCGCTGTACGCGTGGTCCCGGCCGTCGACGGTGATCCGGTAGCGGACAGGGCGCCAGGTGCTGATCGCGCGCAGGGCACCGGCGTAGTAGGAGGCCGAACCACGCAGCATCCGGGAGCGGTTGGCGTGAAGGTTGGCCAGTGCGTCCACGCCTGCGTAGACGCTGCCGAGCACGACGGTGGCGGCGTGGACGGACGACGTGACCTCGATGGTGTCCACGGCGCGCGGCCTGCCGCGGAGCAGCACCCGGGCCACGCCGTCGGGGTCGCCGGGCAGGCTCAGGGCCCGGGCGAAGTCGTTGCCGCGGCCGGCCGGGACCATGCCGAACAGGGCGCCGGTGCCGCTGAGGGCTCCGCCGATGCTTCCGGTGATCCCGTCGCCGCCGACGGCGAGCACCACCCGGCCGCGTTCCCCGGCGTGCCGGGCGAGTTCGCGGGCGTGGGTGAGGCTGCGGCTGTACTCGGTCTCCAGCTCGGCGCCCGCCTCCCGGAGCAGACGGGCCACCTTGTGCAGCGCCGCGGCGCTGGTGGCTCCGCCCGCGGTGGGGTTGACGACGGCGGTGAACTGTCGCATCGATGTGCCTCCGGGCTGACGGGTGGTGCCGGGCTGACGTCTGGTCAGGGGTGGTGCGGGTTCGGGCCGAGCGGGGTGTGGTCAGTCCGCCGGAAGCAGCACGCCGGGGTTCAGCAGGCCGTCCGGGTCCAGCCGTCGCTTGACGGCCCGCAGCGCCGCCACACCGAGGTCTCCGGCCTCCCGCACGTACCAGTCGCGGTGGTCGGTGCCGACCGCGTGGTGGTGGGTGATCGTGCCGCCCGCAGCGAGGATCGCCTCGTTCGCGGCGTGCTTGGCGCGCGTCCAGTGCTCGACCGGGTCGGGGCCCTGGGCGGAGACGATCGTGAAGTAGAGCGAGGCGCCGTTCTCGTAGACGTGCGAGATGTGACACATGACCAGCGGCGGGGTGCCGTTCTCGGTGAGCGTGGTGGTGAGCGCGTCGCGGACGGCCGCGTACAGGCCGGGCAGTCGCGACCAGTAGGCGGCGGTCTCCAGCGTCTCGGCGAACGCACCCGCTTCGAGGAGCGAGTCCCGCAGGTACGGTGCCGCATAGCGGCCGTGTGCCCAGCGCTCCCCCGGCTCGTCGCCCGCCAGCTCGCCGCCGCAGTCGGTGAGTACGGCCGCCGCGGCCGCCCGCCGTCGCGCGGTGTCCTGCTCGGTGCCCTCGAAGCCGACGACGGCGAGGCATCCGGCGCTGTGCTGCTCGACGGCGGAGCCGATGGCCTCGGGCTGGGCGAGACCGATCAGGGTCTCGGTCTCGTCGGACAGCCTGAGGACGGTGGGGCGGGGGCCGTCCTGGGCAAGCCGGCGCAGCGCGGCGGTGCCCTCGTCGAAGGAGGCGAAGCGCCACCCTTCGTAGCGGCGCGTCCGCGGGACCGGGCGGATGCGGACGGTCACGGAGGTGATCACGCCGAAGGCGCCCTCCGAGCCGAGCATCAGCTGCCGCAGATCGGGTCCGGCTGCCGAACGGGGTGCCCGGCCGGTGTCGAGGGTGCCCTCGGGTGTGGCGAGGGTGAGGCCCAGGACCATCTCGTCGAAGCGTCCGTAGCCCGCGGAGGCCTGCCCGCTGGAGCGGGTCGCGGCGAAGCCGCCGATGGTGGCCCACTCGTAGGACTGGGGGAAGTGGCCGAGGGTGAAGCCGTGTTGGGCCAGGAGCCCCTCGGCCTCGGGTGCGCGCAGGCCGGGCTGGAGGGTGGCGGTGCGGGAGACGGGGTCGAGGTCGAGCATGCGGTTCATGTGCCGCAGGTCCAGGGCGACGAAGGGTGCCTTGCCGGAGGGGGCGAGTCCGCCGACGACGGAGGTTCCGCCGCCGAACGGGACGAGCGGTAGGCGGTGTTGGGCACAGACGCGGAGCACGGCGAGCACTTCGTCGTGGCTCTGCGGGAGAGCGACCGCCGCCGGGGCGTCGGTGGTGTCGGCGGCGCGGATGCGCAGCAGGTCCGGGGTGGACTTGCCGCGGGTGTGCCGGATGCGGCTCTCCGTGTCCGTGCGGAGGCTCTCCGCGCGATCGCCGAGTGCGGCGTGCAGCGCTTGGAGCGCGGCGCTCTCCAGGTCGGGCGTGGAGAGCGTGATCTCGTCCAGCCGGGCTGATGCCGTGGGCTGCGGCTTGACGCCGAGCCAGTCGCGCAGCAGCCCGGTGACGGTGTCGGGCAGCGGCGTCGCCCTGGCCGGGTCGCCCCAGCCGTTCCACAGCATGTCCATGCCTGTTGTCCTCACCGGTCGTCGGGGTTGCCGCTGGAGCGGCCTCGGGCGTTACACTGTTACACATGACGCCTAATCGTCACAACAGCTTGGCCCAGCACAAGTCATCCGACAACGACGTGGTGCTCGACGCCGTCCGGGACTGCGTCCTCGCCGTCGGTGTCCGCCGCACGACCATGACCGACGTGGCCCGCCGCGCCGGCGTCTCACGGATGACGCTCTACCGCCGCTGGCCCGACGTCCGTTCCCTGGTCGGTGATCTCATGACGCGCGAGTGGATCGCCGTCGCGACCGGAGCCATGCCCGAGCGCCGGCCCGAGGTGGGCACGCGCCCGCCGCTGATCGACGGCCTGGTGGCGGGTGTGGAGGCCTTCCGCGCCCACCCGCTCTTCCAGAAGATCGTCGACGTGGATCCCGAACTGCTGCTGCCCTACGTGCTGGACCGCCGCGGCGCGAGCCAGGAGGCCCTGCTGGAGCTGCTCGCCGGGGCGCTGCGGGAGGGACACGCGGACGGCTCGGTGCGTGTGGCACCCGCCGAACGCCAGGCCCGGACCGTGCTGCTGGTCCTGCAGTCCTTCGCCCTGTCCCTGCGCACCATGACCGACGAGGACGACGCCGAGCTCACGAGCGGGGCCTTCCTCGCCGAACTGCGCACCGTTCTGGAGAGGACCCTCACCCCATGAGCCTGACCGGCATCCCCGCCGCCGGGGCCTCCCTGTCCGCCGCGCGGCGCAGCCGCGACCTGACCGAGGCGGCCGACGGCCGCGTGGTGGACGTGCTGGTCGTCGGCCTCGGTGCGACCGGCGCCGGAGCGGCCCTCGACGCCGCCGCCCGCGGTCTCGACGTCGTCGCCGTCGACGCCCACGACCTCGCGTTCGGCACGTCGCGCTGGAGCTCCAAGCTCATCCACGGCGGGCTGCGCTACCTGGCCTCGGCGCAGTTCGACGTCGCCCACGAGAGCGCGGTCGAACGCGGCGTGCTGATGGAGCGGACGGCGCCCCACCTGGTGCGCGCCCAGCCGTTCGTGCTGCCCCTGACCGGACTCGTCTCACGCGGCCAGGCCGCTCTCGCCTGGGCCGGTTTCCGGGCCGGCGACGCGCTGCGGCTGTCGGCCCACACGGCTCGCGCCACACTGCCCGCCCCGCGCCGGCTCTCCCCGGTCGAGACCCGGCACCTGGCTCCGGCGTTGCGCCCGGCGGAGCTGCGCGGCGGCCTGCTGTCCTGGGACGGAAGGCTCACCGACGACGCCCGCCTGGTGACCGCCCTCGCCCGTACCGCCGCCGCACGGGGCGCCCGCGTCCTGACCCGTGTCCGGGCCCTGGAACTCTCCCCGTCCGGGGCCCGCATACGCGACGAACTCACGGGCGCGGAGGGCGAGATCCGAGCTCGTGCGGTGATCAACGCATCCGGTGTGTGGGCCGGTGACCTCGTGGAGGGCATCAGGGTCCGGCCCTCGCGCGGCACCCATCTCGTCCTGCGCTCGCAGGACATCGGCCCGCTCCCCGCCGGTCTGCACATCCCCATCCCCGGCGAGACCAACCGCTTCGTCCTCGTCCTGCCGCAGGACGACGGCCGGGTCTACGTCGGACTCACCGACGAACCCCTGGACGGGCCCGTCCCGGACGTCCCCGAGGTGCCAGAGACGGACATCGGCTTCCTGCTCGACGTCCTCGGCTCCGTACTCGACGTCCCCGTCCGTCGCAGCGACGTCGTCGGCGCGTTCGCCGGGCTGCGCCCCCTGTTGGACACCACCCCCACCGCACAGCCCGGCGCGGCCTCGCGCACGGCCGACATCTCCCGCCGGCACGCGGTACTGACCTCACCGGACGGCGTGGTCAGTGTGGTCGGCGGCAAGCTCACCACCTATCGCCGGATGGACGAGGACGCCGTGAACGCCGTGGGCGGCGCACGCGGCCTGGCCGCCGGCCC
>NZ_POUC01000291.1 GCF_002891435.1 Streptomyces cahuitamycinicus
CATGACGGACCTGGGGGAATCGCCGGGCCGGGACGCGGGCGCCGGGGACCAGGGAACATTGGAGCGCCTGCTCTCGGTGGTGGGCGTGGGAGCCGTGGAGTTGCACACGGCCCCCGGGGGACTGCGGACGCGGGTCACCGGTGTGCATGTGCTGGACGCCCTGGAACCCGTCATCAGACCGCGGGAGTTACTGCTCGCTGTCGGCGTCGATCCGGGCTCGGCGCATGCGGTCGACGTGGTCCGCCGGGCCGGTGAGACCAAAGCGGCGGGTGTGGTGTTCGGCCCGGGACGGCCGGAGCCCACCTCGCGGGCGCTGCGGGCGGCCGCGGAGGAGAGCGGCACGGCGGTGCTCTTCCGCACCGCCTGGTGCACCTGGGCACAGCTCGTGGGAGTGCTGAGAGCCGGGTTGGCCGCAGCGGGCGCTCCCCCGATGCCCGCCACCAGTGGTGTGCCCCTGGGCGATCTGGACTCACTGGCCGATGCGGTGGCCGCCCTGGTGGGAGGCTCGGTGACGATCGAGGACACGGAGTCGCGGGTGCTGGCGTACTCGTCCACCGAGGAGAACGTGGACGAGATGCGCCGGCTGACCATCCTCGGCCGACGTGTGCCGCCCTGGCGGGTGGCGGCCATGCGGGAGGCGGGTTTCTTCCAGGCGCTGTGGGGTGCGGGCGATGTGCTGCACCGGCCCGCCCACGGGCAGGATCCGGAGCGTCTGGTGGGCGCGGTGCGGGCGGGCGGAGAGGCGCTCGGGTCCATCTGGGTGGCGGCGGTGGCCGGCCGCCCGCTGTCGCCGAACGCCGCGGAGACGCTGCGCGCGGCGGCCCGCACCGCCGCCGCCCACCTGCTGCATCACCGCACCCACAGCTCGGACGGCCGGCTGGTGGGGGATGCGGCCCGGGCGCTGCTGGAGGACCGCGGATCGGTCGAGGTGCTCGCGGAGCGGGCCTCGCTGCCGCCCCGGGAGCCCTGTGCCGTCCTGGCGGTGGGCCTCGGGTCCGGCCGCCCCGGGAACGACGGCCCGTCCGGGCTGTACGGCCTGCTGACCCTGCACTGCGCGGCCCTGGGCCACCGCGTCGTGGCGGTCCCGGCGGGCGGCGGGGCCTGGGTTCTGGTGAGCGGGCTGGAGCGTGACGCCCAGCGGGCCGACGGCCAGGTCAGGCGGCTAGGGAACGCGCTGGCCGATCAGCTGTCGGCGACGGTCGGCTCGCCGGTGAAGGTAGGGCTCGGCGACGTGGCTCCCGGCCTGGCAGGGGCGCCCGCATCACGCCGGTCGGCCGAACGGGCCCTGCAGGCGCTCATAGCGGCCGCCGGACCGCACGCCGTCGCGCGCAGCGAGGACGTCGCGGACACCGTGGGCATCCTTCAGGTCGTCGATGCCCTGCGCGACGTGACGCTGCCGCCGCGGACCTCGGTCGCCCGGCTGAGGGAGTTCGACGCCGGTCACGGCGGCAGTTGCCTGGTGGAGACACTGCGCGCCTACCTCGACCACTTCGGTGACGTGTCCGCCGCTTCGCGCGCGCTGGGCGTGCACGCCAACAGCCTGCGCTACCGGTTGCGCCGGATCAGGCAGGTGTCGGGGCTGGACCTGGAGAGTCCCGACGCCCGGCTGCTCGCCCAGGTGCAGTTGCGTCTGAGTGGAGGGGCCGACGGCGCACGCCTTTGAGCGTCCGGCCCCGAGGGTGAGCGGGCACGCGCCGGGCGTCGTTCGGCGGGGGCCACCATCGAAGGGCCTCCCTTCTGTCGCATCGCACAACTCCTCAGTCCGGCAGAGAAGTTGTTGCTCCCGGCCACCGTAGGTGAGGCGCGGGTCTTTGACGACTCGACGAAGACGCCGTCCCGGTGCGGGCGGCAGCCTGGTGTTCCACCCGGGGCGGTCCCGGGCGCCTCGCGTACGACACCGGAAGGTTCACCATGACCGGACTGACCCCCGCCGCCGAGCGGCGCGAACGGATCCTGAAGGAAGCGGTGCTGCAGGGACTGCTGGACTCCGGCCGGTCCCAGCTGGCCGCCTTCGTCGACCTCGACGGGGTCGCCGCGACCGTCGCGTCCCTGCACCGCGCCTTCCCCTCCGCGCCGGGTGTGCTGCACGCGTTCGCCGCCAAGGCGAACTGCCTGGTGCCGGTGCTGGCGGAGCTGCGGCGGCTCGGCATGGGCTGCGAGGTGGCCACCGCGGGTGAGCTGGCCCGCTCGCTGGCAGCCGGATTCGCACCGGACCGCATCGTCTTCGACTCCCCCGCCAAGACGGAGGCCGAACTGCGGCACGCCCTCGACCTGGGTGTGGCCGTCAACGCGGACAATTACCAGGAACTGGCGAGGATCGACCGGGCGCTGGGCGGCCGCGCCCCGGTCTCGCGGATCGGGGTGCGCGTCAACTCCCAGCTCGGCGGCGGCAGCATCGCCGCGATGAGCACGGCGACCAGCACCTCGAAGTTCGGCGTCCCCTTGGCGGACCCGGGAAGCCGGCAGCGGTTGCTGCGCGCCTACCACGACCACCCGTGGCTGACCTGGGTGCACACACACGCCGGTTCACAGGGCTGCCCGCTCGACCTCATGGCCGGCGGGGTCGGGCAGGCCGTGGCGTTCGCCGAGGAGGTCAACGCCTCGCTCGGACGACGCCAGGTCGTGGGCATCGACATCGGCGGCGGACTGCCCGTCAACTTCGCCGACGACGTGACCGCGCCGACCTTCGACACGTACGTCCGGCAGCTGCGTGCCCAGGCTCCCGCCCTGTTCTCCGGCGGGTACGAGATCGTCACCGAGTTCGGGCGGTCCGTCCTCGCCAAGAACGGCTTCACCGCCGCGTACGTCGAGTACACCAAGAGCATGGGCGGCCGGCCGATCGCGGTCACCCACGCCGGTGTGCAGGTGGCCACCCGGACGGTGTTCAACCCCGACGCCTGGCCGCTGCGGATCGAGGCGCACGACGGGAGCGGCACGGCAAAGCGGGGCGGACCGGTCCGCCAGGACATCGCGGGACCCGCCTGCTTCGCCGGGGACCTGCTGGCGCGTGACCGAGCGTTGCCGCTCCTGGAACCGGGTGACCTCATCACCGTCCCGGACACCGGCGCCTACTACTTCTCGACGCCCTTCCACTACAACAGCCTGCCCGAACCCGCCGTGTACGGGGTCCGGACGAGCGGTGACGGCCGCGGGGTCCGCTTCGAACTTCTGCGTCCCGCGCAGGATCCGTGGGACGTACCGGGCCCGGACGGCCACGGCGTCCCCGGGCGACAGCCGGAGTACGAACCCGTTCACGGCGTCGGGTAGGGGGCACCGAGGTGGCACAGGCCGACCGCCGAGGGCCCGGCCGGGACGGACCGCTCATCAGTCAGCGCGCCGCGATCGTCTTCCTGCTGGCGGCCCTGGTCGGCATCGGTGCCACCGTCCTGGCGGCGATGGCCGGCCACGTGTGGCCGGTCGCGGTGAGCGTCGGCGGCGGGGTGGTGGCCCCGGCCGTCCTGTTCTTCAACCAGATCATCGACTAGGGACGAGCGGTTCCCGCCGAGGCGTCGCCACGGGAACCGCTCGTTCCGGCTGTCCGCTTGTTGCGTTTTCCGCTATGGCATCTCGTCACCGAGCAGTGCCAGGTTCTCGATGGCGGCGAGGCCGTACAGCGCGGTGTCGTTCGTGGCCACCCAGGTGGCCTCGCTGCCCGGCACCAGGGCGACGGGGCCGCTCACCTTCTCCGTCCGCCAGGGTGCGGACTCCTTGTAGCCGTCGGAGTTGTAGAACTTCTCCCACGCCCGTTTGGCGAGCTTCTCGTCCCCGGTCTTGACGGCCGCGTACGCGTCGAGGCGCGAGTGGCCCTGGAAGAGCAGCAGGGAGCCGAAGTTGGAGCCGTAGCGTGCCGCCTGTTCGGCCTTCGTGGCGTTGAAGTAGCGGCAGTAGTCGAAGTACGCCTCGTTGAACTTCGGCATGTCGACCAGGTCGATGAGCTCGGCGCACAGCTCGTTGAGGCCGAAGACGGCCGAGAGGTGCGAGACCTCCACCTTGGCGGTCTTGGCTACGGCGAACTTCCCGGTGTCCAGGTCGTACAGGCCACTGCCCTGGACGAAGCCGTTGGGCTGGGCGGCGATGGTCTCCATCGTGGACAGCACGCGGGCCTTGGCCTTCTCCCACTTGGGGCCCTTGCGCTCCCACTCCGTCAGCCAGGCGGACACCAGACCGCTCCAGTCCGTGCCGAAGCCGATCGACAGGGCGTGCCGGTCGGGCGTGTACGGCTCGGTGCGGATCTTGCGCAGGGGGTCGAGGGCGAGGAACGTCTCGTCGGAGTCGACGTTGGCGTGCATGAGGTCGCCGACGCGTTCGTCCGCCGTGAGGAAGTAGTAGTAGCGCCGGTAGGTGGTGTTGGCGATGCGCTGCTGCTTGGCACTGTCGGCGAAATGCTGCACGCCGTGCCGGGTGCCGAGGCCCGCCCATTTGCCCAGGTGGTAGACGTCGACCTCGCCGGTGTGCCGGGTCATCGCCTCGGCGAAGCGGAAGATGTCGGCGCGGCCGGAGCGCAGGTAGGCGAACCAGAGCCACAGGTCCGGCGACAGCTCGGAGTTGTCCCAGGCGTAGCCGCCGATGTCGTAGCGCCACTGGTGCCGGAACGTGTCGTAGGTGTGCATGATGTCGCCGTAGTCCCAGAAGCCGTACCAGCGGCGCTGCTCCACCTGGTCCTTGTAGTAGGTGAAGAGGAAGTCGAGGTGGTCCTCGATCTTCGCCTTGGCCGGGGTGGAGCGGTCGGGCTCGGAGTACATCCCCGGTCCGAAGACCTTGGCCTTGATGAGCTGCTTGGGCGGGGCGGCCAGCTGGGGCAGCACGCGGACGGCCTCGACCTGCTCGGCGAACCGGTCGGGGGTCGGGGTCGTCTCGTTGGCCCAGAAGAGGAGTTCGGAGGTGCGGGCGATGCCGTACGGGGTGCCGAACTCCGGCTCGTAGTCCTCGTAGGTGATGTTGAGGCCTTCGAGCTGCTCCGGGAAAGTGTCCTGGCCCATGCCGTCGTGGTAGAAGCGCATGTCCATGGGCTGCGCCTCGGGCGACCAGAGCCAGAGGGTCACCTCGGCCTCGTCGGTGTGGGCGTCCCGGATGTCGAGTTGGGCGGGGAACTTCTCCCAGAAGTCGCGCAGCCCGAAGGAGAACCCACCGCTCGCCCCGCCCACGTAGCCGAAGCCGGAGGCGCGCCGGCCACCGCCCGCGGCGACCCAGCCATGCCCCTTCT
Source organism: Streptomyces cahuitamycinicus (assembly GCF_002891435.1). Classification (GTDB taxonomy): domain Bacteria; phylum Actinomycetota; class Actinomycetes; order Streptomycetales; family Streptomycetaceae; genus Streptomyces; species Streptomyces cahuitamycinicus. The sequence goes on from NZ_POUC01000291.1 coordinate 5,204, forward strand.
TGGTGCGCTTGCGCAGCGTGAAGCCGTCGGCGGAGAGCTGGGAGAGGGTGTAGTCGCCCCACTCGGGGATGTACTGCAGCCGGGTCGTCACCCGCTGGTCCCAGGTGGCGGGGTCGGGCAGCTTCTTGCCCTCGAACTGGGCCGCCTGCACGGCCGCGCCCGGGTCCCGGCGCAGTCCGGTGATGCCCTTGACGGCCTCGCGCAGCAGTCCGGTGCCGTCGCCGCAGATGCGGATGTGGCGGTCGTACGACTCGTCGCGCATCGGCACGGTGAAGCGGACACCGAGGCCGCGGATGAAGTCACCACTGGCCTTGCCCGGCTCCTGCTTGCCGTCGTAGGTGATGGTGTGCACCATGCGGAAGGAGTCGGCGCCCGCGTAGAAGTAGAGCCTGATCGAGAACGGCAGCCAGCTGCGGCCGCCCTTGCGGTGCTTGCCGTCGACGCGGACGACCGCGCGGACCGGGCCGGCCTGCTCGACCTCGACCTTGGAGATCGCGCCGTCGAAGCGCTCGGTCCTGACCGCCCCCTGGTCCTCGTCCTCGATCTCGGGCTGGCGGACCAGCACGAGCCGGCCGTTCTTCGCGATCTCCGTGGAGCCGCGGGTGACGGACTTGACGATGGTGGAGCCGGACTTGCCGATCTTCGCGGTGATGACGCCGGTCGAGATGTCGATGGTGCCGCCGCGCTTCTCGACGGTGACCTTCTTCCCGGGAGCGGCAGGTGTCCCGGCGGCGAGGGTGAGCTTGCCGTCACCCGAGGCGACCGCGTGCGCGGTCCACTTGAGGGAGCCGTCGGGCCAGTAGGCGATCGGCCAGGACTGCACGGGGACGGACTTGCCGCCGGAATCCGTCAGCGCGAAGGTCTGGTCCTTCTGGTACGCGCCCTTGGGCCAGGGCACGCCGACGGTGGAGCCGGGTGCGGCGCCGAGGCCGCCGTCCTCCAGCCAGTCGAGGGTCACCGGGTCCACGTCGGCGGGGTCGGCTCCGGGCGCGGCCTGGGCGTCCTGGGCCCCCACCGCCCAGCTGAACTGGGCGGCGGCTCCGGCGACGGCGGCTGCCTTGAGGAGGGATCTGCGGGGGATGGGAGACATGGCGATGCTGCCTTTCCTCGTCCGTGCGGGAAGCGGTTCCGTGCGGAACGCGATGGTCAGGGGCATGGCATAGAGAGGTGCGGGCGCCGGAGCGCCGACCTGGCTTGGGGGGCACCGCCGTTCAGCGGTGCCGGTAGCGCTCCTCCACGGCGACGGCCGCCGCCGCGACAGCGCCGAGGACGGCGATCGCCAGCGGTGCGGCGAACCAGGCGGACACGGCCACCACGGCCGGCCCGCAGACGATCAGGAAGGACCCGGCCGGATCGAGCACCGTCCGCCGCCCGGCTTCGGAGAGCAGCGTCCGCCAGCGGGCGCCCGGCGTCCAGACCGCCGCCGCGCGCAGCCCGGCCACGACGAGCCCGATCAGCGCGACGACCCCGACGGCCCCGACGAGCGGCCCGCCGGGGATCCCCGCCCGGGCCGCCTGCACGTCCACCCAGACGGCGGCCACCGCCGCCCACCCGGCGAGCCCGGCGAGCCACCCGCCGCGCAGGGCCGAGCGGAAGTCGGCGACGAACTCCCGCCAGCCACCCTGCTCATGGGCGGTACGGCGCCGCAGATGCCGCGCCCCGGCGGCGAACGCGGCGGGATAGGTGACGACTCCCAGTGAGGCCACCGCGATCCACACACCGGTCAGCAGGCACTCGGCGAACACCGCGAACCGCTCGGCCAGTGCCGACTCGCTCCGTACCTTCACCCGTGCCTTCACCCGTGTCCCGGCCATGCCCGCCTCAGCCCTTCAGACCCGACGTGGCCATGCCGTCGATCAGATACCGCTGGAAGGCGAGGAAGAAGGCGAGCACCGGCAGCAGCGCCACCAGCGACATGGCGATCATGCCGCCGTAGTTGGCCACCCCTTCCTGGTCGACGAACATCTTCAGGCCGAGCGAGACGGTGTATTTGTCGGGCTCGTTGAGGTAGATCAGCGGGCCCATGAAGTCGTTCCAGGAGTTGATGAAGGTGAAGATCGCACTGGTGATCAGGGCCGGGCGGCTCAGCGGCAGGACGATCGACCAGTAGATCCGCAGGTGCCCGCAGCCGTCGAGGCGGGCCGCCTCGTCCAGCTCCTTGGGCATGTTGCGCATGAACTGCACCATCAGGAAGACGAAGAACGCCTCGGTGGCCAGGTACTTCCCGAGCAGCAGCGGCGTGTAGGTGTTGATCATGTCCATGTTGCGGAACAGCACGTACTGCGGGATGAGCAGCACGTGGTACGGCAGCAGGAGCGTCCCGATCATCAGCGTGAACAGCAGATTGCGGCCCGCGAACCTGATCCTCGCGAAGGCGTAGGCCGTCAGCGAGCAGGACAGGACGATGCCGATGACCGAACCGACCGCGAGGAAGAGCGAGTTGAAGAAGAACGTGGAGACCGAGATGTCGGCGATGCCGTCGGCGAGGCTCTTGTAGTTGTCGACGACCGGGTCACCCGGGAAGAGATCCAGGCTGCCGACGATGTCCTCACTCTTCTTGAAGGACCCGCCGATGACCCAGATCACCGGGTAGAGGATCACCGCGAGGACCAGCAGGGACCCGACATGCCAGGCCATGGAGCCGGGCAGCCTGTGCCGCAGTCCGCCCCCTCGCGGCGTGACATCGGTGGCCTGAGCACTCATCGGGCGCCCTCCTCGTAGTGCACCCAGCGCTTCTGGGACCAGAACAGCACCGCCGTCACCAGGGCGACCGCGACGAGCAGCATCCAGGCCATGGCGGAGGCCAGACCCATGCGGCTGTTCTCGAAGCCCTGGACGTAGAGGTAGCAGGTGTAAACCATCGAACCGTCGGCGGGACCACAGGCGTTGCCGCCGGCGCCGCCGCCCACGATGTACGCCGAGCTGAAGATCTGGAAGGAGTGGATCGTCTCCAGCAGGACGTTGAAGAAGAGGACGGGGGAGATCATCGGCAGCGTGATGTTCCAGAACCGCCGCAGCTTGCCCGCCCCGTCGACCTCGGCCGCCTCGTACAGCTCACGCGGGACCTGCTTGAGGCCGGCCAGGAAGATGACCATGGGTGCGCCGAACTGCCAGACGGTGAGCGCCACCAGGCTGTAGATGATCATGTCCGGGTCGCCGGTCCAACCGCCTACGTCGATCCCGAAGATCTTCTGGGTACGGTCGACGACCGCGTCGTCCGAGAAGATCGCCTTCCACACGATCGCGATGGAGACACTCGCGCCGATGAGCGACGGCGCGTAGAAGGCGGCCCGGTAGAAGGCCTGGCCGCGCCGGCTCTGGGCGAGCAGCAGCGCCACGCCGAGGGCGGCGAGCAGCTTCAGCGGCGTGCCGACGGCGACGTACCAGAGCGTCACCTGCACCGAGTGGCGCCAGCGCGGATCCCCGAACATCTCGGAGAAGTTGTCCAGGCCGATCCACTTCGGTGCGTCGAACAGGTTGTAGTCGGTGAAGGCGAAGTAGAGCGAGGCGATCATCGGGCCCGCCGTGAGGAGCAGAAACCCGGCGATCCACGGGGACATGAAGAGATAGCCGGCCAGGTTCTCCCTGCGCCGCCGCCGCTTGAGGGCGGCGGGGCGCTCGGGCTTCACCGGACCGTGCCGCGGCTCGGAGTCCTGGGTCAGGCCCTCCATCGCTGGGGCGTGTGTCACGGTGGTTCCCATCAGGTGCCGAGAGCCGTCTTCGACTCGGTGAAGAACTGCTGGACGGCCTCGTCCACCGACCTCTTGCCCAGGGCGAGTTCCTCGGCGATGCGCAGGAACGCGGACTCACAGATGTCCGCGCCGTTCGGATGCGGCGTGATGGGCTCCAGGACTCCGGCCTCGACGAGGGACTCCTCGTAGGCGGCTATCGCCTTGTTGACCTCGTCGGTCGGCTTGTACGCGTCGTACTGGGCCTGGGTCGCGGGGACGCCGCGGTCGTAGCCCATGATCTTGGCGACCTCGGGGTCGTGGACCATGAAGTCGATGAACTGGGCGACTTCCTTGGGGTGCTGGGTGCGCTTGGAGGCGCTCAGCATCAACGAGCCGAGGTACTGGCCGGTCTTCTTGCCGTCCGTGGTCGGGATGGGCGCCAGGCCGTACTCGCTCTTGCCCTCGGCGGTGTAGCGGACCGTGAAGTTGTCCCAGGTGAACTCGCCACCGGCGAGCTCGGCGGCGACGGCCGACTTGGGCTTGTTCTGGACGACCTTCTTGGCATCGGCGTAGATGCCGTCCTTGACGCCCTTCTCGGCCTTGGTCCACCAGTCCGTCAGGTCCGACTCGGTGAAGCCGAGCCGGTCCTCGGTGAAGAAGGCCTTGCCGTTCTGGCGCAGGTACAGGTCGTAGAGGTACATGACGCCGTACATGCCGCTGTCGCCGGCGCGGCCGGTCTTGTCACGGATCTTCTTCATCGCGGCGTCGAAGTCGTCCCAGGTCCAGCCCTGCTCGGGCTTGACGCCGGCGCGGGTGTAGACGGGCTTGTCGATGACCAGGGCCATGGAGTTCGAACCCACCGGCACGCCCAGGAGCTTGCCGTCGATCTCGCCGAACTTTTCGAGGCCCGCGCGGAATCCCTCCATCCGGAGGTTGCCGGCCTTGGCCTGCTCGCTCAGATCCAGCAGCACGTTCTTGGCGTCGTATTTCCGGAGGAAGCCGATCGCATTCTGGAACACGTCCGGCGGATTTCCGCCGGATGCCTGGGTGTTGAACTTCTTCCAGAAGTCGAGATAAGACTGGAAGTCCGTTTTCACCTTGATCTTCGGGTACTTCTTCTCGAAGAGCGCGATGGTCTTGGTGATTCTCTGGGCGCGGTCCTCCGCACCCCACCACGCGTAACGGATCGTCACCGTCCCGTCGGCGGAGGCCCCTCCGTCGCCACCGCAGCCGGTCGTCGCGGCCAGCCCCAGCGTGGCTGCCGTGGCTCCGGCCGCCTTCAGGATGGTACGCCTCTCAACATTCCTGCCGTTCACCACGGTTGGACCTCCCCGCACGTCGTCCCGCTCGCATGAATCGTTTCAAGTAAGCGCTTGCTGGCACAAGGTACGGAGGGGCTGAGGGTGCGTCAATGATTCGGACAAGAATTTCTTGCCGACAGGGCAGGCTGCGGAGCGGGCCGAGCGGGTGGGGCTGGAAGCGGAGCCGGACGACATCCCTGGTGACGGCCGTCCGTCCGAAGCGCCGAACGAACAGGAGTGGATCGGGTTGGTTGCGGGCGCGACCGAAAGACGACGGTGGGCTGGGGGGGATGGGATTACAGACGGCAGGGGCCGGATTCGGCCATGCGGCGTTGGGCGAGGGGTTCTGTG
>NZ_POUC01000292.1 GCF_002891435.1 Streptomyces cahuitamycinicus
GTAGTAGGGGACGCGGGTGTTGCCGGGGGAGGGGTCGGGCAGCTTCAGCAGCCGGGCCGGGATGCCGCCCGGTTCGGCGACGGCCGTGTCGCCGCAGAGCCGGCAGACGGGGAGCAGGCGGCGGTGGTTGCGCTCGGCCGAGACGCGGACGTGGTGCCGGCGGGTGGCTGGGCCGTGGAGCGGGTTGACGCCGCAGCACAGGTCGGCCGGGTCGCCGGCGAGTGCGGCACGGCCGGCTCGCGCGAGCACGATGACGGCCACCAGGGTCGCGGCATCCGTCCCAGGCTGCCGCACGCGCCCGGGATCGCCGTCGACGAGGAGGAGCGCGGCGTCGAGGTGGTCCCAGGCGCGGCCGCGATCGTCCGGGGAGCTGAACTCGGCGGTAAGAGCGGTGAGTTCGGCGTAGGCCGTGCGCCGGAGGTAGGACACCGACGGTTCGGTCGGGGCGGTGAGCGGCAAACTGCCGGACGGCTCGGGCGCGGGGGAGCGCCGCCGCCGCAGGGCCCGGACGATCCAGGTCGCCCCGGCCACGACGCTCGACAGCAGGAGGGCCGCGAAGGCGCCCACGAACAGGCCCGGCCAGAAGTCCGTGGAGAACAGGGGCGGGAGGGCGGTCTCACCGGCGGCGCTCGGCGCTGCGGGGGGCGCGGGCTCGGACCAGGGCCGGTCGGTGCGCGGGGTGTCGTCGAGGAAGGTCATCAGCGCGTCGAGGCGCTCGCCGAGGAGGTGGTCGCCGGCCTCGTCCGCCCTGCTGTCGCCCAGCGTGACGGAGTCCGGCATGTCGAAGGTGAGGAGGTTGCCGTCCAGGCGCAGGCCGTGGTTGTAGGCGTCGATCGTGCCGTCGTCCGGATCGGCGACCACGTACACCCCGTCCCCGCCCACCTTGGCGTGCACCGCCGCGGCGAACAGGCCCGAGTCGCCGGCCGACTCGCTCTCCGGCGTCTGCGGCACGAGGGAGACGTACACCGGGCCGCCGCCGTCGGAACGCCGGAAGTCCCGGATCCGCTCGTGCAGCCGGTCCAGTTGCCGGGCGTCGAGGACGCGCGGGCTCTCCGGATCGGCGTACACCGGGTCCTGCTTCAGCCCTGCGGCGACCCGCTCCACACGGGCCGACAGATCGGCGGGGGTGGGAGGCTGCGCCGCGCTCGACCGGGTCTGGTCGAAGACGGCGGTGGCGGCGAGGGCGACAGCGGCGGCGGACAGGAGAGCCGCGCCCCAGACGACCGGGCGCAGGACGGGCTTCTTCGGCCGCCCGCGCCCCGCGTAGACCGCGAGCAGCAGGATCGTCAGCGGTACGCCGGTGAGCAGGATGCCCGTGATGAACGACTGGTTCTGGCGGTCGGACGGGCCGATGTACAAGTCGGAGGGCTCGTCGTCCTGGTACTTCTCGCGAGCGGCCTCGGCGCGGGCGGCGGCCTTCTCGTTGCCCTGCGCGATGACGTCGGCGAACCGCTCGAAGCTGAGCAACGGACCCGCGTCGTAAGGGAGTTCGTACTGCGTGACGGTGACGGCGGCGTCAGCGGGGGCGTCGACGCCGAAGGCCCTGGCCTCCGCGATGTCCGGACCCTCGAAACGGACGTACAGCCCGTCCCGCCCGAGCCGGTCGTGGACCGCGCCGAGCAGCTGCCGTCCGTCCGTGCTGCTCTGCATGGGCAGGACCAGGACGTACGTCGGGACGCCGGTCTTCTTCGCGATCCGGGCGAGGTCGGGGGCGGTGGAGCGCGGGACCTCGCGGGGGAGCTGGTCGGTGACGTGGACCGGGTTCTCGCGGAGGCGGTCGGCGAGGTAGGCGGCCTGGGTGGGGGCATCGGCGGCGCTCGCGGCGACGGCGGATGTAGCGGTCGCGAAGAGGGCCGTCAGCGCGCTCAGGGCGAGAAGCAGCCTGACAACGCGCCTGCGGCTGTTGCTCGTTGCCCGTATCCCTGCTGTGCGGGCGTTGTTCGTCGTGACTGCTCTCACCGGTGAGTCCCCCGCGGTCCGATCGATGTCCGCGCGGCACTCTACTCGGCCGTTCGCGAGTGCTACAGGACGCCCGGCTGCGGTTCGGCCGGTGCTCCCGAGGGGCTCGTCAGGATCACGGCGTCGCCCTCGCCGGGGCGGGATCGTGCGGTGTCCGCACCTCGAATTCGTGGCTGCGGCCCGGCCGGTGCTCCGGAGGGGCTCCTCAGGATCGGCGTCGCCCTCGCCAGGGCGGGGTCACGCGGTGTCCCACCCCGACTTCGTGAGTGAATCGTGCAGGCCTGATGGCCGGTAGGTGACGAACCAGCCCGTGGTCCTGGGCTGCTGGGGTCCCAAGCGATTCGCTCACGCACAGGTGCTGCCGTCATCTGGGGCTGATTCTGGGAGGGTTGACCGGGCCGGACGTTGCAGATGGATAACAGGCCGCACCCTGCGACCCGTGGGGCCGGACGCGCCTTGAGGGGCTTATGTGCGGCTGATACGGTGCGATGGCTTGACACTCACCCCCAGTGCTGGCTATTCGCCCAGGTCGGGCGGGTACGTCCGGCCCGTCCCGCACTTCTCCGTGCGGGTCGACGCGGGTGAAGTGTCCGAATTTGAAGGCACATGACAGACATCTTCTTGGGTGTACGGGGAGCGGTTGCGTGAAGATCCAAGAGCGTACGGGGGCGGGCGCAGGTCGTTCCGCCGCTCCGGCTCAGCCGTCGGTCGGCGACCGGCTTCCCACCCCGCCTCGCGAGCGCAAACCGGCTCTGGCCGCGCTCGCGGTGCTGCTGATCCTGGCGGGCGCGCTGGGTGCGACCATGCTCGTGCTCCAGGTCGGTGAGCGCATCGAGGTCGTCAAGGTCACGCAGGCGATCCCCCCGGGCGGCTCGGTCACCCAGTCGAACTCGACCCCCGTCATGGTCGCCAAGGACGACAGCATCCACTACATCGAGTGGACCCAGCTGGACGAGCTGAAGAAGCAGAAGCTGAAGGCCGTCAACGCCATCCCCGCCGGAGCCGTCGTCGTCGGTGAGATGTTCGGGGACGAGGCGGGTGTCGCCGCCGGCAAGGCCACCGTGGGCCTCTCCCTCAAGGCCGGCCAGTACCCGACCGGCATCAAGCAGGGCGACACCGTCGCGGCCTACCGTGTCGGCTCCGCCACCGGCTCGGGCAACAGCAACAGCGACTCCTCCTCGTCGTCGGCGACCGACAGTTCCGTCATCGTCGACAGCGCCCGCGTCACCTACGTTCCGGGCCCGAAGGACAGCGGCGACGAGATCGTCGGCAGCACCAACCTGGCGGTCACCCTGACCGTCGACAGCGACAAGGCCGCCGGCTTGGCCCAGGCCGCCTCCAACGGCGAGGTCGCCCTCGTCCAGGTCCCCGGTAACTCCGGCAACTAGAAGGCGGCACCCAACCCATGGCGCTCATCGCTCTCGCCGCCGACAAGGGTTCCCCCGGCGTCACCACCGCGGCCGTCGCCCTCGCGGCGGTCTGGCCGCGGCGTGTCCTGCTCGCCGAGGCGGACCCGGCGGGCGGTGACCTCGTCTACCGCAGTGCCGCCGCGCACGGCGGACCGCTCAACCCCAACACCGGCATGCTCTCCATCGCCGCCACCGCCCGCCGCGGCCTCGTGCCCGACCAGCTCTGGGACCACGTCCAGCCGCTGAGCGGCGGTCTCGAGGTCCTCGTCGGGCTCGGGATCGCCGAACAGGCCGCCGGACTGGCGGGGTTGTGGCCGACCCTCGGGCACGCCTTCAACTCCCTCGCCGACTCCCCGCACGCCGCCGCCGACGTCATCGCCGACTGCGGACGCGTCAGCGGCGACACCCCGGCCGTGGAGCTGTTCCCGCACGCCGCGCTCGTGCTGCTCATCTCGCGCACCGAGCCGGAGGCCCTCGCCCGCGTCCGGGACCGCGCCGCCGCCCTCGCGGCCAAGCTGCACGGCGGACCCCGTGGCGCCGCCAGCCTCGGCACCCCGATGATCGGCGTCGTCCTGATCGCCGACACCGGCACGGCAGGCAAGCTCGCCTCGCAGGTCAACGACATGCTCGTGCACGCCCAGACCGGTGCCCGCGTGGTCGGCACCATCGCCGACGACCCGGCCGGCGCCGACCAGTTGGCCGGCCGCAAGCGGGGCCGCCTCGACAAGTCGCTGCTGATCCGCTCGGCCCGCAAGGTCGCCGCCGACCTCTACCAGCAGTACGGCGCCGCCTGGGCCGCCTCCGCCCGGGCCGACCAGGCGCCCCAGGCCCACCACGCCCCGCACGCCCCGGGCCAGATGCAGGGCCACGCGGGGGCCGGCGCATGACCGCTGTCGACCACCAGTTGGTCAAGCGGTTCCGCCAGGACGCCGGCGACCGCATCGCCGAGCAGCGCCGGCAGGACCAGGTCGCGGGCGTCACCCCGATGTCCACGGAGGACGAGCGGCAGTACGCCCGTGCCGTCATAGCCCAGATCCTGGAGGAGTACGCCCGCACGGAGATCAACGCGGGCCGTACGCCGCTGGACGCCGAGACCGAGGAGCAGTACGCGGCCGCCGTGCACGCCGCGCTGTTCGGTGTCGGCCGGCTCCAGCCGCTGCTGGACAACCCCGAGGTCGAGAACATCGACATCAACGGCTGCGACCAGGTGTTCGTCGGGTATGCCGACGGACGCGAGGAGAAGGTGGACCCCGTCGCCGAGACCGACGAGGAGCTCATCGAGCTCATCCAGGTGCTCGGTGCGTACTCCGGTCTCTCCTCCCGGCCCTTCGACTCGGCCAACCCCCAGCTCGACCTGCGCCTCCCCGACGGTTCGCGACTGTCGGCCGTCATGGACGTCACCCGGCGCCCCGCGCTGTCCATCCGCCGGGCGCGCATGGGCAAGGTGTTCATCTCCGACCTCGTCGGCAACGGCACCCTGTCGCCCGAGGTCGCCCACTTCATGGCCTGCGCGGTCCGAGCCCGCAAGAACATCATGATCGCCGGCGCCACCAACGCCGGTAAGACCACGCTCCTGCGCGCCCTCGCCAACGAGATCCCGCCGCACGAGCGCCTCATCACCGTCGAACGGGCCCTGGAACTGGGCCTCGACACCTTCCCCGACCTGCACCCCAACGTGGTCGCCTTCGAGGAGCGCCTGCCCAACTCCGAGGGCCAGGGCACCATCTCGATGGCGGAACTGGTGCGACGCTCGCTGCGTATGAACCCCTCCCGGGTCATCGTCGGTGAGGTCCTCGGCGACGAGATCGTCACCATGCTCAACGCGATGTCGCAGGGCAACGACGGCTCACTGTCCACGATCCACGCCAACAGCTCGCACGAGGTCTTCAACCGTATTTCCACCTACGCGCTGCAGGCGACGGAACGGCTGCCCATCGAGGCCAGCCAGATGCTGATCGCGGGCGCGGTCAACTTCGTCGTCTTCATCCAGCGGCGCAACAACTTCGGCAACGGCGGCCGCCTCCAGCGCATGGTCACCTCCGTCCGCGAGGTCAACGGCGTGGACGGACGGGTGCTGTCCAGCGAGGTGTTCGCGGAGGCCCCCGACGGCCGGATCGTGCCGCACGCCCCCATAGCCTGCCTGGAGGAACTGATGGCACACGGCTACCAGCCGTCCGGGACCTGGGGGTGAGCCGGGGATGACCACGACCAACACGGCCATCGGCTCGCTCGGCTCCATGGGCGGCCTGTTCTCCACCACCGTCCTGTACTCGATAGGGAGCGGCGTCGCCGTCGGCGGCGGCCTCGCCCTCCTCCTCATCGCCATCCGCGGACTGCCCGCCAAGCCCGACCACGAGAAGCAGAAGGCCGCGGAGCGGGCGGGCGAACTCATCCGCTTCGCCGGCCAACGCGGCTCGCTCGCCGCCATTGTCGGCCTGGTCGTCCTCGTCCTCACCCGCTGGGCCGTCGCGGGCATCGCGGCCGGCGTCCTCGTCTTCTTCTGGGACCGCCTGTTCGGCGGCGCCAGTGAGGAACGGGCCGCCATGCGCCGCGTCGAGGCCCTGGCCTCCTGGACGGAGTCCCTGCGCGACACCATCGCCGGCGCCGTGGGCCTGGAACAGGCCATCCCGGCCTCGGCCCGTGCCGCGGCCCCCGTGCTGCGCCCCCACCTCGACGCCCTCGTCGACCGGCTGCGCGCCCGCACCCCGCTGCCCGAGGCGCTCCAGCAGCTCGCCGACGAGATCGACGACGCCTCCGCCGACATCATCGTCGCGGCCCTCATCCTCAACGCACGGCTGCGCGGCCCGGGTCTGCGCCAAGTCCTCGGCGCCCTGGCCAAGTCGGCCCGCGAGGAGGTCGACATGCGCCAGCGGGTCATGGCCCAGCGCGCCTCGACCCGCCGCTCGGTGCAGATCGTCGTCGCGGTCTCCGTCGCCTTCGTCCTCGGCCTGTCCATCTTCAACCGCGACTTCGTGGAGCCGTACGGAACGGCCGTCGGCCAGCTCGTCCTGGCCTGTGTCTGCGGCCTGTTCGCGCTCGGCTTCTGGTGGCTGCGCAAGCTGTCCACCATCGAGACACCCGAGCGCTTCCTGGTCCGCGACGAGGCCTCCGTCCAGTTCGTCCGTCCGAGGACGCCGTCCGGGGCGCAGTCCCAGCAGCGGCTGCCGCAGGAAGAAGGGGCTCGCTGATGGACCTCACGATGCCGCTCGTCGTCGGCGCCGTCATCGGCCTGGGCATCTACGCCCTCGTGCGCGCCCTCATGCCCACCAAGCGCAGCGCGATCTCACAGGTCGCGCGGATCGACGCGATGCGCGCCCGAGGCTCGGCCTACGAATCGGCCCGCGTCGAGCGGGAGAATGGCCGCCTGGGCGCGGTGCGGGCCGAAGTGGGCCTGCGTGTCTCGGAGTTCTACCTCCAGCAGGGCTGGGAGCAGCGCTCGCTGCGCGCGGACCTCGCGGTGCTGGACCGCAGCTGGGAGAAGTTCCTGGCGACGAAGGTGCTGCTGGGCGTGGCCGGCCTGTTCTTCGGCCCGTTCCTGTTCGCCATCGTCTACACGCTGGGCTTCGGCAGGAGCCCGATCATCCCGGTCTGGATGGCCCTGCTCTTCGCGGTCGTCTTCTTCTTCCTGCCCGACCTGGAGGTACGGCGGGACGCCGCCGACAAGCGGCGCGACCTGCGGCGTGTGATCGGCGCGTACCTCGACCTGGTGTCGATGAGCCTCGCAGGCGGACGCGGTCTGCCCGAGGCCCTGATGGCGGCGGCCGAGATCTCCGACGGCTGGGCCAACCAGCGCATCCGCAACGCCCTGTCCGACGCCCGCATCACCGGCGTCAGCCAGTGGCAGGCGCTCGGCGCGCTCGGCGAGGAGATCGGCGTGGAGGAACTCAAGGACCTCTCCGCATCCCTGGCCCTGGTCGCGGACGACGGAGCCAAGGTCCGCGAGTCCCTCGCCTCCCGCGCCGAGACCATGCGGCACCGCGAGCTCGCCGAGATCGAGGGCAGCGCGGGCGAGAAGTCCCAGTCGATGCTCGTGGCGCAGCTGCTGCTGTGCGCCGGGTTCCTGGTGTTCCTGATCTTTCCGGCGGCGATGCGGGTGTTCCAGGTGCAGTGAGCCGTGCTGAGCCTTGCGGTGAGCTCGCAGTGAGCGAACTCCACAACTCCAGAACTCCGTGACCTGATTTCGAAAGGACAAGACGTCATGAACGGACGCAACCTCCACACCGGCATCCCCGCCGTGGACTTCCTCGTCACCTTCCTCCAGGCCCGCACCGAGCGGGCCCGCTCCGGCGAGCTGGACCGCGGTGCCTCCGCGGTCGAGTGGGTCATCATCTCCGCGGTCGTCGTGGCGATCGTCGGTGTCGTGGCCGCCATCATCAACGCCGCGCTGAGCGAGGGCGCCAACAAGGTCGGCGACTGCATCAAGGGTGCGGACGCGGGCAAGACCTGCTGATCGCTCTCGGGAGCACCAGGAGCACCAGGAGCATCAAGAGCAACGGGGTTCACGGGATGTCGGCAGATGTGGGCAGACGGGCACGCCGCTGGGTGCGGGCCGCACGGGAACGGGCGGCCGCCCGCGGCGACTCAGGCATGACCGCGATCGAGTTCGTGCTGCTCACCCCGGTCCTCTTCTTCATGATCTTCGCGACGGTGCAGTTCGCCCTGTACTTCTTCGCCGACCACGTGGCCCAGGCGGCGGCCCAGGCCGGAGCCCGCAAGGCCCGCGCCACGGCCGACGAGCAGCCGGGTGCGTGGCGGGGCGAGGCGCGGGACGTGGTGGACAGCTACATCCGCCAGCTCGGCCCCCAACTGGTCCTGTCTCCGGACGTGACGATGGTGCAGCCGGAGCAGAACACGGTGGGCGTGGAGATCGCGGCGACGGTCCCGACGGTGTTCCCCGGGCTGGAACTCACGGTTCACGCGCAGTCGGTGGGGCCGGTGGAGCGGTTCGTACAGGAAGAGGGCAACTGAATGTCCGTCCCTTTCCTCCCCGAGGGCGGCCGGTCCGCGGACGACAGTGGCCTGTCCACCGTCGAGGTCGTGATCCTCGCACCGGTGATGATCCTGTTCATCCTGGTCCTGGTGGCCTTCGGTCAGCTGGTGGACGGCCGTGGGGCGCTCGACGGTGCCGCCCGGGACGCGGCCCGCGCGGGGTCGATCCAGAAGGACCACGCGACGGCCATGGCCGAGGCGAGGAAGGCCGCGGATGCGAACCTGGCGGACGTCTGCTCGGGCCCGGTGTCCGTCACGCAGACCAGCCAGGGCTTCGAGCCGGACACCATCTTCACCGTCGAGGTGAGCTGTCAGGTGCGGGGTCTCGCCATGCTCGGCCTCGACGTCCCGACGACCCTGTCGTCGAGCTTCAGCTCCCCGCTCGACCCGTTCCGGAGGTCGGCGTGAGACACCTACGCTCCTCCTGGCGGTCGTGGTGGGCGGCCCGTGGCGCGCGGCTGGACGACCGCGGCTCCGGCGCCGGAGCGGTCATCATCTTCACCCTCGTCTTCCTCTCCCTCTCCGCGTTCGTCATCGACGGCGGCCTGTCCATCTCCAAGCGGGAACGCGCCGCCGACATCGCCGAACAGGCTGCCCGATACGCCGCCCAGGACATCGACCGTGACGCCCTCTACGAGAACGAGGGCGGCCCCGCGCCGATCAACTTCGAGAACTGCAACGCCCGCGTGAAGGCCTTCGCCCGCGAGATGGACATGACGGGCGCGGACATCGGCGCGACCCACTGCGTGACGGCGGACGCCGAGCAGGTCGAGGTCGAGGTACAGCTCACGTACTCCCCGGTCTTCACGGGAATGTTCTACGGCGGCGACGTGGTGGTCCACGGGCAGGCCGTGGCGCAGAACGAGGTCGGCTGAGCCGGTCCGGAACCTTCGTCGCATCTGCACACCGGTCACCGCGGGGTCGTGAAGGAGCCGGGCGGAAAACGAGCCCGGCCCATTTCCCTTACTGCGGACCACATTCCCGTACCGCGGTGGGGCAGAAGATGTGAAGACCGCGAGGTTACCGGTGACCAAAAGGTCACACCCATGAATTCTCCCCTCGCCATTCCACTCCCACCCGTCGCCACCGACTGGCCGCCCCCTCTCCCGACGTGCTTTGATCAGTCGCGCTCGAGCATTTGAATGAAAAAACGAAGGGAACCACTCCCCATGGCGTTCACCCCGCAGATCGAGACCGCCCAGATGTCCGACGCCGAGCTGGACACCGTCGCCGGCGGTCAGGCGGGCGGCGCCACCGCGGGTGCCGGCGCCGCAGCCGGTCTCTACGTCGAGACCACGGCCGCGGGCCTCACGACCGGCGTCGGCGGCGGCCTGGGCCTCGCCGTCTCGCCGCAGGGCATCGCGGCGGACCTGCACCTCAACGCGGCCATCGCTTCCTGAGGCAGCGCGCGGAAAAGGCCCTGGATCTTTCGGATCCAGGGCCTTTCCACGTAGCTCGGACGGGGCCTACTTCCCCGCGCCGTCCCCCTTGCCGCCCTTACCGCCCCGTTTGTCCTCGGTCTTCATGGCGTCGTTCACCTTCTTGGCGAGTTCGTCATCCAGCTTCTTGAACTCGCGAACAACGGCATCGGACATACTGGCCAGTGCATCCAGCTGCTGCGTGATGTCCTCACGCCCGTCCTCCCAGTTGGACTCGAAATCGTCGAGTGCGTCATTGACGCTGCCGTCGCCGATATCGTCCTTGTAGGACTCGAAGAGCTTCTTGGTGTGATTCAGACGGGTCTTGATGGAACGCAGCCGGCGCCCGTAGCTCTCCAGCTCGGTCAGCGGGAGCGCGAGGTCGCTCTTGCCCTTGCCCATCCGGGAGCCCCCCAACGTCCGGCACTCTGATCTCCGAGAAACCGTACCCTGGCCCGATCTTCCCGTCGAACGGTTGTGCCTTGTAAGTTCACGTGTGCATACGGTTGTTGCTGTGGATGTGCGCGTGACGGGGGTTGCGGTATGGCGGGGCACAGGCCTGCGGACTGGCATGTCCTGGATCTGGACAAGGATCCGACGCCTGGTGATCCGCAGCGGGTGCGCACACTCGCGAAGCATCTGCACGACTTCGCCGACGACGTGTCCGACGCGTTGCGTCTGGTCAAGGGCATGGCGGGGGAGGGCACGCT
>NZ_POUC01000293.1 GCF_002891435.1 Streptomyces cahuitamycinicus
CCCATCCGGTCACTGTCTGTCAAGTAGGAGATTCCGTGGACGACGACAGGAATGTGAGCACATTCCTGTCGTCGTCCACGGAATCTCCTACTTGACAGACAGTGACCGGATGGGGGACCCTCGCGCGCCCGCGCGCCCGCGCTCCCGCGCGCCCGCCTTGGGGGCCCCATCCGGGCCGCCCGTCGCGGTGATGGTGATGGTGATGGTTACTGCGCGTAGTGCTGGGCGTAGTTCTCCAGGAAGCGGCACAGGATGTTCCAGGCCTCTTCGTCGCCCTGCCGTTCGGCTTTCGCGGCGATCGAGCGCGCCTTGTCCCACCAGATCGAGGCCCGGGCGCCCGGGGTGCGGGCAGCCGCCACCCGGTCGCCGAAGTGCTTGTTCTGGTTGGCCAGGCTGCGGCTGTTCTCGTCGGGCCGCGGGCCGTGCTGCTGGCAGTAGCTCTCCAGGAACTGCACCAGCGCCTCCCAGACCTCCGCATTTCCGCGTTCTTCCTGGTCAGTTGCGGTTCGCTTGGCGCTTTCCCACCAGGAGGCGGCCAGCCCCCGAGTGCCGCGAGCGACCTGCTCCGCCTGCCGGGCCGACCAGTGCGAGGTCTGGTTGGCCCGGCTGCGCTCAGCGGAGGGGAGCATCAACCCGCCTTATGGAACAGGTCGTTGATGCCCCGGATCGGGCCGGACTGGGCCGGAGCAGGCCCCTTACCAGCGGTTTCGCCGCTGTCCTCGTCCTCCGAGCCGCTCGGCGCCATGTTCGACGCCGTCTTGTGCAGCGACTTGGAGGCCAGGGCGCCGGCGGCCTGCCTGCGGTTCAGCTTGGCCTCCGCCTTGTCCCGGCGCTGCTGGGGCAGCGCGGCGACCAGAGCGACGTGGTCGGCGTAGGCGACGCGCAGTTCCTCGGCGGCCGCGGCCGCGTCCCTCTGCGTCTTGACCAGCTTCTTCCAGGGCTTGAGGACCCTCCGGGCCCGGCTGGCCCGCTGCCAGGAGCCCAGCATCCCCGTGCGGTCGCCCTCAACGTGCTGCGAGCGCAGTGCCGTCTGGAAGGTGGCCAGCCCCCGCTCGTACGTGGCGAGGTCGATGTTGTGCACGCCCTGTCGGTCGAGCGTCCAGGTGCTCAGCACCTTCAGGTTCAGCAGGGGTGTGAGGTCCTGGGATTCCACGGTGTTGATCTCAGTCACGAGTGACTCCTTCTCGGGGTGGAGCCCGCCGTCTGTCGGGGGCAGAAAGCGGGCTCGGGCCCGCGGCGGTACGGACCGCACCGTCAGGCGCTGACGGCGCGGATCTGGTTGCGAACCCACTCGGGGTCGAGGCCGCCGAACTCGGCGGCGAGAGCGGTAGGCGAAGGCTTCTCGCCCGCCGCGATGATCGCGGTAGCGCGGTCCCGCACGGCCTGCCGCTGCGCGGCTGTAGGCCGGTCGCCGGGGCCCTTACCGCCACGGGGGCGGCCGCCGCTACCGGTGCGGGAAGTGCCACCGGTAGAACCCGAGTTACCGCTACCGGTAGACCCGGCTTTACCGGTCGGCTTACCGGTACCGGTAGAAGCCCGGTTACCGGTCGGCTTACCGGTACCGGTAGAGCCGTTACCGGTGCCGCCCGCGGACGCCCCGGCGGGGGAGCCACCGGCCGGGTTACCGGACGCGGCGGGTGCGGGGGCGGGCTCGTCGTGGCCGTCCTCCAGGAGGCGGTGGACGCGCCACACGATGGCGATCACGATGATCACCGCGACGACGATCAGCCAGACGCTCGGGTGTGCCTTGCCGTGGACCACGTCCATGCCAACGCCGGTCATGTCGGCCACGTGATACGTGATGTTCGTGGCCGCCATGAGCCCGAGAGCGAACGGCACGTCGCGCTTCGTACGGAACGCGGTGATGGCGTACACGTCCAGGCCCACCGGCAGGGCCCAGGCCGCGTCTCCGATCGGGGTATCGCCCAGTCCGACGAGCCGGGCGAACTGCCACTCGCCCGACGCCGTCAGCAGGATCACCGCCGTCAGGGCGACCCAGATACTGGCCTCCTTGACGACCTCCGCCCGGCTGCGGCTGCGGTCCAGCTTCGCCGCGCGCTGCTCAGCGAGTTGACGCTGTTCCCGCGCGGTCGCCAGTTCGCGGCCGATCTCCGAGCGGGTCTCCTTGGCTTCCTTCAGGGTCTGGTCGGCCTCGCGGCGGATGTCTGCGACCGCCGCCCGGGCCCGGTCCTCCTCCTCCCTGCGCAGGCGCAGGGCATCGGCGGCCGCCCGTTCGCCGAGCTGTCCGGCCTCCCGCTCTGCCTGAGCCCGGATCGCCTCGGCATCGTCCTCGGCCTCTCGGCGGACCTTCTCCTTCAGCTCCGCCAACTCGCTCTCGATCTGCCCCCGCCGCGCGGCGAGTTCCTCGTCGAGTTCGAGCAGGGCACGCCGGCGGCGAAGGTCCGTCTCGGTCTCGACGGCCGCGCGGGCCGCCTTGACCTCACTCGCCTGCTCCTGCGCCTCACCCAGGATCCGGGCCGCGTCCGCCAGCGCGTTGCGGTAGGCGGCCTCGGCCGATGCCTGGCGCAGTTCCGCGAGCTTGTTCGCCCGCTGTTCCGCATCGGCGAGCAAGGCCTGCGCCCGTTCCTCGGCCGTCTTCACGGTGTCCTTGGCCGAACGGGCCGCTTGGGCACGGACCTTGTCCGCATCCTCCTGAGCTGTGCGACGGTCGACGGCCGCCGCATGGCGGATGGCATCGGCCTGTTCCTCAGCGGTCCGGATCAGTGCCGCGGCCTCGGCGGCCGCCGCCTTCCGGGCCGCACCGAGGATGTCGGCCGCCATGTCCCGCATATCGGCAGCCCGGTCGTGCAGATCTGCGATGCGGGGGTCCGCCTCATCGTGCACCAGCGGAGCGGCCACCTTGGCGGCCGCCGTCTCCGGAGTGCGCTGCGCGGGCGGGGTCTGGGCGGTCGACTTCCGGGTCCTTCCCCGGGGCGTCGACGACCTCGGCTTACTGCGGGTGGCTGTTCCACGGCCCGCCACGTCAACTCCTTTCGTACTCAGGTGACCACCGGGGGAAGTGGCCACCGGGCGGTCCGTCAGCCCCGGGTCAGGCGGGGAAGTCGCCCGGCGAAGCGGTCGAACCAGGTGACGAACGACCGACTCACCCGCTCCGCCTTCAGCCGGAAGAGCAGGTCACCCTCCCGGCCAAGACGGGCTTCAGCCTTGGCGAGCGGACCGGTGACCAGTTCGCCCAGGCGCTCGTCGAGGTCGGCGACCTCCGAGAACCCCAGGACCTCCAGCAGCTCGATCGCCGCGTACAGCGCGAAGCCGTAGGCGAGGAGCGCAACCACCTCCGTGCGGCGGCGGGCCTTGTCGGTGAAGCCGCCGATCGGGCCGTGGGCCCGGGCGATCTCGGCGTGGGTCTCGTACGACTCCCAGGCGGCGACGTTCCACTTGACGACGTCGACCTGACGCCGGAAGACGTCGAGGGAGTGGGCCTTGTTCCTGACCAGCGTGTTCGTGCTCATGCGTTGACCACCTCTCCGCCCATCAGCAGGGCGTCTCGTACGAGTCGGATCTGCCGGGGAGCGACGTCCCCGAGAGGGAACGGGCTCACAGCAGGCCGGAGGGGTCGGCGTCGCCGGTGCCGGTCAGCACCGCGAGCTCCGCCGGGGTGACCCAGCCGAACGGGATGAGCACGGTGAGGGTGACCGTGCGCTGGCACATCGAGCCCTTGACGATGAGCTGGCCGGTGGGGAGGGCCCCGGGGCGGGCCTCGTCCAGCGACTCCAGCAGCGCCGGCAGGACCTGCACCGCGTCCGGCGTGACGGTGATGGTGGCCAGGATCTTCGACGGCGCCACCGTGAACTCGACGCGGACCCCGAGACGGGCCAGACCCTGAACCGCCTCGAACAGGGGGAACGCGTCGGCGACCGCGTCCTGAAGCTCCTCGGCGACACCGGTGGACTTCAGGGGCAGGTCGGAGGGCATGATGGTCATGCGGATCAGCTCCTATCTGGGTGGATCCGTGGACCCCCGGCACGTATGGCGCTGCAACGCCGTGCTGGGGGTCGCGCCGTACTTGGGGTCGGCGCGGTAGGCGAGCGGGAATCGAACCCGGCGGAGCCCTGCCAAACGGGCTCGCCCTTCATGACCTCGGCTTTTGGGATGCTGCCGGGCCCCCTCGGTAGAGGAGAGCCCGGCAGCTCAAGCCCGAATCGCATCAGTTGGCACGCTGTTGAGTTCTCAAGAAGCGAGCAGCCAGCCAGCTTCAGCCCCGGGGGACCTGGTTCTGACGCCGCCAAGTGGGCGCTCGAAGTGCAGGTATAGCCAACGCAACGCCACGATTTAGCGCCCTAAACCGATCGCGTACCGAAACCATAGGGCGTCATTCCGCAAGGAGTCAACCACCTTGAACAGATGCCGTTTAGTGCGGTAAACATGAGTCACGAAGGGAGGCACTGATGGAGAAGGCACAGCGCGACACCGCTCCGCTGCCCGGGCTACAGGACCAGCTCGACGCAGCATTCGACGTCGCCTTGTCGCAGCTCAAGGAGCTGGCAGACCCTCTACAGAGGGCCAAGATCGCCCATGGACTCGTCGGCAGGGTGCAGGAGTACGGCAACGAGTTCCAGGCGGTGCGCAACGAAGCGATGAACGAGACCCTGCGAGTCGGAAAGCTGAACAGCACCCAACTGGCGGCAGAGCTCGGCATCAGCAAGGGACGAGTGAGTCAACTCGCGAAGGGCGCCCCTCCAGAACGCCTGTTCCTTGGCTCGGGCAAGGTCATCGTCGCCCTCGCCGAGAAGTTGGAGCACGGCAAGCTGGATAACGGCCGCGACAAGCGGGTTCAAGGCCCCGTGATCGCCACGGAGGACTTCCAAACCTACGAACATCTGCGGGAGCTGGCCGAAGAGGTCGGCCTGGAGATCACCTTCGAGCGCATCCCGCTCGGGGGCAACGTGCGACTCAACCGCAACAACCTCGTCGTCATCTGCGGCCCTCGGCTGTCGCCGCTGATCGAGCAGATTCTCGAAGGTGACCCTCACCTGCGATTCGACAAGGACGACGACGGTTGGTACCTGACGGACCGCAAGACCGGCGAGGTCTACCGGTCACCGATGGACCACGGCGGCAACAGTGACGTCGCATACTTCGGTCGGCTCCCGCGCCCCGACGGTCAAGGCACGTTCCTCTACATCGCCGGTATCCACGCCCGCGGTTCCGGCGGAGTCGTTCACTGGCTCAACAACGAGCTGGTCAACGTGCACAGGGAGTTGAAGGCCAAGCGCTTCTCGACCCTCATCGCCAGTACGTTCGACCCTGACACGCTGGAGATCACCTCCAGCAAGCGCATCACGCCGTTCTACCGCCCGGAAGGGGCCTGACGTGCAGGTATCCATGGCATCGACCCCAGGTGCGGGAGCCGCGAACGAGGACACGGCCCACGTGAGCCCCACCGGGGTCGTCGTGCTGGACGGCCTGTCTGCTCCGAAGGATCTGCCCATGGGATGCGTGCACGGCACCCCATGGTTCGTCCGGCAACTCGGGACCAACCTGATCAACCTGATCGGCGACGAAGAGGTCTCCCTTCGCGAAGCTCTACGTCGTGCCATCGCTGCGGTCAATGACCTGCACCGCGACACCTGTGCGCTAGACCAGGAGGCCGTGCCCGCCTCTACCGTGGTGATGATCCGTGAGCGGGGCCACTCCCTCGACTATCTGGTGCTCTCCGACAACGTCTTGGTGCTCGACCTTGGAACCGCCGGCATCAAGACGATCGTCGACAAGCGCGTGGAGGAGACCGCAGCGGAAGAGATGCAGGCAGCTCTTCAGGGGCCGACCGGCACTCCGGAGCACGCGGCCCGCGTGTCAAAGCTCGTCTCTGCCCAGCGCCACCTTCGCAACACGCCCGGTGGCTACTGGGTTGCAGCCACCAATCCGACAGCAGCGGATGAGGCAATCACCGGATCCGTTGAACTCGCACGCGTACGGCAAGCCGCTCTGCTCACCGACGGAGCGAGCCGTCTCGTCGACTCTTTCGGGATCCTCACCTGGGCCGACCTCCTCACGCTCTTGCGCACCGAGGGCCCCGCAGCGTTGATCGCTCGGACCCGTGAGGCTGAACTTTCTGACCCCACCGGTGAGCGATGGCCCCGGTTCAAGCGCTCTGACGACGCCACCGCCGCATACGTCACGATCTGGCAGTCGGGGCTGGCATGAGCAGGGAAGATGCCCAGCGACACTCCGAAATGGAGCGTGTGCCCCCGAAGCCCTCGCCGAAGGAGGAGAATGCGCCACGGCACAGGCTTCTCCCCAGCAACTTCAGGAAGCACTGCACCAAGCGGTCGCCGATTGTGGTGGTCGGTACCGCACTGATCCGAGTAGCCGCAGCAGCGCGGTGAAACCAACGGAACCAGAGAGGCACCACAGCATGGCCAGGACCCGGCACACACCCGTACACAAGCGGGCGCCACGCCCGAAAACGCCTTCGCCTCTGCGTCGGATGCGTTGCAAGATCGCAGGATGGCAATTCCCGCCCGCGAAGACCATCGACGGTTGCGGTTTGAGCAGCGCTCCGCAGCCAGCTCGCGCTCCATGAAACGACGATGGCCGCCCTGCCTGCCAGCAGAACGGCCATCTCGGTCGACGACTCTCAGCCCTCCAGAAGCCTGAGTCGTAGGTCGGCGTGACGCCGGGGCCCGAGCCCTGCCAGGCCCGAGGTCACCAACCCCAGGATAGAGCGAGCACTGGCCGGCACGCAGCAGCGTGTCCCAGGTCGACTCATCCTTTTCCGTCACTTGCCGGTCTGCGGCTCCCTAAACCACTCGTAGGGGAGACCCCGCACCATGTTCCACATCCGCCATTCGACACGAAGCGTCGCCGCACCGACTCAGTCGGTCGCAAGCGCCGACGCCATCGTCGTCCAGGCCGCCGAGGCGGTGGCCCGATGATGCGCCAGCTGCGCGCCGAGGACGACCCCGCCGGCGAGGCCGAGTTCGAGTTCACCGGCACCATCACCGACTACTGGAGCTACACCCAGGTCCGCGACTACGTGATGCTCATGCCGGGGATGACGCACACGGCTTTCAGGTTCTACATGATCCTGCGCTCGATGGTGATCGAGGCCTCCCGGCGGCCGCGCAGTGGCATGCGGCGCATGACGATCGACCAGATGTGCTGGCTGCTCCCGGGACCGGACGACAAGCCGCTGTCCGTGTCGGCGATGTACGTGGTGCTGAGGACCCTGGAGGACCGCGAACTGGTCCTGCCTCACGACACGCTCGAAGTCGAGGGTGCGTCGAAGCTCAAGGGCAAGCAGAAGGCCGCCATGGGCATCGCCCGGGGCTTCAGGGTCATGGACCTCCCGCCCTCGGCCCGTTACACGGGCTGGCGCAACGCGTGGGACAAGCTCGACGCCTACCGGCCTGACTGGCGGGAGAACCCGCCGCAGCCGCCGACCCACCTCACCGAGACGATGACGGAGCCGAACGGCCAGGCCGTGGCCCGCGTGCGGCTGCTCGGCCCGGACGGGGAGCCGTTCCAGAAAACTGGAACAGCGCTGGTGGAGGCCGCTGACGGCGCCTCATTCCAGAAAACTGGAACAGCTTTCCAGAATTCTGGAACAGTGGTCCAGAATTCTGGAACGGATCTGGCTCTGACCAGCGGAAATGATCACCCTCTAAGAAGCTCTCTCTCAGAAGCCTCTCTCTCTGGTGCCCCGGGTGCCCCAGCGGCATCCGCCGTACCAGCGGAGGAGGTGACGGAGGAGAGAGAGATGTCGGCTTCGCCGGAAAAGACCACCCCCGCCCCTGCCGCTGCTGCGAAGTCCCAGAACGGCGAACCGGCCCGGGCTGTGGCGGAGACCTTCGCCGTGCAGTGGAAGCAGGCACGAGGCACCCGGCCCAACCGCCGCCAGGTGGCCGCTGTGGCCGCCGACGCCGCGGAGGCCCTCGAGGATGGCGACTCGGCGGAGTGGCTGACCGAGTCCGTGATCCCGTTCATGGTCACCAGTGGCTATCTCGACCTCGGCCGGGCGAAGACGCACCCGAAGTGCCCGGCGCCGCGCGGCGCGACGCTTCCCGGCCAGCGCCCTTCGGTGCCGGACTGGTGCGGCGAGTGCAACGACGGTGCGCGCCCCGCTACCGCCGCCGAGCGGTTCCGCAAGGTCGACGGCCGCCTCGTGCGGTGCCCCGAGTGCCACCCCGGCGCCCGTCAGCCCGCCGCGGTCTGACCCTCACTCTCTGATCCGACGCACGCAAACGGCGGCCGCTCCCGCGAAGAACCGGCCGCCGTTGAGACCCCAACCCACGAAGGAAGAGATCCGTATGTCCAGTCTGACACCACAGGGCCCGAACGGCGAAGGCAGCCTGTTCGAGGGCGAGCCGGTGCTTCCGGCGCAGCAGCGCCCGGAGGTGCCCGAGACCTTCCGTGGCGAGGGCCCGTCCGGTGACAAGTTCTTCGACCGGCTGCCGCCGCAGGACCTGGAGGCGGAGCAGGCCGTCCTGGGCGGGATGCTGCTGTCCCGACAGGCGATCACCGATGTGGTCGAGGTGCTCAGCGGCCGGGAGCTCTACCGCCCGGCGCACGAGACGATCTTCCGGGCCATCGTCGAGCTGTACGGCAAGGGCGAGCCCGCCGACCCGATCACGGTCGCCGCCGCGCTCACCGCGAGCGGCGAGATCAACAAGATCGGCGGCGCGTCCTACCTCCACACCCTCGTGCAGATGGTGCCGACGGCGGCGAACGCCGCGTATTACGCCGAGATCGTGCGCGGCAAGTGGAAGCTGCGGGTGGCCGTCGAGGCGGGCACCCGGGTCGCAGCCATGGGCTACGACCCGACGCTCGAACCCGAAGAGGTCATCGAGGGCGCGGCCAGCGAACTCCTCGCGATGCAGGCGCAGTTCGACACGGGCAAGGACCCCGCCGGGTGGGACACCCCGATGGAGGAGCTCGTCGAGGAGTGGGAGGACGACCAGGCCGCCGGCGTGAACCCCGGCCTGCCGATGCCGTACGCCGACCTTCAGATGATGCTGGCCACGGTGCCCGGCCATCTGGTGGTGTTCGCGGGCCGTCCGGGCATGGGCAAGTCGGTGACGCTGCTGGACTTGATGCGTCACCTGGCGATCGTCCACGGGCGTCCGGCCGCGTTCGTGTCGCTGGAGATGGCCCGCCGCCAGATCATGAACCGGCTGATCGCCGCCGAGGCGGAGATCGGGCAGCACTTCGTGCGCACCCGTTCCATGGACAAGGAGAACTGGGCCAAGTACGACCGGGTCCGCCAGCGGATCGTGGACTCGCCGCTGCGGCTGATCGTCCCGCCGGGCGGCATCACCGTGCCGCAGATCCGCTCGAACCTGCGGCGCTGGCAGATCGAGGACCGGCTTCCGGCCGCCCTGGCGATCGACTACCTCCAGATCATCAAGCCGGACGGCACCAGCCGGGGCGGGAACCGGACCAACGAGGTCGACGCCATCGCCCGCGGGCTGAAGGAACTGGCCCTGGAGTTCGACATCCCGGTGTTCGCGGCCGCCCAGCTCTCGCGCCAGACCACGGGCCGCGACAGCAAGGTGCCGCAGCTGTCCGACCTTCGCGAGTCGGGCGAGATCGAGCAGGCCGCCGACGCCGTCGTGCTGCTGCACCGCGAGGACTACTACGACCCGGAGAGCCCGCGGGCGGGCGAGATCGACCTCATGGTCGCGAAGAACCGTGAGGGGTCGACGGGCATCGTGACGTGCGCGTTCCAGGGAAGGTTCAGCCGGATCAAGGACATGGGCATCGAGGCCTGACGGAAGGGAACCGAACATCATGCTCAACGCCGACAGCGTGACCAGCCGCTACATCCCCGTAGAGCAGGCCCAGGAGATCGCCGTGGCCTGGAACGGCGTCTACCCGGCCATGCGCCGGGTCCTGGACGCCGTTATCAAGGCCCAGCGCGGGGCGGAACGCTGCACCGTCAACCTGCCCCGGCTCGAACGCGCCCGCCGCGAGCTCGGGCAGCTCGACCGGGGCACCTACCGCGGCTGCACCCGCAGCCCGGCCGCCTTCAGCCTCTCCGGATCGCTCAGCAACGTGCGCGAGGTGCTGGAGGTGACCTCCGTGGGAACCCCGGAGCTCGGCGACATGTACCGGCTCGCCGCCCTGCTGGCCGACGCCAACGTGCAGTGCGCCCGCCGGTTCGCGGCGGAGCAGGAGGCGGCCCGCTCGGCGTAGGCCGAACAGCACACCCCCGCAGGGGCTCGGCGAGATGCGCATCTCGCCGGGCCCCTGTGCCGTTCCCGGCCACGGGCGGGAACGGCGAAGGCCGACGGCGGGTGCCGGCCGGAGGCGGCCGCGGGAAAGACCCGACGGGCAGCGGACGGCGGGGACCTGCGGCGTACGGGGGCGGCGGCATCCCGCCGGGGCTTACATGGCCAGCCGTCACCCGGCCGGCGGGCATCGCTGTTGTGCACGTACCCAGGG
>NZ_POUC01000294.1 GCF_002891435.1 Streptomyces cahuitamycinicus
GCCGCCTGCCGCCTGCCGCCTGCCGCCTGCCGCCTGCCGCCTGCCGCCTGCCGCCTGCCGCCTGCCGCCTGCCGCCTGCCGCGGAGCGTCTCTCCGTGGCTGACGGGTCGTCACGCGGTTTATGCCGGTCCGTGCAGGGCTCTTGTGCAATTCATGTGGAGGCCTCAATCTTTCGCTGACGCACAGGAGTAGCCGCTGGCTTGACATGGTCATGACCCACTGGCCTCATCGGCGGCGACCGACGGGCGTGCACCACACCCCACAGCGCACCACCGATTGAGGAGGACCCCTCAGATGGCAGTGATGCGTACTCCCCACAGATCCTCCCGGCGAAGACTGGCCGCGCTCGGCGCGACGGCCACCGCGGCGCTCGTCGCGAGCCTCGTCTCCGCCCTTCCCGCCGGCGCGGCCCCGGTCGCGGCCGAAGGGCGCATCCAGTACGCGGGCGCCGCCAACGCCGTCGCCGGCAGCTACGTCGTCACCCTGAAGACCGAGAAGGCCGCTTCCACCGAAGGCCGCGCGCTCGCGCGCAAGTACGGCGCCGACATCGAGCGGACGTACACCAAGGCCTTGAACGGCTACGAGGTCGAGGCGTCCGAGTCCGAGGCGAAACGTCTCGCCGCCGACCCGGCCGTCGCCTCCGTCGTGCAGAACCGGACGTTCTCCATCACCGGGACGCAGCCCAGCCCGCCGTCCTGGGGCCTGGACCGCATCGACCAGAAGAGCCTGCCGCTGAACAGCTCGTACACCTACCCGGACTCGGCGGGTGAGGGCGTCACCGCGTACGTCATCGACACCGGCGTCCGCATCACACACGGCGACTTCGGCGGTCGCGCCTCCTACGGCTACGACGCCGTCGACAACGACAACACCGCCCAGGACGGCCACGGCCACGGCACGCACGTCGCCGGCACGGTCGCCGGAAGCGCCTACGGCGTCGCCAAGAAGGCCAAGGTCGTCGGCGTCCGGGTGCTGAACAACTCCGGCCAGGGCACCACCGCCCAGGTCGTCGCCGGCATCGACTGGGTCGCCCGGAACGCGGCCAAGCCCGCCGTCGCCAACATGTCCCTCGGCGGCCCCGGCGACACGGCCATCGACACGGCCGTCCGCAACGCCATCACCTCCGGCGTCTCCTTCGTGGTCGCGGCCGGCAACGAGTCCACCAACGCCTCCACCCGGTCCCCGGCCCGCGTCACCGAGGCCGTCACGGTCGGCGCGACGACATCGAGCGACGCGAAGGCGAGCTACTCCAACTACGGCACCGTCCTGGACCTGTTCGCGCCGGGCTCGTCCATCACCTCGGCCTGGCGCACGAGCGACTCGGCGACCAACACCATCTCCGGCACGTCGATGGCGAGCCCGCACGTCGCCGGAGCCGCCGCCCTGCACCTGGCCGCCAACCCCACGGCCACGCCGGCGCAGGTCTCCGCCGCGCTGACCTCCGCCGCGACCACCGGCGTCGTCACCAGCCCCGGCAGCGGCTCGCCCAACCGGCTCCTGTACGTCGGCGGCGGTACGACCACCCCGCCCGGCCCGCGCTTCGAGAACACCGCCGACCAGACCATCGCCGACAACGCCACCGTCGAGTCACCGGTGACGGTCTCCGGCGTCTCCGGCAACGCCCCCTCGGCCCTGGCCGTCGAGGTGCACATCGTCCACACCTACATCGGTGACCTCCAGGTCCAGCTGATCGCCCCCGACGGCACGGCGTACACGCTGAAGTCGTACGGCACCGGCGGCAGTGCGGACAACATCGACACCACTTACACCGTGAACGCCTCCT
The DNA here is from genome assembly GCF_002891435.1 of Streptomyces cahuitamycinicus. Classification (GTDB taxonomy): domain Bacteria; phylum Actinomycetota; class Actinomycetes; order Streptomycetales; family Streptomycetaceae; genus Streptomyces; species Streptomyces cahuitamycinicus. The sequence goes on from NZ_POUC01000294.1 coordinate 1,784, forward strand.
CGGAGGCCGCGAACGGCACGTGGAAGCTGCGGGTGAGCGACAACGCCCGCTTCGACACCGGGCGGATCGACGCCTGGGCGCTCCAGTTCTGACCTGAGCGACCCGAACGCAGGGGCCGGGCTCGCGCGAGCCCGGTCCCGACCGGCACGTGACGGATCCTCAGCCGGGATCCCTGGCAGGGCCAGTTCGGCGTTCATCGGTGAGGAACCGGACGACCACCTCCGGTTCTTCGGGGCTGATGCGGCCCCGGGCCGCGTCGGTGCTCCGCGCCAGGGGGCGGAAGCAGTCCCCTGCCAGGCCCCCAACCGCGTCGGCGTACAGGCAGGGGCAGGTGCACCACGCGGCGGTCTGCGGCGTCCCGGACCCGGCGGATGTGTCCGGCCCCCGCTCCAGCCGTCGAGGTCCGCCGTCACAGCGCCGGACGTGAGATGGCGCTGCCCCGCGCGGGGAACCGCGGGCGTGGCCTCTGCCAGGGCGCCATACGTGAGATCGAGCTCCCCCACGCCGGCCACCGCGGGCCTGGCCTTGCCAGGACCGTCTCCGCCTCCGGACGGCTCGCGCGCCGCGATGACGGCGTCGACACGGCCGCGCTCGGCGGCCAGGTATGGGCCCGGACGGGCGACCCGCTCGCCGTCGGCGGGCGGGTGCGCATCGACGCCACCCTGGAGGCAGCCGCGGACAGCGACGCGGCCGAGGAGACCGTTTCCTGGCGGCACTCGGCGTCGACTACACCATCTTCCTGACGTCCCGGGTCCGGGAGGAGGCGCTCGCGCACGGCAACCGGCAGGTGGTGTTGCGCGGACTGACCACCACCGGCGGGCGATCGCCTCGGCGGGTGTGGTGCTCGCCGCGACGTTCGCGGCACTGATGGGACCCCCCTGGCTTTCCTGGTGCGGATCGCGTTCATCGTCGCCTTCGGGGCGCTGCTGGACAGGCCCGTGGGGCGCTCGCTGCCGGTGCCCGCGCCGATGATCGGCATCGGGCCCCGGGCATGGTGGCCGAGCGCCCTCGCCCACGACAGGCCGGCGGGGTCCGGCGGGGTCCGGCGACGGTACTCCCTCCGGCTGAACCGTCGGCGTCTCCCGTGTCGTGCATCCGCCGAGCGCCCCGGGCGGGAAAGGTTCGCGTCGGGACCGGCCGCGCTCCGGCGGCACGGTGACGGTTCCGGAGGACGGAGGCACGACCATGGCGACGGACGGGCGGCGGCTGCACTGCCTCGTCACCGGGGCGTCCGGCTACATCGGGGGGCGCCTGGTGCCGGAACTGCTGCAGGAGGGCCACCGCGTCCGGTGTCTCGCCCGCTCCCCCGGCAAACTCCGCGACCACCCCTGGGCGGCGCACGCCGAGACGGTCCGGGGGGATGTCACCGACCCGGAGTCGCTCGCCTCGGCGATGCGCGGGGTCGACGTCGCCTACTACCTGGTGCACGCCCTCGGCTCCGGCTCCCGGTTCGAGGACACCGACCGCGCCGCCGCCCGGGTCTTCGCCGAGCAGGCCCGGGCCGCCGGCGTACGGCGGATCGTCTACCTCGGCGGGCTCACGCCGCGCGACGTCCCCGAAGGGTCGCTCTCCCCGCATCTGCGGTCCCGGGCCGAGGTGGGGAAGATCTTCCTCGACTCGCCCGTGCCCGCGACCGTGCTGCGGGCCGCCGTCGTCATCGGCTCGGGCTCGGCGTCGTTCGAGATGCTGCGCTACCTCACCGAACGCCTGCCCGTCATGGTCACCCCGAGCTGGGTGCACACCCGCACCCAGCCCATCGGGGTGCGGGACGTGCTGCGCTACCTCGTCGGGTCGGCCACCATGCCGGACGACGTCGACCGGGCCTTCGACATCGGCGGGCCGGACGTCCTCACCTACCGGGACATGATGCTGCGCTACGCCGCCGTCGCCGGACTGCCGCGGCGGTTCATCGTGCCGGTCCCGGTCCTCACCCCGGGGCTGTCCAGCCACTGGGTGGGACTCGTCACCCCCGTGCCCGCCTCCCTCGCCCGGCCGCTGACCGAGTCGCTGCGGCACGAGGTCGTCTGCCGCGAACACGACATCGCCCGGTACGTGCCGGACGGCCCGGGCCGGCCGCTGCCGTTCGACGAGGCTCTGGCCCTGGCGCTGCGCCGGGTGCGCGAGGCGCAGGTCTCCACGCGCTGGTCCTCGGCCTCGGTGCCCGGGGCGCCCAGTGACCCGCTGCCCACGGACCCGGACTGGGCGGGCGGCAGCCTCTACCAGGACGAGCGGCAGCGGCCGGTCGAGGCGTCCCGGGCGGCGCTGTGGCGGGTCGTCGAGGGCATCGGCGGCGACAACGGCTGGTACTCCTCCCCTCTGGCCTGGGCGGTACGGGGCCGGCTGGACCGGTTCGCGGGCGGGGTCGGACTCCGCCGCGGACGGCGGGACACCGAGCGGCTGAGGGTCGGCGACTCGCTGGACTTCTGGCGGGTCGAGGAGATCGAACCCGGGCATCTGCTGCGGCTGCGCGCCGAGATGCGGCTGCCCGGGCTCGCCTGGCTGGAGATGTACGCCGAGACCGACGAGCGGGGCCGCACCCGCTACCGGCAGCGGGCCCTGTTCCATCCACGGGGGCTGCTGGGCCACGCCTACTGGTGGAGCGTCGCACCGTTCCACTCCGTCGTGTTCGGCGGCATGGCGCGCAACATCGCGCGGGCCGCGTCCGAGGGCACCGGCCGGCGCCGCAGCACCTCACGCATCCGTCCGGCCCGCGAGCGGCGAAGCGCCCGGAAGCACCGCACGCAACCCGCACCACCGCACGAGGAGTGACACCATGACCGTCGCGGTCGTCCTGTTCACCTCGGACCTGCGCCTGCACGACCATCCGCCCCTGCGCGCCGCGCTGAACTCGGCGGACGAGGTCGTGCCCCTGTCCGTCCGCGACCCCTCCGCCCACGCCGCCGGGTCCGACGTGACCGACCGCGCCGCCTTCCCCGCCGACTGCCGGGCCGACCTCGACGCGTCGCTGCGCCGGCGCGGCGGACGGCTGGTCGTGCGCACGGGGCCGGTCGCCCGGGTCGCCGGTGCCGGCGCCGGCACCCGTCCCCACCGCGTCCTCAACCCCGTCTACCAGGGCAGGCGCTACGACCCGGACGGCACGTACGTACGCCGTCGGGTGCCCGAACCGGCGGACGCCGGCGGCGCCGCGGCGCACGAGCCCTGGCGGCTGCCGCAGCACGAACGGACCCGGCAGCGCTGTCCGGCGCCGCTCCTCGACCTCGGCGAAGGCCCGGCCCGCTTCCGGCAGGCCCGTGGCCGCGGCTGAGTGTTGGGCACCCGACACATCCGGAACACCACTCCCGGCGGACGCACTCAGGTGCGAACGACGGGAAGCAAGAAGGGGTTGGGCATGCTTGGACCGCGGCCGACGGTGGCCGGACCGGCGGAGACGAACCACGCCCCGCTCACCGCTCCCGGAGCCACACGCGCCATGGAGGCGGTTCTCGAGCGGGTGCTGGAGGACCGGCTGCGGCAGGCCCGCGCCACCGACGCGGTGTTCGCCCGGGAGACGGCCGATCGCGTCGCCGCGTTCGTCCGGCGGGGCGGCAAGCGGCTGCGTACGGCGTTCGTGTGGTGCGGCTGGAGGGCCGCGGGCGGCTCGGGCGACGCGGGCGCGGTCCTGCGCACGGGAGCGGCCCTCGAACTGCTCCAGGCCTGCGCCCTCATCCACGACGACATGATGGACGGTTCACCGCTGCGCCGGGGTGCCCCCGCCCTGCACGTGGAATTCGCCCGGGAACACCCGGCCGGACCGGCGGGCGGGTCCGCCGGGACGTTCGGGACGTCGGCCGCCGTGCTCGCGGGCGACCTGGCGCTGGCGTGGGCGGACGACCTGCTGACGGAGACGGCCCTCGCCTCGCCGCACGGCCTGCGCCTGCACGAGGAGTGGCGGGCCATGCGCACCGAGATGGTCGCCGGGCAGTACCGCGACCTGCGCGCGCAGGCGAGCGGCTCGTCCGGCGCCGAGGAGGCACAGACCATCGCCGTCCTGAAGAGCGCCCGGTACACGGTCGCGCGGCCCCTGGCGCTGGGCGCGGCGCTGGCCGGCGCGGACGCCCGCACCCTGGGCGCGCTGCGGGCCGCGGGCCGGTGCGCGGGACTGGCCTTCCAGCTGCGCGACGATCTCCTCGGGGCCTTCGGCGACCCGGCGCAGACCGGCAAACCGGCCGACGAGGATCTGCGTTCGCGCAAGCTCACCCCCCTCCTCGCCGCCGCCGTCCGGCTCGCGGAGGCCACCGGCGACCGGGACGCCGCCGCCGCGCTCGCCGCGGACGCGGAGACCCGGCCGGGGCACACCGTCGACCGGATGCGGGCGGCGCTGGAGCGGACGGGCGCCCGGGCCGAGGTGGAGGCGAGGATCACGGACCTGGCGGCCTCCGGTCTGCGGCACTTCGAGGCGACCGGCGCCGCAACGGGCGTGCGGCGGGAGTTCGCCACCCTGGTCGAACGGGCGTCGGGCCTCGCCCCGCGGCACGCGGAGGAGCTCGTATGAGGACGGTGACGGGACCGACGGATCATGTCGTCGTGGTGGGCGCCGGCCTGTCCGGGCTGGCGTGCGCCCTGCATCTGCTGGGCGCCGGCCGCCGGGTGACGCTGGTCGAACGGGACGCCGGCCCGGGCGGGAGAGCCGGGCGGGCACGGCTCGGCGAGTACCTGGTGGACACCGGGCCGACCGTGCTGACGATGCCGCACCTGGCCGACGAGGCGTTCGCTGCCGTCGGTGAGAGCCTCGGCCGGCACGTCGAGCTGATGCCCCTGCACCCCGCATACCGGGCCGGCTTCGCGGACGGGACCTCGCTCGACGTGCACACCGAGGCCGACGCCATGGAGGCGGAGGTGCGGCGCTTCGCCGGACCGGCGGAGGCGGCGGGCTACCGCGGGCTGCGGGAGTGGCTGGAGCGGCTGTACCGGGCGCAGATGCGCCGTTTCATCGACACCAACTTCGACTCGCCGTTCCAGCTGGCGCACCCGGATCTGGCCCGGCTTGCGGCGCTCGGCGGCTTCGGGCGTCTCGACGGCCGCATCGGCCGTTTCCTCTCCGACGCCCGCCTGCGCCGGGTCTTCTCCTTCCAGGCCCTGTACGCCGGGGTGGCACCGGCCCGGGCGCTCGCGGCCTACGCGGTGATCGCCTACATGGACACGGTGGCCGGTGTCTGGTTCCCGAAGGGCGGCATGCACGCGCTGCCCCGCGCGATGGCGGACGTGGCGGCCGGTGCCGGTGCCGAGCTGCGGTGGTCGGCCGAGGTGAGCGCGCTGGAACGCTCCGCGGGCCGGGTACGGGCCGTCCGGCTCGCCTCGGGCGAGGGCATCCCCTGCGACGCGGTGGTGCTGACCTGCGAACTGCCCGCCGCACACCGGCTGCTGGGCCGGGCGCCCCGGCGCCCGGTGCCGCTGCGGCACTCGCCGTCCGCGGTGGTCCTGCACGCGGGGACCGACCGCACCTGGCCCCATCTCGCCCACCACACGCTGTCCTTCGGCGCCGCGTGGGAGCGCACCTTCGACGAACTGACCCGCTCGGGAACGCTGATGAGCGACCCGTCGCTGCTGATCACCCGTCCGACCACGCACGACGCCTCGCTGGCGCCCCCGGGCCGCCACCTCCACTACGTTCTGGCGCCCTGCCCCAACACCTCCGTCGGCCCCTCCGCCGCCGCCTGGCGCGACCTGGGCCCGCGGTACCGCGACAGCCTGGTCGCCGAGCTGGAACGCCGCGGCCTGGACGGGTTCGCGGCCAGTGTCGAGGAGGAACTGCTGGTGACCCCGCTCGACTGGACGGCCCAGGGCCACGCGGCGGGCAGTCCCTTCTCCGTCTCCCACACCTTCGCCCAGACCGGGCCCTTCCGGCCGCGCAACCTCGTCCGCGGGCTGGACAACGTGGTGCTCGCCGGCTGCGGGACCACACCCGGTGTCGGCGTGCCGACCGTGCTCATCAGCGGGAAACTCGCCGCCGCCCGCGTCACCGGGGGCCGCACCCGGGTGACCCGGGCGGGCCGGTCCCCCGAACACCGCCCGTCCGCCCCGACCGGAGCAGGTGCCCATGACCCGTCGTGAACTGGACGCCGCCGGTATCACCGACCCCGGTCTGCGCAGCGCCTACGGCCGGTGCCGGCAGCTCAACGCCCGGCACGGCCGGACCTACTTCCTGGCCACGCGCCTGCTGCCGCTGGAGCGCCGTTCCGCGGTGCACGCGCTGTACGGCTTCGCCCGCTGGGCCGACGACATCGTCGACGACCTGGACCGGCGCCTGCCCCCCGACGAGCGGGACCTGCTGCTGAAGCGGCTGGAGGGCGATCTCGCGCACGGGCTGCGCAACGGCGGCGGCAGCGAGCCGGTGGTGCGGGCCGTGGCCGACACCGCCGACCGCTACGGCATCGAGGCGGCCCTGTTCTCCGACTTCCTCGCGTCGATGCGCGCCGACCTGACCGTCACGGACTACCCGACCTACGCCGATCTGCGGGCCTACATGCACGGCTCGGCCGCGGTGATCGGCCTGCAGATGCTGCCCCTGCTCGGCACGGTCGTCCCACGCGAGGAGGCGGCACCGCACGCGGCGGCCCTCGGAGTGGCGTTCCAGCTGACCAACTTCCTGCGGGACGTGGGCGAGGACCTGGACCGTGGCCGCGTCTACCTGCCGGCGGACCTGCTCGCCGCCCACGGCGTGGACCGGCCGCTGCTGGAGTGGAGCCGGCGAAGCGGCCGGCGCGACCCGCGCGTCCGGGCGGCGCTCGTCGCGGCCGAGGCCCTGACCAGGGACGTGTACCGGACGGCGGAACCGGGCATCGCGATGCTCGACCCGCGGGTACGCCCGTGCATCCGCACCGCGTTCACGCTGTACGGCGGCATCCTCGACGCGATCGCGCGGCACGACTACGCCGTGCTGCACCGCCGGGCGGTGGTGTCCCGACGGCGGCGGGCGGCCACCGCCGCTGCCGGTGTCTGGAAGGTGGCCCGCGCGCGGTGGCACGCGGGGCCCGTGGCGCAGCACGCCGCGCTGCAACGGAAAGGACCGGGTCGTGACTGACCGAGCGGACAAGGCACGCTGGACCTCACCGCTGCGGCGACGCCGCGGCCCCGGCTGGGCGGAGCAGACGCCGACCTGGCGCGCGGCCCGCCCGGCGCTGATCGCCGACACGCTCAAACGGGCCTCCGCCCGGCCCTCCGGCAACTGGTTCGTGGTCGGCGCCTCCCGGGACGTGCGCCCCGGCCGCCCCTACGGCAGGACCGTCGGCGGCGTCGAGGTGGTGCTGTGGCGCTCGGACTCGGGCGGGCTGCGGGCGGGCCACGGCGTCTGTCCGCACCTCGGTGCTCCGCTGCGGGACAGCCGGGTGGTGTGCGGCACGCTGATGTGCCACTGGCACGGACTGGCCCTGGACGGTGCCGCGTTCGCCGGCTGGCAGCCGTACCCCGTCCACGACGACGGGGTGCTGGCGTGGGTGCGGCTGGACGCCGTCGGGGGTGAGGAGCCGTCGGAGCGGCCCGTGGTTCCGGCCCGTCCCGCGCCGGGCACCGGGGTGGACGCGGTGTTCACGGCGGCCGGGCGGTGCGAGCCGCAGGACGTGGTCGCCAACCGGCTCGACCCGTGGCACGGGTCCTGGTTCCACCCGTACTCCTTCGTCGACCTGACGGTCGTGAGGGAACCGCTGGGCGGCGAGGTCGGCGAGGTCGGCGAGATCAGCGACGAGGACGACGCCTTCGTGGTCGACGTCTCCTTCCGGGTGGCGGGCCGTCTGGTGGTGCCCGTACGGGCCGAGTTCACCGCGCCGGAGCCGCGCACCGTCGTCATGCGCATCACCGGCGGCGAGGGCGCCACGTCCGTGGTGGAGACCCATGCCACGCCGCTGACCGCGGCGGACGCGGGCCGGCCGCGGACGGCCGTGATCGAGGCGGTCGTCGCCGCTTCGGACCGGCGCGGCTTCGCCCTGGCCCGGGCCGCCGCCCCCGTGCTGCGCCCCCTGATGCGGGGCACGGCCGGGCGCCTGTGGCGCGACGACCTCGCCTACGCCGAGAGGCGCTGGGAACTGCGCAGCACGGGGCGGTTCCCTGGGTGAGGCGCCCCCTCCGGACGGGCCTGCGAGGGTCGCCTGTGCGGGGTCGCCCCTGGCCGTCCGGCGGCCGGAGTCGTCCCGGGTCTGTCCGACGGCCCGGGGTCGCCCCGGTCCCCCGCCCGAGGCCGGGGGTCGTCCCGCGTCCTTCCGCCGGCCGGAGGTCGCCCCGGATCCGCCCGACGGCCGGGGGTCGCCCCGGATCCTTCCGACGGCCCGGGGTCGCCCCGGTCCCGCCCGAGGCCGGGGGTCGTCCCGCGTCCTTCCGACGGCCGGAGGTCGCCCGGGACCCGCCCGACGACCGGAGATCGCCCCGGATCCTTCCGACGGCCCGGGGTCGCCCCGGTCCCGCCCGAGGCCGGGGGTCGTCCCGCGTCCTTCCGACGGCCCGGGGTCGCCCGGGACCCGCCCGACGACCGGAGATCGCCCCGGATCCTTCCGACGGCCCGGGGTCGCCCCGGTCCCGCCCGAGGCCGGGGGTCGTCCCGCGT
>NZ_POUC01000295.1 GCF_002891435.1 Streptomyces cahuitamycinicus
ACCGGCAGCCCCACGGACAAGCCGTCCGGCAAGGCCACCGACAAGCCCGAGGCCACCGACAAGGACTCCGCGTCCCCGTCCGCCTCCTCCACCACGCAGGGCCGTGCGGTCACGGACGCGCTGAAGGCCGACGCGACGCCCTCCGCGGGCCCCTCGGACAAGGGTGACAAGGCCGACCCCTCCCCGTCGGCGAGCGGCGGCAGCGCCGAGGCCGACGCGAGCGCGCTGCAGGCGAAGTACGCCAAGCTCGACTGCACCGACGAGAAGACCCGCGCCACCGTGGGTGACGGCGTCAAGGCCTCCGAGCCGACGCTGGCCTGTGGCAAGAACTCGCAGGAACAGTGGCAGAAGTACATCCTCGGCCCCGCCGAGGTCGACGGCACGGACGTCGACAAGGCCCAGGCCGTCCTGAACACTCAGACCGGTGCGGGCTGGACCGTCACGATGGACTTCACGGACGGCGGCGCCAAGAAGTTCGCGAACATCACCGGCAAGCTGGCGCAGAACCAGTCCCCGCAGAACCAGTTCGCGATCGTCCTGGACGGCGAGGTCGTCTCCGACCCCTTCGTCCGCCAGGCCCTGACCGGCGGCAACGCCGAGATCTCCGGCAACTTCACCCAGCAGTCCGCCCAGGACCTCTCCAACATGCTGTCGTACGGCGCGCTGCCGCTGACCTTCAAGGTCGACAGCATGACGACCGTGACCGCCGCGCTGGGCGGTGACCAGCTGCAGGCCGGGCTGATCGCCGGCGCGATCGGTCTCGCGCTGGTCGTCATCTATCTGCTGGCCTACTACCGCGGTCTGTCGTTCATCGCGATCCTCTCGCTGCTGGTCTCCGCCGCCCTCACCTACACGCTCATGGCCCTGCTCGGCCCGGCCATCGGCTTCGCGCTGAACCTGCCGGCCGTCTGCGGTGCCATCGTCGCCATCGGCATCACGGCGGACTCGTTCATCGTGTACTTCGAACGCGTCCGCGACGAGATCCGGGAGGGCCGCTCGCTGCGCCCCGCCGTCGAGCGGGCCTGGCCGCGCGCCCGGCGCACCATCCTGGTCTCCGACTTCGTGTCGTTCCTGGCCGCCGCGGTGCTCTTCCTCGTCACCGTCGGCAAGGTCCAGGGCTTCGCGTTCACGCTCGGTCTGACCACCCTGCTCGACGTGGTCGTCGTGTTCCTCTTCACCAAGCCGCTGCTCACCCTGATGGCCCGTCGCCCGTTCTTCGCGAACGGCCACAAGTGGTCCGGCCTCGACCCGAAGAGCCTGGGCGCCCAGCCGCCGCTGCGCCGTACCCGCCGCCCCGCCGCCCCCGTCGACCCGAAGGAGGCCTGAGATGTCGAAACTCGGCACCCTCGGCGCACGACTGCACCGTGGCGAGATCGGCTACGACTTCGTCAAGAACCGCAAGATCTGGTACAGCGTCTCCATCCTGATCACCATCCTGGCCATCGCCGGCCTGGCGGTCCGCGGGCTGAACATGGGCATCGAGTTCCAGGGCGGCGCGGTCTTCAACACCCCGAAGAACACCAGCGTCTCGGTGTCCCAGGCGGAGGAGTACGCGGAAGAGGCCTCCGGCCACGACGCGATCGTCCAGAAGCTCGGCGACGGCAGCCTGCGCATCCAGGTCGCCGGCATCGACACCGGCGCGGCGAACGAGATCAAGAACACGCTCGCCGGCGACCTCAAGATCGACTCCGAGCAGATCAACGCCGAACTGGTCGGCCCGAGCTGGGGCGAGCAGATCGCCAACAAGGCCTGGCAGGGCCTCGGCATCTTCCTCGTCCTCGTCGTGATCTACCTGGCGATCGCCTTCGAGTGGCGCATGGCGGTCGCGGCGTTCGTCGCCCTGATCCACGACATCACCATCACGGTCGGGATCTACGCCCTGGTCGGCTTCGAGGTCACACCGGGCACGGTGATCGGTCTGCTGACCATCCTCGGCTACTCGCTCTACGACACGGTCGTGGTCTTCGACAGCCTCAAGGAACAGACGAAGGACCTGACCAAACAGACCCGCTGGACGTACAGCGACGTCGCCAACCGCTCCATCAACAGCACTCTGGTCCGCTCCATCAACACCACGGTCGTCGCACTGCTGCCGGTCGCGGGCCTGCTGTTCATCGGTGGCGGTGTCCTCGGCGCCGGCATGCTGAACGACATCTCGCTGTCGCTGTTCGTCGGTCTCGCCGCCGGTGCCTACTCCTCGATCTTCATCGCCACGCCGCTCGTCGCCGACCTCAAGGAGCTCGAGCCGGCGATGAAGGCCCTGAAGAAGCGCGTCCTGGCCAAGCGTGCCCAGTCCGCAGCCCAGGGCGGGACCGAGGTCCACGACGAGGAGACCTACGCCGACGAGCCCGAGGACGACGCCGCACCCGCGGTGGTCGGGCCGCGCAACCAGCCCGCCTCCCGCAGCCGCAGCCGCGGCCGCCCCTCGGGCAAGCGCCGATGACCGGCATCAGGGAGCTGCTGCTCAGCCGCATCCGTGACGTGGCCGACTACCCGGAGCCGGGCGTGATGTTCAAGGACATCACCCCGCTCCTGGCGGACCCGGCGGCCTTCACCGCCCTGACCGACGCCCTCGCCGAGATCGCCGAGAGCACGGGCGCCACCAAGGTCGTCGGCCTGGAGGCCCGCGGCTTCATCCTCGGCGCCCCGGTCGCCGTGCGCGCCGGTCTCGGATTCATCCCCGTGCGCAAGGCGGGCAAGCTCCCCGGAGCCACCCTCGCCCAGGCCTACGACCTGGAGTACGGCTCGGCGGAGATCGAGGTGCACGCCGAGGACCTCACCGCCGACGACCGCGTCCTGATCGTCGACGACGTCCTCGCCACCGGCGGAACCGCCGAGGCCTCGGTCCAGCTCATCCGCCGGGCCGGCGCCGAGGTCGCGGGCCTCGCCGTCCTCATGGAGCTCGGCTTCCTGAACGGCCGCGTCCGCCTGGAGCCGGCGCTGAACGGTGCCCCGCTGGAGGCGCTGCTCACGGTCTAGCAACCGCGCAGCGGGCCGGTGGACACCGGCACGACACCGCGCAGGCGGGCACCGGAGGACCCGGTGCCCGCCTCGTGCGTTTCACGGGTAGACGGTCCTCACATTGGCCTGAAGGCGATCCCGGGGCCCGGGATGGCTACCATGGGGGTCCGGAGCCTGACCGGGGGACCCGGATCGCGCACGAGGAGCCCTCTTGCCAGACGAGGCCCAGCACCTGACCGCCGCCAAGCCCGAGTCCGCCTCGGCAGCCGCGGCGAAGCCCGCGCCGAACGCGCCCCACGCGAAGAACGACACCCGCGGGCCGGTCGAGCACGCCCAGGCGGCGCCGGTCGACAAGCCCGCCGAGCAGTCGCGGCCCAAGCCCACCCCGCCCGCGGTGCGCCAGGCCCCCGGACAGCCGGCCCGCTCCGGCTCCTCCAACCGCGTCCGCGCCCGTCTGGCCCGGCTCGGTGTGCAGCGCGCCAACCCGTACAACCCGGTGCTGGAGCCGCTGCTGCGGATAGTGCGCGGCAACGACCCGAAGATCGAGACGGCCACGCTCCGCCAGATCGAGCGTGCCTACCAGGTCGCCGAGCGCTGGCACCGTGGCCAGAAGCGCAAGAGCGGCGACCCGTACATCACGCACCCCCTCGCCGTGACGACCATCCTCGCCGAGCTGGGCATGGATCCGGCCACGCTGATGGCGGGCCTGCTGCACGACACGGTCGAGGACACCGAGTACGGCCTGGACGACCTTCGCCGGGACTTCGGCGATGTCGTCACCCTGCTCGTCGACGGCGTCACCAAGCTGGACAAGGTCAAGTTCGGCGAGGCCGCGCAGGCCGAGACCGTGCGCAAGATGGTCGTCGCCATGGCCAAGGACCCGCGCGTCCTGGTCATCAAGCTCGCCGACCGCCTGCACAACATGCGCACCATGCGCTACCTCAAGCGCGAGAAGCAGGAGAAGAAGGCGCGCGAGACCCTGGAGATCTACGCGCCGCTCGCCCACCGCCTGGGCATGAACACCATCAAGTGGGAACTGGAGGACCTCGCCTTCGCGATCCTCTACCCCAAGATGTACGACGAGATCGTCCGCCTGGTCGCCGAGCGTGCCCCCAAGCGCGACGAATACCTCGCCATCGTCACCGACGAGGTCCAGCAGGACCTGCGCGCGGCCCGCATCAAGGCGACCGTCACCGGCCGCCCGAAGCACTACTACAGCGTCTACCAGAAGATGATCGTCCGCGGCCGGGACTTCGCGGAGATCTACGACCTGGTGGGCATCCGCGTCCTCGTGGACACCGTCCGCGACTGCTACGCGGCCCTCGGCACGGTGCACGCGCGATGGAACCCGGTCCCCGGCCGGTTCAAGGACTACATCGCGATGCCCAAGTTCAACATGTACCAGTCGCTGCACACGACGGTCATCGGCCCCGGCGGCAAACCGGTCGAGCTGCAGATCCGCACGTTCGACATGCACCGCCGCGCCGAGTACGGCATCGCCGCGCACTGGAAGTACAAGCAGGAGGCCGTCGCCGGCACGTCCAAGGTGCGCAGCGACGCCCCCAAGTCGTCCGGCAAGGGCAAGGACGACCACCTCAACGACATGGCCTGGCTGCGGCAGCTGCTGGACTGGCAGAAGGAGACCGAGGACCCGGGCGAGTTTCTGGAGTCCCTGCGGTTCGACCTGTCCCGCAACGAGGTCTTCGTCTTCACCCCCAAGGGCGACGTCATAGCGCTCCCGGCCGGTGCCACCCCGGTCGACTTCGCGTACGCCGTGCACACCGAGGTCGGGCACCGCACGATAGGCGCTCGCGTCAACGGCCGGCTGGTCCCGCTGGAGTCCACCCTCGACAACGGCGACCTGGTGGAGGTCTTCACCTCCAAGGCTTCCGGCGCCGGCCCGTCCCGCGACTGGCTCGGCTTCGTCAAGTCACCGCGCGCCCGCAACAAGATCCGGGCCTGGTTCTCCAAGGAACGCCGCGACGAGGCGATCGAGCAGGGCAAGGACTCCATCGTCCGCGCCATGCGCAAGCAGAACCTGCCGATCCAGCGCATCCTGACCGGCGACTCCCTGGTGACGCTCGCGCACGAAATGCGCTACGCCGACATCTCCGCGCTGTACGCGGCGATCGGCGAGGGCCATGTCTCCGCTCAGAACATCGTGCAGAAGCTGGTCCAGGCCCTCGGCGGCGAGGAGGCCGCCACCGAGGAGATCGACGAGTCGGTCCCGCCGGCCCACGGCCGCGGCCGCAAGCGCCGTACCAGCGCCGACCCGGGTGTCGTCGTCAAGGGCGTCGAGGACGTGTGGGTCAAGCTGGCCCGCTGCTGCACGCCCGTCCCGGGCGACCCCATCATCGGCTTCGTCACCCGCGGCAGCGGCGTATCGGTCCACCGCAGCGACTGCGTGAACGTCGACTCGCTGTCCCGTGAGCCGGAGCGCATCCTCGACGTCGAGTGGGCGCCCACACAGTCCTCGGTCTTCCTGGTCGCCATCCAGGTCGAGGCCCTGGACCGCTCCCGGCTCCTCTCGGACGTCACCCGCGTACTGTCCGACCAGCACGTCAACATCCTCTCCGCGGCCGTCCAGACCTCCCGCGACCGCGTCGCCACGTCCCGCTTCACCTTCGAGATGGGTGACCCGAAGCACCTCGGGCACGTGCTCAAGGCGGTTCGGGGCGTGGAGGGCGTCTACGACGTGTACCGGGTGACGTCGGCGCGCAGCAGGACGTAACCGGCCGCCGCACACGACCACACGAAAGGGGCTCCCGTACACGGTGTACGGGAGCCCCTTTCGATGGACTGCTCAGCCTCCGAACTCCTGCAGGCCCTTCAGCGCCTGGTCCAGCAGCGCCTGCCGGCCGTCGAGCTCACGCTGGAGCTTGTCGGCCCTGGCGTTGTTGCCCTGCGCACGGGCCTGCTCGATCTGGCCCCGCAGCTTGTCCACGGCGGCCTGGAGCTGGCCGGTCAGACCCTCCGCACGCGCGCGTGCCTCCGGGTTCGTCCGGCGCCACTCGGCCTCCTCGGCCTCCTGGATGGCCCGCTCGACCGCGTGCATACGGCCCTCGACCTTGGGCCGGGCGTCGCGCGGCACATGGCCGATGGCCTCCCAGCGCTCGTTCACGTTCCGGAACGCGGCGCGGGCCGCCTTGAGGTCCGTGATCGGCAGGAGCTTCTCGGCCTCCTCGGCCAGCTCCTCCTTGAGCTTGAGGTTCTCCGTCTGCTCGGCGTCCCGCTCCGCGAAGACCGAGCTGCGGGCCGCGAAGAAGACGTCCTGGGCGCCGCGGAAGCGGTTCCACAGGTCGTCCTCGTGCTCGCGCTGGGCGCGGCCGGCGGCCTTCCACTCGGACATCAGCTCGCGGTAGCGCGCCGCCGTCACGCCCCAGTCCGTCGAGTTCGACAGTGCCTCGGCCTCGGCGACCAGCCGCTCCTTGGTCTTGCGGGCCTCCTCGCGCTGCGCGTCCAGCTGCGCGAAGTGCTGCTTGCGCCGCTTGGAGAACGCCGACCGCGCGTGCGAGAACCGGTGCCACAGTTCGTCGTCGGACTTGCGGTCCAGACGCGGCAGACCCTTCCAGGTGTCCACCAGGGCCCGCAGCCGCTCACCGGCCGCCCGCCACTGGTCGGACTGCGACAGCTCCTCCGCCTCGGCGACCAGCGCCTCCTTGGACCTGCGCGCCTCGTCGGACTGCTTCGCGCGCTGCGCCTTGCGCTCCTCGCGGCGCGCCTCCACCAGTTCCACGAGCTTGTCCAGCCGGACCCGCAGGGCGTCCAGGTCGCCCACCACGTGGTGCGCGTCGACCTGCTCCCGGATGTGGTCGACGGCGGCCTGGGCGTCCTTCGCCGACAGGTCGGTGGTCTTCACTCGCTTCTCGAGGAGGCCGATCTCGACAACCAGGCCCTCGTACTTGCGCTCGAAATAGGCCAGCGCCTCCTCGGGGGAGCCCGCCTGCCAGGAACCGACGACCTGCTCGCCCTCGGCCGTACGCACGTACACGGTCCCCGTCTCGTCGACGCGGCCCCACGGGTCGCTGCTCACAGCGCCTCCTCCACATGATGCCTGCGAGGGGCCTGAAGCTCCCCCGGGCATCGTCCACAGTTTCGTCACGGCCAACATAGGCGACCGGCGGGGGGCCTGTCCGCATCCCGCGCGACCGAAATTTCGCAGTTGTAGGGGTCAGGATTTCGTGATCGTGGCCTTGTTGATCACGACCGTCGCGTTGGGCGCCGTATTGCCCGTCTGGGGGTCGGGAGCCTGTGCTCCGGCCTTGGCGATTTTCTGCAGAACCTTCATGCCCGCCTCGGACACCGTGCCGAACGGTGTGTAGTCGGGCGGCAGCTGACTGTCCTGGTAGACGAGGAAGAACTGGCTGCCGCCGCTGTCGCGGCCCTGCTTCGTCTGGGGGTTGTACTGGTTCGCCATCGCGACCGTGCCCGCCGGGTACGTCCCGCCCTTGAGGCTCTTGTCCTTGAGGTTCTCGTCCGGGATGGTGTAGCCCGGTCCACCCATGCCGGTGCCCTTCGGGTCGCCGCACTGCAGGACGTAGATGCCCTGGTTGGTGAGCCGGTGGCACTTGCTGTGGTCCAGGTACCCCTTGCCGAGCAGGAAGTTGAAGGAGTTCACGGTGTGCGGCGCCGCCGACGCCTTCAGCGCGACGTCTATCTCGCCGCAGGTCGTGTCCAGCTTCATCGTGTACTTCGCCGACTCGTCGATGGTCATCGCCGGTTCCTTCTTCCAGGTCTCCGACTTGACCTTGCCCGGAGCCGGCTTCTCGCACGGGTCCGGGGCCTTGCTGGGTGTGGCGCTCGGGGTGACGTCCGCGTTCGCGTTCTCCGTCTTGCCGTCGTCCTCGAACGGCTTGGTCAGGAAGACCGTCACCGAGAGCACCACGATCACGCCGAGAGTCGAGGCGATCACGGAGTTGCGGATGCGGGCCTTGCGTCGCGCGTCAGTGCGTCGCTGCTGCTGCCGCAAGAACTTCTCCCGGGCGAGCTGACGCCGCCGCTGTTCCTGGCTGACCACCGGGTTCTCTCCTCATGGGTCTAGAACGTCGACCGGTACGCGTGCGTCCTGTGTGCCGACCGCCTGCGTGTGCCCCGTACCGTATATGGGTTCGCTGAGGAATCGGCAGCGCCGGTAGGCTCTGTGAGCAGCCGTAGCCGCCCGTATCGACACAACGAAGGACGATCGTGCTCATTGCCGGGTTCCCCGCCGGGGCCTGGGGGACGAACTGCTACCTCGTCGCCCCCGCCGCCGGTGAGGAGTGCGTGATCATCGACCCCGGCCATCAGGCCGCCGACGGCGTCGCGGAGGCCATCGCCAAGCACCGGCTCAAGCCCGTCGCCGTCGTCCTCACCCACGGCCACATCGACCACGTGGCCTCGGTCGTCCCGGTGTGCGGTGCGCACGACGTGCCGGCCTGGATCCACCCCGACGACCGGTACATGATGAGCGACCCGGAAAAGGGGATCGGCCGTTCCATCGGGATGCCGTTGCTGGGCGAGCTGACCGTGGGGGAGCCCGATGACGTCAAGGAGCTGGCCGACGGGGCGAGGCTGGAGCTGGCGGGCCTGGAGCTGTCCGTCGCCCACGCGCCCGGCCATACCAAGGGGTCGGTGACCTTCGGTATGCCCGAGGCGGCGGACATCCCGCCGCTCCTCTTCTCGGGCGACCTGCTGTTCGCCGGCTCCATCGGACGCACCGACCTGCCCGGCGGTGACATGGCCGAGATGCTCGACTCGCTGGCCCGCGTGTGCCTGCCGCTCGACGACTCGACCGTGGTGCTGTCCGGCCACGGCCCCCAGACGACCATCGGCCAGGAGCGTTCCACCAACCCGTATCTGCGGCAGGTGGCGGCAGACCGCCAAGGGCACGGCGCTGCCGAGGCTCCCCGACGAGGAATGTGACGAGACCTTCCGTGAGCACCTTCAAGGCCCCCAAGGGCACGTACGACCTGATCCCGCCGGACAGCGCCAAGTACCTCGCCGTCCGTGAGGCGATCGCCGCTCCGCTGCGCAACTCCGGCTACGGCTACATCGAGACGCCCGGCTTCGAGAACGTCGAACTCTTCGCGCGCGGGGTCGGTGAGTCCACCGACATCGTGACCAAGGAGATGTACGCCTTCGAGACCAAGGGCGGCGACCGGCTCGCCCTGCGACCCGAGGGCACGGCCTCCGTCCTGCGCGCCGCGCTGGAGGCCAACCTGCACAAGGCCGGCAACCTCCCGGTCAAGCTCTGGTACTCCGGCTCGTACTACCGCTACGAGCGTCCCCAGAAGGGCCGCTACCGGCACTTCTCCCAGGTCGGCGCCGAGGCCATCGGCGCCGAGGACCCGGCGCTCGACGCCGAGCTGCTCATCCTGGCCGACCAGGCCTACCGCTCGCTGGGCCTGAGCGACTTCCGGATCCTGCTGAACAGCCTGGGCGACCAGGAGTGCCGCCCCGTGTACCGGACGGCGCTCCAGGACTTCCTGCGCGGCCTGGACCTGGACGAGGACACGCTGCGGCGGGCGGAGATCAACCCGCTGCGCGTCCTGGACGACAAGCGCGAGTCGGTCCAGAAGCAGCTCGGGGACGCACCGCTGCTGCGTGACTACCTGTGCGACGCGTGCAAGGCGTACCACGAGGAGGTCCGCGAGCTGATCACGGCGGCGGGCGTCGCCTTCGAGGACGACCCGAAGCTGGTCCGCGGCCTGGACTACTACACCCGCACGACCTTCGAGTTCGTCCACGACGGCCTCGGCTCGCAGTCCGCGGTGGGCGGCGGCGGCCGCTACGACGGCCTGTCCGAGATGATCGGCGGCCCCGCGCTGCCGTCCGTCGGCTGGGCCCTCGGCGTCGACCGCACGGTCCTCGCCCTGGAGGCCGAGGGCGTCGAGCTCGAACTGCCCGCCACCACCAGTGTGTTCGCCGTCCCGCTCGGCGAGGAGGCCCGCCGGGTCCTGTTCGCCAAGGTCACGGAGCTGCGCAAGAACGGCATCGCGGCCGACTTCTCCTACGGCGGCAAGGGGCTCAAGGGCGCCATGAAGAACGCCAACCGCAGCGGCGCCCGCTACACGGTCGTCGCCGGCGAACGCGACCTCGCCGAGGGCGTCGTCCAGCTCAAGGACATGGAGTCGGGAGAGCAGACGGCCGTCGGCGTGAACGAGATCGTGGCGGAACTGGAAGCACGACTGGGCTGAGCCGCAGTTCCCGCCGGGGCGGCGTCGCCCTCTCGGCCCGTCCGGCGTTGGAAGACGGGCGCGACTGTGCTCAACTGCCCGCTCCCGCCTGGGCGGTCTCGCCCTCTCAGCCCGTCCGGCGTTTGAGGACGAGGCCGTTCAGGCCGATGGGGGTTCCGGGG
>NZ_POUC01000296.1 GCF_002891435.1 Streptomyces cahuitamycinicus
CGCCGGGGCACTCCCCCCGCCAGGCCTCCCCCGAGGGCGCCGAGAACCGGTGGGCCGCCCGGGGCAGCAGCGCTCCCGCCACCGCACCCCACAACGCGGCGGCGAGGACCAGCAGTCCGGTGCTCATCCCACCGCGGCGATCGCGTCACGCCACGCGGGGAGCAGCTCGTCGAGCAGCGCCTCGGTACGCGGCGGCAGGCCACGCGCCCCGCTGCGGCCGATGAGGTCGGTGGCGAGGGCGGTCAGCCGGTCCGTGTCGCCGGTGGCGTGGGTGGCGCGCAGCAGCTCGTGCCACAGCCGCTCGTCGGCCGGAGCGGTGCGCAGGGCCGCGTTCAGTGCCTCGATGGCCTTCTCCGCGCGGTTCTTCTCCATGTGGAACGCGCACAGCGCGAGCCCCGTGTCCGCGACGAGCAGCGGCAGTTGGGCGTCCACGATCTCGTGGGTGAGCCACCGGTAGCGCCCCTCGGGCCGGTCGGCGAGCAGCGGCCCTCGCACCAGCACCAGCGCGTCGGTGAGCAGCCGCCCGCGCACGGCCCGGCTGTCGACGCCCCTGCCCTGCGTGGCCTCGTGGTACAGGGACCGCAGCACGTCCAGGTCGGAGACGACCGTCTTGGCGAGCGTGAGCCGGCCGGAGCCGTCGGTGGCGAGGCGGGGCGTGCCGTCGGGGTCGGCGCCGAGCCAGTCGTGCAGCCTCTCGAGCAGCGCGGTGCGCACGTCGTCGGTGACGCCGCGCGGCCACAGCGCGGAGGACAGCACCCGCGGGTGCACGCCCTCGCGGTGCAGGAGCAGCAGGGCGAGGGCCTCGTGCAGCAGGGCGCTGCGCTCCCCGTCCGGGTCGTCCAGGCCGATGATCTCGTACGGCCCGACGAGCCGGGCGTACACGGCCGGCCGGCCCTGCTCGCTGATGTCGACGAGGAACGGCGGGGTGTTCGCGGGCCCGTTGCTGTCGCGCTCCGGGTCGGCCTCGACGAAGAGCTCGACCACGGCACGCTGCTGGGCGGCCGGCAGCAACTGGGCGTCGAGTTCGAGCCCGAGGAGCGGCGCGAGGAGCTTGCCCCGGCCGGTGATCTCCATCTCCCAGGCTGCGCCCGGCAGATCGCCGGTCTCGGTGCCGACGAGGTAGCCGATGCCGAGACGGCTCGCGTCGGCCGCGAGTTCGGCGAGCTTGACGGCGTCCTCGGCGGACGGCTGCGCGGCGAGCAGGACGAGGTGCGGGGCCCAGCGGGTGTGCTGGGCGGGCCCCGTGCGCCCGGTGAGGACGGAGTCCTGCCCGGCGGCGCCCAGCGCTCCGCGACGCTGCCGCGTCTCGGCCTCCATGGTCTCGACGAGCGCCTCGACGTCCTCCAGGTGCCGGATGCGGTTCGGGGCGAGCGGGGTGAGGTCCTCCCCGAAGCCGACGAGGGTGATGGTCATGCGGTCGGACCAGCCGTTGGTCGCCAACTCGGCGGCGACGGAGGCGAACACGGCGGCCCGGTCGGCCTCTCGGCCGCTCAGCGAGACGATGCCGGGCACGGCCTCCAGGTTGAGCAGCAGCCGCGAGTCGTCCATGGTGCCGAGGCTGACGAGACCCGGGTAGGGCGCGGCCGTGTCGGCGTCCTCGTAGCTCTCGGCATCGGTCCGGGCCAGCATCCAGAAGGTCTGGTCCTGGCCCTGCTGCCAGGGGGCCGGGGGCTTCCCGGCGGGCTGGGCGAGCTGGAGGTGCAGGTCGCCGTTGCTGAGCCACGCCGCGTACACGACCGGCAGCGCGCGCGACTCCTCGGCGAGGGAGGCAGCGAGCCCGCGCAGGCTCCGGTCGAGCAGCCGTACGCCCTCGGGGTCGGCGCCGACGAGCAGCGCGTCCTGGACGTCCTGCGCGTCACCGGTCGGCGTGGGCGGCTCCATGCCGCGGCGCCCGCCGACGGACCCGAACGCCGACTGCCACAGCGCCTGCCGGCGCCGCCGTCCCAGGGCGCCGAGAAGACCGGCGGCGAGGAGGGGCGCGGTGAGGAGGGCTTCGGGGAGGCCGAAGGAGCTGTCGGACTCGGCGCCGACGGCGGTGGCCTGCTGGTGCCCGGAACCGGAGCCGGCGGGCCGCTGCTGGTCGGGCAGGGACACCTGGGCGGTGCCGCCGCCGCCCTGCGCCCGGTCGCTTCCGCCCTGGGCGCCGTCTCCGCCCTGGGCGTGGTCCCCGCTCTGCGCGTAGTCGGAGATCTGCTGCTGGAGGTCCGGCGACACGTTGGGCGCCTCGTCGGGCATCTCGACGAGCTCGCCGCCGCGGGCGTCGCCCGGCATCTCCATGATCCAGCCGGGCCGGATGAGGCTGGCCTCGGAGAGCTTGGACCCGTCCGGCTGCACGCGGTCCTTGTTGAGCTCGAAGATCTCCTGGTAGCGGCGCCCGTCACCGAGGTGCCGTTGCGCTATCTCCCAGAGGGAGTCGTGGTGACGCCCCTCGGGCGGCTGGATCCGGTAGTACTTCGTGTCGCCCTGCTTGGCGGTGCTGCCACCGGCGTCGGCGTGGGCGGCGGCGTGCGAGGCCTGCTCCGCCAGGGCCGCCGCGGCGCCGGAGGCCTGCTCCTGCTGCTGGGCGAAGAGGCCCGGGGTGGCCTGGGCGGCGGCGACGGTCGGCTGCTGGTTGGCGTCGTAGCCGTTCCCGAGCTGCGACAGCCCGGGCGTGAAGCTGGCGGCGGTGGCGCCGACGAGCAGCAGCGCGGCGACGAGCTGCCGCGCGAGCAACTGACTCGGCCCGGCGCCGGGCACCCGCCCCGGTACGCCGACACCCGACAGCGCGGCCTTCATCTCCACGAGCACGCACGCCGTGAACTGCGCCCACGCCAGCCACACGATGACGGTGAGGATGTTCAGGAACGTGTGGACGGTGATCTCTTGCTGCAGCCAGTCGAGACTCGGCACCCCGTCGGGCAGCGGCCACCCGATCTGTGTGGCCAGCGCGCCCGGCACGCCCACGAGCAGCACGGCAAGGGCGACGAGGGCGAAGAACGCCTTGACGAAGTCCCCGAACGACCGCCGCCGCATCCTCACCGGCTGCGGGGTCCGGTCCCTGGGGGCGGCCGTGGCTCCCGTCGCTCCCGTCGTACGTCCCGTCGAGCTTGACGAGCTTGAGGTGCGGCGTCGCGGCATGGCGGGTGTCCTGGGGTCGTGTGCGGAGTGGGGTGAGGCCGAGCTGTGGAGTGAGGGGTGTGCTGAGCCTACAGAGATCTTATGGACTCTTACCGGGGGCGTCGAAGGGCGGATCGAAGGATCCCTCTTGGCGTCCGATTTACCCCTGAAGTCACGGGTGTTCACTCCTGAGCCGGGCGACCGGGAGCGTCACCTTCGCATGTGCCACGCACGCCCTTCACTGTCCCCACGCAATCCACCACTGCTTATCAAGGCCCCTTCACCCTCCCCTGATAGCTTCGTTCCCTGTCGCGTACACCGAAACTACGGGGGAGACCAACAGTGGCCCGCCGCGCAATAACCACGACTGCCGCCGCGTTTGCCACGGCGGCAGCGCTGCTTCTGACCGCCTGTGGCGGAGGCGACGATTCGCCGTCGGACGACATCAAGGGCGCAGACAACAGTTCAGGCAGCCCGTCGGCCTCGCCGTCGTCCTCGGCGCCCGGCGTCAAGCGCCCGGTGATCAAGCTCCCCAGCAGCTTCCAGCTGACCTTCTCGAACTGGACGAGCAGCGACCCTGCGGAGCAGGCCGTGCTCGACGACGGCAAGGAACAGCTTCGGGCGGGGTACGAGGCGATCATCGAGAACGACCCCGACAGCAAGGACCGGGCCTTCTACGACACGAAGAACGGCTTCCTGCAGAGCCAGCAGTGGATCAGGACCTACACGGACAAGAACCTCACCGTCATCGGCAAGTTGCCCGTGTTCGACCCCGAAGTCACCCTCTCCAAGGACAAGGCAGCGGCGTCCCTCTCCTACTGCACCGACGAGAGCAAGGCCTCCACGAAGGACCGCAAGACCGGCGAGGTCAAGGGGAACCCGGCGGGCACGGACCCCGAGGTCCTCTACGTGATCTCCATGGGCAAGAACGACCAAGGCGTGTGGCAGGCAGTTTCCGCCCATTCGGAGAGGGGTGGCTGCGCGAAGTGAAGTCTCGGCGCGCCCCCCGACCTGTCACGGTCATTTCACTCACCGTCGTCCTCCTGGCACCCGTGCCTGCCCTCGCCCTCGGCGGCGAAGGCAGTTACGGCGGTGGAGCCAAGAACAATGAGATCTCCGCATCCGCCTCGCAGTCCCGGATCAAGGTCACGCAGACCAGCGGCCCCACGGGCGGCAAACAGGGCACTGTCGCGTCGACGGACGTCAACTGGAAGCCGCCGCCGTGCTGGTACGAGCCCGTCTTCACCCCCGAGCAGCTGAAGAACTTCTCGGAGAACGACGGCAGCGGCGACGCCGGTCTGCGTGACGGCTGGTACGGCTCGGAACTCTGGACCGACCACTTCAGGGACGAGAAGGACGCCAACACCATCTTCACGGAGCCGGCCACCGTAAAGGGGTACAAGAACTACAACCTCGGGAAGAAGGGCTACTTCTGGCGCGGGGTCGCTCCGAACGTGACCTCGCTCGACGATACGTCGCTGTGCAGTCGGCTGATGTTCTGGCAGGACGCCGGCGAGATCCCCGACGTGCCGGCTGCCCCTACTCCCGAAACCCTCGCCGACTACGCCTACGACAAGGTGAAGGTTCCCGAGACCGAGGTCGAGCTGAAGCCGGCGGTCAGGTCGACGGTGAATCTTCCGACCTGGGTATGGCTGGACAAAGGCACCTTCAAGGACGTCAAGGTCCGCGCGGAACTCCCCGGCACGGGCCTGTGGGCGGAGACCACCGCCAAGCCGGTCGCCCTCCACCTGGACCCGGGCACCGAGGACGCCGAGGTCTTCCCCGCCTCCGGCGACTGCGCGATCAACGACGACGGCTCCATCGGCACCCCGTACACCAAGGGCAACGCCGACAAGACCCCACCGTGCGGCATCCGCTACCTCCACGCGACCGACGGCACCCCCTACCAGCTCTCCGCCAGCGTCACCTGGCAGATCACCTGGGAAGGCTCCGACGGCACCGACGGCGACCTGCCCGACGGCACCTTCGAGACCACTCAGGACGTGAACGTCCAGGAGATCCAGTCGGTCAACCGCTGACGCGAGCGGATCAGCGGTTGAAAGCCGAGGGAGAGGACTCCGCCGTGGTCATCGGCGAAGTGGTCGGGCGAGGCCGATTCAGCGCAGGCTCCTCTCGGCGAACGAGAGCACCTCTTCGAGGCTCATCTCGCGCCGCCCCGACTCTCCCGAGAGCACCCAGCTCCCCGCCCACTCGATGTGCCAGACCTTGCCCTCCCTGTTCTCGTACTCCACGAAGCCGCCGGGAGAGTTCTCCAGCTGAGGAAGCTCCTGAAGGAGAATCCTCGGGTAGGTCAGGGCGCGCCCGGGGTTGGTGCTGCCGCCACCCGTGCGGGGGTTGTCGAAGCTCATCTTCACGAACGGCACGGCCTCACGGCCGATCTCCGCGGGGTGGAGCATCTTCGTGTACCTGGCTTCGGCTTCGACCAGCGTCTCCCGGCCAGAGAACTCGCAGGCGTAGGCAGGGAAGACGATGTACGTCAGGGCCGTGAGTCCGGGGTTCTGCGCCTTGTGGTGGCCGTGGACGTCCGGCACGGCGGCCGCGACCGCGTCGAACGTGTAGCCAGGAAATCGGAAGCCGTCCGCGTGGCTGATGAAGCGGCCCTCGCCGATGAGTTGCTTCTCGTGGTCCCGGGCGAAGGCAAGTGCGGCCCGTGCGAGGGATTCGTCGTGCCTGCCGCGCTGATTGGTCTGGAAAAGCCGTGTTCCGTCACCGGTGAGGGCTCCCGCGAAATGCAGCACCGGGTTCAGGTTCCACTTCCACGCCCGGTCCAGGCCTTCGAGCGGAGTGACACGAGGGAAAGCCTCGATGGTGGACAGCAGATCCATGGTTCCTTCCAGGTTCGTCTCGGTGACCCGCGCCGTGTGCGGACGTCAGGTGCAGGAGTAGTTCGGGCCGGTTTCCTGGCTGTATCGGGCCTCCATCATTGCCCCTCCGCGCGAATTCCTGCTCTTTTCCATGGCTTCCATATTGTCCGGGTCGTTGTAGAAATCGTTACGGGTCGCCCGCTCCGTGAGCCGACCCTCACGGTTCCAGTGATCGACGACAGCTTCCCGGTGCTCGTACGTCACCGTCTCACGGAAGGGTTTCGACCCGGGGTTCGCAGGGTCCCAGATGATGTCACCATTGGTGTCGAACCAGGTCAGCTGATCGCGGGGGATCTTCTTGCCATTCGCGTCCAGTGGTCGCTCGCCTTGCTGGACTCCTTCCATGGTCCAGTTCTTGGCCATCTCGTCGTGTGTGGACTCGCGATAACCGGACGGGTACTCCGACTTGCGATTGTGTGCTGTATCGGGCGCGTCTGGATCCCTCGCGTACTCGCCATTGCCGGGGTCGCGATACAGCCCGAGCGGGTCGATCCAGCGATAGGGGTTGGGCACATACGCGGTGTCGTTGGGGGCCGGGCCCAGGCCGAGCGGGTCCGGTGTCGCGTAGTGACCGGTCTCCGGGTCGTAGTACCGGTGGTGGTTGTAGTACCAGCCCGTCTCGGAGTCGGCGTACTGGCCCGGAAAACGCAGCAGGCAGTCGACTCCATCGGCCTTCGTCTCATCTCCCGCTCCAGCCACGGTTCCTGTCGGCAGGGGAAGACCCCAGAGCGTCGTACGCCGCTGCCATGACAGCTCGCCTTCCGCGGAGATGAGCTCGGCCGGGGCGCCGGACAGGTCCGTAATCACTGCGTGGAAGCGGGCTTGGTCGTCCGGGGCGTCCTCCCGTCCGCCGGACGCACGTTCGGTCTGCGTCAGCGCCAGGTGAGTTCCGGGTGCGTAGTCCCATGTGGTAGAGCGGCCGGTGGAAGTGACCTGCTCCGCCAGACGCGGGCCGTCCCAGGTGAAGCTCGTCTCCTCAGCGATCGCATCGTCGGCGGCGAGACGTTGCTTCGCGACGCGGCGACCCGCCGGATCGTAGACATAGCGCCAGCGTGCTCCGTCCGGCGTGACGGTGCCCACAAGCTGGCTCTGGCTGTTCCAGGTGTAGGTCCGGATGCGCCTTTGGCCGTTGAGCAGCCGCCGGACGGACCGGACGATGCGCCCTTCACCGTCGCGTTCATACCGGGTCCTGCCGCAGCGTCGGATGAGGGTGCCCGTGAACTCCCTGTGCACGTCGTCCCCGGTGGCCGGGGTCGAGGCGGCGCTGAGGTTGCCGACGCTGTCGTAGGCGTAGGTCTCCGTCCAGTCCCGCGCGTGGACTGCGGTGACCCGCCCCCCCGGGTCAAGGTCGAATCGGCGGGTTCCGGTGGTGAGCTCCTGAAGTTCGGCAAGATGGCCGTCCGCGCGATACGCATACGTCCGGTGCTGAAGAAGGTCTGCCGCACCCTCCGGGTGCCGGGACAGACTCTGGCGGATGAGCCGGTTAGCGTCGTCCCACGACTGGTCCAGTATCACCTCATGAGGCAACTCGCGGGATACTTCTCGTCCCACGGCGTCGAATTGGAAGTTCATCCGATACCCGGCCGTCTCCAGGGCGTCCGGGCGTCCCGCTGCGTCGTACGACCAGGTCGAGACGATGCCGGAAGGCGTGCGCCGCTCGACGCGACGACCGAGGGCGTCGTAGCGGTAGGTCGTCGTCCGGCCGTTGCTACTCTCGGCGAGCAACCGTCCTGCAGCGTCGTGCGTGCGCTCGACCCTCACCGCGGGTCCGGTCTGTTCGACCAGGTGGCCGACCGAGTCATAACGCAGTACGGTCGTCTGGCCATCGTGCTGGACGGACGTGGTGCGGCCCAGCGCGTCCCTTCCGAACGAGATCGTCTCGCCGGCTCCGTTGGTGAGACCCACCAATTCCCCCATGGCGTTCACGTCGTAGGTCAGGGTCCGGCCGTTGAAGTCCGTCTCCGCGACGACGCGGTTGGCTTCGTCATAGACGTACTCCCAGGTAGCACCCGAGGAGTTGGTGACCTGCACCAGGTTCAGCTCGGTGTCATAGGTGAAGGTGTAGCGCGAGCCGTCGGGGCGGGTACGGACCTTGGCGAGATGGAAATGCGTGGGGGTATAACTGCTCGTGTTGCCTGACTGGTCGACGTACGTCACAAGGTTTCCGGCGAGGTCCCACTCGAACCGCTCGGCCGGCCCGTCCCCGCTTCTGCGCCAGGCAAGCCTGCCCTCGACCGTCCAGCCGAGCCTCGTCTCCCGGTCCAGGGCGTCGATGACGGACGTGACTCGGCCGAACGCGTCGTGCTCGATGCACGTGGTACTGCCGACGGGGTTGGTGAGGGCTACCGGAAGCCCCACGCCGTTGCCGACAGCACGGCGCCGGTGTCCCAAGGCGTCCGTGACACCGACGAGGAAGCCCGATTCGTCGTACTCGTAGCGAGTCTCGTCACCGAGCGGGTTGCGCGTGACGGTCCGGTTACCGCGTTCGTCGTACGCGTGGTGCCACACGGCGCCGTCCGCCTCGGTGACCGTGATCGGCAAACGCAGATCGTTGTAGACCGCTCGCGTCGAGGAGCCGTCAGGTCGTGTGACACCGACCAGATTGCCGGCACCGTCGTACACGTAGCGGAAGGTGCGATCGAGCGCGTCGGTGCGCGCTACGAGCCGGTCTTCGTGGTCCCACTCGTTGTGGACGGTCTCCCCCCTCGCGTCGGTGACCGACACGAGGTGCAGACGCTCGTTGTGACGGTACGCGGTGGTCCGGCCGAGCGAGTCGGTGTAGTGGGTGGCCCGGTTTTCGACGTCGTAGGTGATGGTGCAGTCAAGGACGCCGTCGGCGCCCTCTCCACTGATCACACGGTCCTGATCGTCGTAGGTGAACCGATACCAGGAGCCGATTCTGTCGGTCCAGCGCTCGATGCGTCCGGCGATGTCGTAGCCGAACTCGAAGGGATGCCCCGACGAGTCGAAGATCTGCGTCAGGTCACCGCCCTCGTCGTAGCCGTAGCGGAGGACTGTGGTGCCCTCGGGACCCTCCTCGGGGTTCCGTAGCCGCAGCCGGACGATCCGGCCGTCCTGGGTGTCGACGTGGACGTGGTAGCCGCCTGAATGACGTACGGCGACCGGAGCACCGTCGAGGGTGCGGTCGAAGTGGACGCGATTGCCGTTGCGGTCGGATATCGCGGTCAGCGGCAGAGTGAACGCCTGATCGCTCGTGCCGGGGACGCGGAGCGGGGCGAAGTGTCTGGTGATGCCTGTCCTGGGGTCGGACACTCGCAGGGCACCCGGCTCGCCCTCGTCCCACGTCAGGGGCAGTTGTGGCCCTGACACGGGCATCACGGGGCTGTCGGGCAGCGGAGCGGGATAGCAGAGGATCATCCCGTCCTCGGTGGCGAACAGCACTCCGTCCTCGTCGAGTTCCAGTCGCTCGTCGAACGTCGAGGCCCAGGATTCGCCGAACCAATTCCCCCAGTGGTACGTGGACAGGTGTGTGCGACGGAAAATGACAGGGAGAACACCAGGCAGACCCATATCAGTCTGCTCAATGAGCATCTCCCCCGAGACCATGTCGATGGGGTCGCCGTTCTTGCAGCGTCCCTTGGCCGGTTTGCTCTTGCCGACCGCGTCGTCCGCCCCTTTGCGGAGGCCTCTCCCCAGACCTTTTGTCATGGCTTTGAGACCGCCCTTGCCGAGAGCCTTCATACCCTTGGCGAGTCCGCCGAGCGTGGTCAGGCCCTTCATGCCCGGTATGCAGTCCAGCGCGGCCAGCCCCACGTCCCACAGGGACGCCTGTCCCTTGGAGTATTTGTAGAGCGTGTCGGCGAGCACCACCGCGGCGGCTATGAGGACGATCGCGCCCAGGATCGGCCCGCCGATGATCATCGCGACGATCCCGACCACCGCGACGACGACCTTGCAGACCGCGACGATGGTGTCCCAGTTGTCGGTGAACCAGTCGCCGACCTCCTCCCACCACGACCGGTTCTGCATACCCGCGTCCGAGGCCTCATCGATCTTCGACTTCGCCTCGCGGGCGGCCTCATCGCGCATCGCG
Organism: Streptomyces cahuitamycinicus; assembly: GCF_002891435.1. Lineage (GTDB taxonomy): Bacteria > Actinomycetota > Actinomycetes > Streptomycetales > Streptomycetaceae > Streptomyces > Streptomyces cahuitamycinicus. Next base: position 10,036 of record NZ_POUC01000296.1, read on the forward strand.
CGTGCATCCGCGGCCATCTTCTTCGCCGCGGCGAGGGCGTCCTGCGCGTCGGAGACGTCCGACTGGGCCTTGGACTGGGCCGACTCGGCGTGCTGGACGTCCCGCGTCGCGGCCCGCACCTTCGCCGCGTCCGGCTTGTCGGCGTCGGACT
>NZ_POUC01000297.1 GCF_002891435.1 Streptomyces cahuitamycinicus
GGTAGGGGCGGCGGGGGCGAGTACCTCACCCCCGCGTCAGCGACAGCAGGTCCCGCGCCGGGCCCGTAGGGCGATGCCCCGTCGGCCACACCGCCCGCAGGTCCCGCGCCAGGGCGACCCCCTCCACCGGCACCGGCACCAGCCGCCGCATCGCCAGCTCCTCCCCCACCGCCAGTTCGCTCAGCACCGCCGGCCCCGCCCCGCTCACCGCCGCCGCCTTCACCGCCGTCGTGGACGACAACTCGATCAGCGGCCGGGCCAGCCCGCCGAGCGCCGCGTGCAGCACCTGCCGGGTCCCCGACCCCTTCTCGCGCAGGATCAGCGGCGTCGACGCCAGTTCCTCCGCGGCCAGCGACCGCCGCCGCCGAGCCCAGGCGTGTCCCGGCGCGGTCACCACTATCAGCCGGTCGTGGGCGATGACCGCCGAGTCGAGACCGGCCGGCACCGACAGCCCCTCCACGAACCCCAGATCCGCCTCGTCCGACAGCAGCCGCTCGGCCACCACCGTCGAGTTGCCCGCGTGCAGCGACACCGCCGTGTCGGGCCGCTGCGCCCGGAGCGCGAGCAGCCAGCCCGGCAGCAGGTACTCGGCGATGGTCATGCTCGCGGCCACCCGCAGCCGGGAGTCACGGCGTACACGCAGCGCCTGCGCCCCCACGTCGAACGCCTCCGCCGCCTCCACGATCCGCCGCGCCCAGTCCGTCACGAGCGCCCCGGCGTCCGTGAGCCGGGACCCGCGGGGCGACCGGTCGACCAGCGCCACACCGAGCTGCCGCTCCATCGACCGGATCCGGCTGCTGGCCGCGGGCTGGGTGATGCCGAGTTCCCGCGCCGCACCGCCGAGGCTGCCGAGCCGCGCCACCGCCAGCAGCAGCTCCAGGGCGCCCAGATCCGGCACCCGGTGCCCCAGGGAAACGGAGACGGTCGGCCCGGTCTGCTCATCCGCGTTGCTCATAAACCCAGCTTATGCCGCCATAGAGGCATAGTCCCTGGTGGTGCGCCTGCCGCGGCCCCACCGTGGAAGTCATGGTCACCGCAGCCCGGCCCCTCGCACACCCGCTCTCCGTACGTCACCTCGGACCCACCTGGTACGCCACCGTGATGGGCACCGCCGTCGTCGCCACAGCAGGAGCCTCCCTCCCGCCGCACGTCCCGGGGCTGCGCGGGGTGCTCGTGGGGGTGTGGGCCCTGTCGCTCGCCCTGCTCCTGGTCCTGCTCGCGGGACGGGCCGTGCACTGGTACCGGCACCGGGACCAGGCCCGCGCCCACCTCCTCGACCCGGCGACGGCGCCCTTCTACGGCTGCCTCGCCATGGCCCTGCTGGCCGTGGGCGGCGGTGCCCTGACCGTCGGGCGGGACGTGATCGGCCTGCGGGCGGCCGTGGCGCTCGACGCCGTGCTGTTCACCGCCGGTACGGCGACCGGCCTGGCCGCGGCCGTCGCCGTGCCGTATCTGATGGCCGTACGGCATCGCGTGGAGCCGGGGCAGGCGACGCCCGTGTGGCTGCTGCCGCTCGTCGCGCCCATGGTGTCCGCCGCCGTCGGGCCGCCGCTGGTGCCGTATCTGCCCCCCGGTCAGGCCCGGGAGACGATGCTGCTCGTCTGCTTCGCACTGTTCGGTCTGAGCCTGCTGGCGACCCTGGTCATGCTGCCGCTGGTCTTCGCCCGGTCGCTCACCGGCGGGCCGCTGCCCCTCGCTCTCACCCCGACGCTGTTCCTGGTGCTGGGCCCTCTCGGGCAGTCCACCACGGCCGTGGGCGCCTTCGCGGACGTCGCGCCCGGGGTCGTACCGGAGCCGTACGGCGAGGGTTTCGGAGCCCTCGCCGTGCTGTACGGCGTACCCGTGATGGGGTTCGCGCTGCTGTGGTTCTGCCTGGCCGCCGCCCATGTGCTGCGCGCCCGGCGGCACGGGATGCGGTTCTCGATGACCTGGTGGTCGTTCACCTTCCCGGTCGGCACCTGTGTCACGGGCGCCGAGGCGCTGGCCCGGCACACCGGGCTCGTGGCCTACGGGGGGCCGGCGGTCGTGCTGTACGCGGTGCTGGTCGCGGCGTGGGTCACCGCCGTCGTGGGCACCGCGCGCGGGCTGCTCAGGGGCGAGCTGCTCGCAGCGCCCGGCCCAGTACCCGCGGTGCCTCGGCCAGTGACGGCCCGTACCACGTCAGGTGCCGTCCGCTGACGAGCGCGCAGGGCAGGCCGGGGAACGCCTCGGGGCCGTCGTCCGCGGTGAAGCGGTACGGCTCGTCCGGGAGGACCACCACGTCCGGTGCCGAGGCGCGGAGTTCCTCCAGCGGAACACGGGGGTAGCGGTCGGGGTGGGTCGCGTGCGCGTGGTCGACGCCGAGTCGGGCGAGGACGTCGCCGGCGAAGGTGTCGCGGCCCAGGACCATCCAGGGGCGGCGCCAGATCGGTACGACCGCCGTGAGCCGAGTTCGCGGCTCCGGCAGCGACGACCAGGTCTCCTCCGCCTCGTCCAGCCAGCGCGGGCGGACCGTCACCCCGCAGGCGGTCAGCACCCGGGCCAGTTCCCGGAAGGCCTGCGGCACGTCGCGGATCTCCGTCACCAGCACCTCGACGCCCGCAGCACGCAGGGCCGCGAGGTCGGGTGCGCGGTTCTCCTCCTCGTTGGCGATCACCAGATCGGGCGCGAGGGAGATGATCCGTTCGGTCTTCGGGTTCTTGGTGCCGCCGACGCGTACGACGTCCAGGCCGGGCGGATGCGTGCACCAGTCGGTGGCGCCGGCCAGGGCTCCGGGCGCGGAGCGGGCCACGGCCTCGGTCAGCGAGGGGACCAGCGAGACCATTCTCACCGGCGTGGCCGGTCCCGGACCGCCTCGATGTGCTCCGCCACGGCGACGACGATCACGCGGGTGTCCGACTCGGCCGCCCGCCAGCGGTGCCGTACGCCGCCGGTCAGGTACAGCGTGTCGCCCCGGCCGAGGCGGTAGGCGCGGCCCTCCGCCTCGATCTCCACCGCGCCGTCGGCGACGTACATCAACTGGTCGTTGCGGTACTGGAATTCACGGCCCGCGTCGTGGTCGCCGGTGAACTCGGAGGCGTGCATCTGGTGGTGTCCGCGGACCAGGGAGCGGGACCGGGGGCGGGGCAGCGGCTCGCCGTCGTCGCCGCGGACGACGTCCACGCTGCATGCCGGATCGGCCGCGGCAAGGAGCTCCACCGCCGTGGTGCGCAGGGCGTCGGCGACCTTCTCCAGGGAGCTGGTGCTGGGCCGCGCCCGGTCGTTCTCGATCTGGCTCAGGAAAGGGACCGACAGGCCGCTGCGCGCGGACACGACGGCGAGGGTGAGCTCCAGCGCGCGGCGCCGTCGGCGCACGGCCGCGCCCACCCGAAGGGGTTGCTCTTTGTGGTCGCCCATCGCTCCGGCTCCCTCCTTCGCCCGTCGATCCGCTCCCTGTGCGGCGGTGTCCCGGCGCACTGCTCCTGTTGAGTTGTCTGCACCCTACGCATGTTCGGCAAACCGTTTCATGCGCCCGTCACATCGACCTCGTACCGGACGGTGCGCGACCTCACACTTCGCGCCAGGCGATCCGCCGCCGAAGGGGGCGGCGCAAGCCGTCCGCCCGCCGGAGGAACAGGCGTGGAGAGGGGGTTCTGGGGGTGACGTAGCGTTCTGTGGTTGTCCGGATCCCGCTCGTGATCGGGAGCGGGGCGGGACGCGGCGTGTCGCGCGTCCCACCCCGGAACCCTACTGCGGTGTCATCCGCCGCACCATGTCCGGGTGCTGCCGGAGCCACTCGGCCACAGCCTCTTCCTCATGGCCCTGGCCGCGGTTCTTGATCTCGCTCTCCAGGCTGCCGAGCTCGTCCTCGCTCATCCTGAAGTTCTTGATCCACTTCGTGAGCTGCGGGTACTCGGCGGGGAACTTCTCGTTGGAGATGGTGCGGATCGTGTTGCCCTCGCCGAAGGCCTTCCTCGGGTCCTTCAGCTTGGTCAGCTCGTAGTCGCTGTACGCCCAGTGCGGCGACCAGAGGGTGACGGCGATCGGCTCCTTCTTGGCGTACGCGCGCTTCAGCTCGGCGAGCATCGCGGGCGTGGAGCCGTCGACGACCTCGTACTCCTTGTCGAGGCCGTAGGCGGGCAGGACCTTGTTCTTCGCGAGGTCCATCTCACCGGTGCCCGGCTCGATGCCGATGATCTTCCCGTCGAAGGTGTCGGCCTTGCCCTTGAGGTCCTCCAGGGAGTCGACGCCCTTGACGTAGGACGGTACGGCGATCTCCAGGGAGGTCGGTTCGTACCAGGTGCCGAGATCCTTGAGCCGGTCCTTGTTCTTGTCCCAGTAGTTCTTCTGGGCGTAGGGCAGCCAGGCGTCGAAGTTGAGGTCGAGATCGCCCGAGGCCAGGCCGGTGTAGACGGGGCCGACGTCCATCTGCTTCAGGTTCAGCTGGTAGCCGCGCCGCTCCAGGACGTTCTTCCACAGGTAGGTGACGGCGATGTCCTCGTCCCAGGGGAACCACGCCACGTCCAGCGGTCGCTTCGCCTCGGCGGGCGTGCTGCCGCCGGTGTCCTTGACCGGGGCCATCTTGTCGGCGAAGCCGGGGTTCTGCTTCAGCCAGGCGCGCACGGCGTCCTGCTGGTTGCCCTTGCCGGCCTTGTTGATCTCGGCTTCGAGGCCGGTGAGCTCCTTCTCGCTCATCCTGAACTTCTTCAGCCACCCGGCGACCGTCGGGGCGTCGTCCGCGAAGCCCTTGCGGGACAGGGTGTGCACGCCGTCGCCCTTGCCCCAGGCACCCTTGGGGTCCTTGAGCTTCTTCAGGTCGTAGTCGTTGTACGCCCAGTGCGGAGACCAGAGCGTGACGACGACCGGCTTCTTCTGGGCGTAGGCGCGCTTCAGCTCGGCCAGCATCGCGGGCGTGGAGCTGTCGACGACCTCGTACTCCTTGTCCAGGCCGTACCCCTTGAGGACCTTGCTCTTGAGCAGGGCCATCTCCCCGGCGCTGGACTCGATGCCGGTGATCTTGCCGCCGAACCGCGACGCCTTGCCCTTGAGGTCCGCCAGGGAGTCGATGCCCTTCATGTAGGAGGGCACGGAGAGCTCCAGGGAGGTCTTGTCGTACCAGGCGCCGAGGTCGTCGAGCTGCTTGCCGTACTTCTTCCAGTACTGGGCGTGGGTGGTGGGCAGCCAGGCGTCCGTCTGGAAGTCGACGTCGCCCTGGGCGAGGGAGGTGTACAGCGGGCCCGCGTCGAACTGCTTGGCCTCGACCTGGTAGCCGCGCTGCTCCAGGACCTCCTTCCACAGGAAGGTGGAGGCGACGCCCTCGTCCCAGGGGATGTAGCCGATGCTGATCTTCTTGCCCTGGCCGACGTTCTTGCCGTTCGCGGCCGCCTCGGTGCCGGCGCCGCCACCGAGGACGCCCATGCCGCCCGCGGTGAGCGCCAGGACGACGACGCCGATCACGGCGACGGCCGGGCGGGGCCGGTACGACCAGATCTTCAGCCCTTGGGCGGCGCGCAGCCGGGCGGCGGTGCGGCGGCCGAGTGGGGAGACCTGGGTGCCCAGCGCGCTGGTCATGCGGTCGAGGTAGATCGCGAGGATCACGATGCCGACCCCGGCCTCGGCGCCGAGGCCGACGTTGAGCTGGCCGATGGCCTGGTTGACGTCGCCGCCGAGCCCGCCGGTGCCGACCATGCCCGCGATGGCGGCCATGGACAGTCCGAGCATGATGACCTGGTTGACGCCGGCCATGACCGTGGGCAGGGCGAGGGGGAGCTGGACGCGCAGCAGCGTGTTGCGGGGTGTGGTGCCGAACGCGTCGGCAGCCTCGACCAGGTCCTTGTCGACCTGGCGGATGCCGAGTTCGGTCATGCGCACACCCGGGGCGAGAGCGAAGATCAGGGTGGCGACGATGCCGGCGGAGGCGCCGGTGCCGAAGAAGAGGATCGCCGGGATGAGGTAGACCATCGCGGGCAGCGTCTGCATGAAGTCCAGGACTGGCCGGACCAGACCGCTGACGCGGTCGGAGCGGGCCGCCCAGATGCCCACCGGTATGGAGATCACCAGTGCGATGACGGTCGCCACGAGGACGAGCGCCAGGGTGATCATCGCGTTCTCCCACAGGTCGAGGGAGTCGATGAACGCGAATCCCGCGAAGGCGAGGACACCGGCGAGGGTGCCGCGCAGCCAGAAGGCGATCACGGCGAGGATGCCCGCGAGGAGCAGCGGCTGGGGGGCCTGGAGGACGGCGTTGATGCCGTCGTAGAGGCCGAGGAACACGGTCTTGCAGAAGTCGAACAGCCACCCCATGTGGGTGGTGAGCCAGTCGACGGCGTCGTTGACCCAGGTGCCGAGCTGAATCCTAGGCACGGGCGGTCACCTTCTCTCCGCCCTTGTCCCGCGGCGAGTCGCAGGGCTCCGGGGTGGCGTCCCGCTCGTCCCCGAGGAAGCCGACCAGGCGCTGCAGGGGCACGACGCCGATCAGCTTGTTGTCCTCGTCCACGACCGAGACGGGGTGGGAGAGCCGGGCGCTGATCGCGCACAGCTCCGTGAACGGGGTGCCGGTCGTGGCGGTCACGCAGTGGCAGCCGGGGTCGTCGGCGGTGACCGAGGTGTCCATCAGCTCGCCCGCGGTCAGGACGCGGGAGCGGTCGACGTCCTGGGTGAAGGAGGCGACGTAGTCGTTGGCCGGCCGCAGCAGGATGTCCTGCGCGGTGCCGTTCTGCACGATGCGGCCGTCGCGCATGACGGCGATGCGGTCGCCGAGGCGCATGGCCTCGTTCAGGTCGTGGGTGATGAAGACGATCGTCTTCTTCAGCTTCTGCTGGAGCTCCAGCAGCTGGTCCTGCATGTCGCGGCGGATCAGCGGGTCCAGGGCGCTGAAGGACTCGTCCATCAGCAGCAGGTCGGCGTCGGTGGCGAGGGCGCGGGCGAGTCCGACGCGCTGCTGCATGCCGCCGGACAGCTCGTCGGGCCAGGACTTCTCCCAGCCGGCCAGGCCGCACAGGGCGAGCGCCTCGTCGGCGCGGCGTACGCGCTCGGCGCGGGGCACGCCCTGCACTTCCAGACCGTAGGCGGCGTTCTCGCGCACGCTGCGATGCGGGAAGAGCGCGAAGTGCTGGAAGACCATGCTGATCTTCCTGGAGCGGACCTCGCGCAGTTCACGGTCGCCGAGCGTGGTCAGGTCCTGGCCGTCGTAGCGCACGTGCCCGGCGGTGGGGTCGAGCAGGCCGTTCAGCATGCGCAGCAGGGTGGACTTGCCGGAGCCGGACAGGCCCATGACGACGAAGATCTCGCCGGGTTCCACGGTGAAGGACGCGTCGATCACGGCGGCGGTCGCGCCCTCGGCGCGCAGCTCGTCCCGGTCGGCGGCCCCGTCGCGGAGCCGCCTGACCGCCTGGTCCGGTCTCCGGCCGAACACTTTGTACAGGCTCTCCGCCTGCAGCCTTGCTGACACGTGCACCTCGATTTCCACGGCAACCGAACAGAGCGAGAGCAGGATGCAAAAGTTGAAATGTGCAACCACCCTCGCTGCGGGGCGGCGCCTCCCCCCGATCCCGGATCCCAAACGCACAAGTGGGGCGCGTCACACATGAGACGGGTGACTGTCGGTGGCGTACGGCATGATGCCTGGCGTGACCGGACGACTGATGCTCCTCGACACCGCTTCCCTGTACTTCCGCGCCTACTTCGGCGTCCCGGACTCGGTCAGGGCCCCGGACGGCACGCCGGTGAACGCCGTGCGCGGACTGCTCGACTTCATCGACCGCCTGGTCCGGGACCACCGGCCCGGCCGGCTCGTGGCCTGCATGGACGCCGACTGGCGGCCGCAGTGGCGCGTTGAGCTGATCCCGTCCTACAAAGCCCACCGCGTCGCGGAGGAGCACGCGGTGGGCCCGGACGAGGAGGAAGTGCCCGACACCCTGTCGCCGCAGGTCCCGGTCATCGAGGCGGTGCTGGACGCGGTGGGCATCGCGCGCGTGGGCGTCGCCGGGTACGAGGCGGACGACGTGATCGGCACGTTCACCGCGCGGGCGCAGGGCCCGGTCGACATCGTCACCGGCGACCGCGACCTGTACCAGCTGGTGGACGACGCGCGCGGGGTGCGCGTGCTGTACCCACTGAAGGGCGTGGGCACGCTGCAGCTCACCGATGAGGCATGGCTCCGTGGGAAGTATGGGGTCGGCGGCAGCGGGTACGCGGACCTGGCCCTGCTGCGTGGCGACCCCAGCGACGGCCTGCCGGGAGTGCCGGGCGTCGGTGAGAAGACGGCCGCCAAACTGCTGGCCGAGTTCGGGGACCTGGCCGGGATCCTGGCGGCGGTCGAGGACCGGCGGTCGAAGCTGACGCCGACGCAGCGCAGGCGGCTGGACGAGGCACGCCCCTATCTCGCGGTCGCGCCGAAGGTGGTCCGGGTCGCGGACGACGTGCCGTTGCCGGACGTCTCCACGGCACTGCCGCGGGCGCCGCGCGATCCGGCGGCGCTGGAGGCGCTGGCGGCCCGCTGGGGGCTGGGCGGATCACTGGAGCGCCTGCTGACGACTCTCGCGACCTGACCCTTTCGTAAGAGAACGACGTGAAGTGTCAGCACAAGAGGTGTGATGAGGGGCCGAGGTGCTAACTTAGGTTACCCTAACTATGTGAGACAGGGAGGTCCTCATGGCTGAGCGACCGGGACGACAGCAGCGCAGGGCACATTCCGCCCAGGTCGTCCGCACCGAACGGCTGACCCCGCACATGCAGCGTGTCGTGCTCGGCGGCGAGGGCCTCGCCGACTTCGTGGCGGGCGCGTGCACCGACCACTATGTGAAGCTGCTGTTCCCGCCGGAGGGCGTGACCTATCCGGAGCCCTTCGACCTGCAGCGCATCCGGGACGAGCTGCCGCGCGACCAGTGGCCGGTGACCCGGACCTACACGGTTCGCCATTGGGACGCCGAGCACCGCGAGCTGACGCTGGACTTCGTCATCCACGGCGACGAGGGCCTGGCCGGCCCGTGGGCCAGGCGCGTCCAGCCGGGCGAGACCGTGCGCTTCAGCGGACCCGGCGGCGCCTACGCCCCCGACCGGGACGCCGACTGGCATCTGCTCGCCGGTGACGAGAGCGCGCTCCCCGCGATCGCCTGTGCCCTGGAAGCACTGCCGCGCGGGGCCAGGGCGTACGCCTTCGTGGAGGTCTCCGGCCCCGAGGAGGAGCAGAAGATCGACTCCGACGTGGAGGTCGTCTGGCTGCACCGCGGCGCCCGCCCCCTCGGAGAGGCGCTGGTCGAGGCCGTACGGAACCTTGAGTTCCCCGAGGGCCGCGTGCACGCCTTCGTCCACGGAGAGGCGCACTTCGTGAAGGAGCTGCGCCACCTGCTCCGCGTCGAGCGCCCCGTCCCGCGCGAATCCCTCTCGATCTCCGGTTACTGGCGCCAGGGCCACAACGAGGACGGCTGGCAGGAATCCAAGCGCGAGTGGAACGCCCGGGTCGAGGCGGAGCAGGAGAGGGTGTCCGCGGCCTGAGGACGCTTGTCCTCACGAGGGAAGAGATGTGCGGGTACCGATCCGTGCGTGCAGATGCATGTCGTGCCATCCGTCCGGGTGCAGGACGGCGCTGCGCTTGGTGCCCTCCAGAGCGAAGCCGGTTCTCGTGGCGACGCGGCACGACGCCTCGTTGGGCAGGGCGTGCAGGAGTTCCAGCCGGTGGAAGCCCGCCTCGTCGAGGGCCCAGTTCGTGAGGGCGGTCGTGGCCCGGGCGGCGACACCCCGGCCCCGGGCCGCCGGGACGGTCCAGTACGCCATCTCCGCCGTCCCGTCGTACAGCCGTAGCTCGCGCAGCGCCACCCGGCCCAGCAGCGTGTCGGAGTCCGCGTCGGCCACGGCCCAGTGCGCGGCCTGCTCTCCGTCCCACGCCTGATGCCACTCACGGATCCAGGCACCGACCTCGTCCACGGAGTCGGCGGCCCGGGCGTGCCACCGGTGCATCAAGGGGTCCTGGAAGACCTCGTACACCGCGGGCGCGTCCCCGGCCCGCCAGGGGCGCAGCAGGAGGCCGCCGTCGGCGGGGAGAGCGGGCTGGGGGCGGCTTGCGAGCGTCCCGGCGGTCAGGACCGGGCTGGTGAGGAACGGCATCTCCCCATCCTGCAAGGTCCGGCCGGGCGCTCCCACGGGTTTTCCACCCTCGCGCACCGGCCTCGTACGCTGGGCCTCGATGAGACGCAAGAGCCCCACCCCTCCCT
>NZ_POUC01000298.1 GCF_002891435.1 Streptomyces cahuitamycinicus
CCCAGCGCACCGCCCGAGCAGCCGGTCGAGGAGATCCCCGCCCCGGTCGAGAATCCAGCAGAGGGAGCACGGCCCCCTGGGCACGAGGAAACCCAGGCCCCGTCGGCGGACGATGTGGACCAGGCCGACGGTGACGACCTGCTCATCCTGGGCTCCGCCTGGACAGTCGCCTGAGCAACGAGGAGGGCCCCGGACTGAGGTCCGGGGCTCTGCTGCGTGCGGAAGGTCAGAACGGTGGTTCGCCCGGCGCCGGGCCCGCCCAAGGATCGTCGGCAGCCGGGCGGCCGTGAGCCGCGGCCGCCGGGCGCTGCGCATTGCTGCTGGTCTTGGTGACCTTCGCGGTGGCGTTGCGCAGGCTCGCGCCGACCTCCTCGACGTCCAGCTCGTACACCGTGCGCTTGACGCCCTCACGGTCCTCGTAGGACCGCTGCTTGAGGCGCCCCTGCACGATCACGCGCATGCCCCGCTGGAGGGACTCGGTGACGTTCTCGGCCGCCTGCCGCCACACGGCGCAGGTCAGGAACAGGCTCTCGCCGTCCTTCCACTCGTTGGTCTGCCGGTCGAAGGTGCGGGGAGTCGAGGCGACGCGGAACTTAGCGACCGCGGCGCCGGAGGGGGTGAAGCGGAGTTCGGGGTCGTCGACCAGGTTGCCGATAACGGTGATGACGGTCTCGCCTGCCACGGGCGGGCCTTTCAGGATGGGGCCGGCCCGCGGTGTGCGGGCCGGCCGGGGGTCAGGAGAACAGGAGCTGCCACGTCTTCGGGCCGGGGATGCCGTCGGCGTCGCCCGCGAGGTCCCTGTGCGCGAGCTGGAAGTCGCGGAGGTTCTTGCGGTCCGCGTCGGACCACTTCGGGCCGGGCCCGCTCGTGTAGTGCTTGCCGTAGCCCTTCCGCACGAGCTGTTGCCCGAGCAGGGTGATGCTGGTGTTGCTCTTGCCGGGGCCGAACTTGTCGCGGCCGGGGAACGGCGGCTTCGGCTTCGCGGTGACCTTGCTCGGGAGGGTGCCCAGCAGCTTCTTGAGGGAGGCCTCGCCGGGGACGCCGTCGGCGGCCTTGCCGGTGTGGCCCAGGGACTTCTGGAAGGCGGCGTAGTTCTCGGTGTCGGCGTCCGTCCATACCGGGCCGGGGCCGCTGGTGTAGTGCTTGCCGAACCCGGCCTTGACCAGGGCCTCGCCAACCCTGGTGACGTGCTTGCCCTTGGCGCCGTAGCCGTAGACCAGGCCGTTGATGGTGACCTGGTAGCGGGCCGCGGCGCTGGATCCGCCCGGGAGGGAGCCGCCCGGGTTCGGGGCCGGCTTGTAGTCGCCGGAGGGCATGCCCGCCTGCACCCACGCGTACAGGTGCTTGCCAGGGCACGCGGTCGCGAACCCGTCCCGGTGCCCCTTCTGGGCCAGGCGCCGGCCGGTCCTCCTGCACGCCTCCTCGTACAGGGCGCGGCCAGTGGCGAGCGCCGCGGCGCTGGGCTTCTGGTCGCCGCCGATGGCGAACTGGACGCTGAGGCCACTGACGTTGTGGCCGGGGCAGTGGGCGCCCTGCAAGCGCCACCCGCGGCCCTCGTAGAGGGTGCCCGCCTGGTCGATGACGAAGTTGTAGCCCACGCCGGACCAACCCTGGCCGATGTGTACGGCCTCGATGGCGCGCATGATCGCGTAGCCGGTGCGGGTGATCTCGTGGCCGCCGTCGTAGTGGACGAAGAACTCGGTGCGCGCCGACAGGGGGACGGACGCCGGTGTGCCGTTCCAGGGCCGGGCGCCCCAGGTGGCCCGGGAAATGATCTCGATCATGAGTGGTGCCCTCCGCTTGGTCGTCAGGGGAGGGCACCGTGCAGGGCGAGACCGGCTAACGTCGCGTCGAGAAAATGTCCTGGTTGCAGCCGTGAGGATGCCCCTTGATGAGCAAGCAGGTCTCATCGACGACGGTCTTTCGGCACCCCTGCTCGATGCGCAGTTCTCTGTGGCCGTCTTCGCCCCACAGCAGCCACCACAGAACGATCTTTCCGGGTTCGATGTACTGCATCTGTGCGCAGGCCGCGTGCCGCACTTCCGGCTCGTGCACCTCGAAGTCGCAGCCCAGGGGTTCGGTGTTGGCGTCAAAGTCTGCGCCGGGCAGGGTATTCAGGTAGCGGGCCTCGTCGATCGTCAGCACTGCTTCTGCGGGGCAACTCGTCATTCGTCCATGCAGGGACGTCTTCCGCTGGATCATCGCGTTCTCCAATACCAAGTTCGGCGGCACCTTCACCCTTCGGGCGCGGCAGGCAGCAGATCCGGCAATGAATCTTGGAAGCGTCAGTGTGATCTGAGTCACCGCCACGGTGTGCGTCTTGCGCACCGCCCCCGCGGCGCGGTCAGTCGACGACCTCGGCGTCGATGACGCTGCCGTCCTCCAGCTCCGGCGGATACTCGACCGCGAACAGGCTCTTGTCGAGGCGGTCGGCGAGCGCCGACAGGTCGACGGGCTGGTCGTCGTCGCCGGCCGGTCCGCCGAGGCCGGTGATCTCGACGGCCACCACGGCGTCCTTGCCGTACTGCTCGCGGTGCTGCCGCTCCAAGTACCAGGCGTCGGCGCGCCAGTCCGGCGACGTGCGGTCCTCGACGGTTTCCGTGACGATCTCGCCGGTGACGCTGTCGCGGAACTGGCGGGTGGTGACCTTGGTGACGATTCCGCCGTCCGCGACCCTGCGGATGTTGGCCATGGCGCGCGCGGCCGCGGTGGCGCGTGCGGTGCGGACTTTCACGAACAGGGCGGCGTACTCCTCCGCCTCCGGGTCGGGTTCCTCGCCAGCCTCGCGGGCCTCGACCTCGGCGCGGCCCTCGGCCATCCACCGAAGGAAGCTGGTACGGGAGATCCCCGCCATTTCCGCGGCCAACTCGACGGCGACGCCTGTGCGTGAGGCCGCGACGAGGCGCGCCTCGACCTCTTCGGAGAGGAGGCGTGGGCGGCCGCCGCGGTTGTTCTGCCGGCGGGCCTTGCGTCGGGTGGACATGGGCGGACCTCAGCGGCGGTTCAGCGGCCGGTGTTGAACAGGTGGCCGCAAGCGGGGCAGGTCGTGTGGGCGGCGCGGCCATCGTCGTCAGGGCTGAGGCCGTCCCCTCGGTCGCCGTCGTCGGGCAGGTGGAGGGTGGGCGGCTCGTCCTCGCGGAGGCCGCCGGGCAGGGTCTCGGGGTCGACCTGGCTGAACAGCTTGTCCATCTCGTCGGCCGGGATGGCGAGGCTGTCGAACAGCTCCGCCGCGTTCGTCGCCAGGTCCTCGAGGACCGTGGCGAACTCGCGGGGGTCCCAGCCGCCTTCGCCGGGGAGCCGGTTGAGCTTGATGGCCAGGGCCTCGGCTTCGGCGTCGGACTTGGACGACCAGCCGCGCAGGACGGGGACGAGCCATCCGCCGTCCTCGTCGAGGACGACGCCGCCGGGGAGGGCCATCCCGCGGTTCTGCATCTCGATCAGGGCCTCGCGGCGGCCGTGGCCGTGGAGGACGAATTGGGTGCGCTCGTCGGCGACGGGGACCTCGACCAGGCCGTGCATGCGTATCGCGTCGATGAGGAGTTCCAGCTCGTGCCGCTTGGGGTTCCGCGGCGCCGGCGTGAGGTCGGTGAGCGGCACGTAGGCGATGTAGCGCGGTGGCCTGGCGATCGTCTCGGTCACGGCTGGTGCGGTCCTCTCCCATGCGTCGGTGTCGACGACGGGCGAGGACTGCGAGCCCGCGGACTTCAACCGCGGCGCCCCGCCTCGCAAGCGGGACATGCCGTCATGGCCGGTCCTCGCCCGTCGCCGGGCCGGTGCTGCCCTTGTTCCGGTTGGGGCAGCACCGGGGCTCCACCGGCTTCCGGTGACGTCGCCGGAAGTGGTGGAACCGCGAGGGACCGTAGGGAGACGCGCGTCTAACGTCGCCTTCTACACACGGCAGTCTCATTGCTGTACTATCCGAAGCGGCTGGGAGAGCACCCAGCTACCTGGGTCTAGGTGTAACAAAAATCGGCGGTTGTCGTACATCCATACGACGCCCCGTGACACCCCGCCCCGGGATAGTCCCGAACCCCTGGGCTTTGGCGTCCGGGGAAAGGAAGGAACACCGCATGGCGAACGACGCCGTCGAGGACCCGCAGGCCGAGCAGCCGGCCGAACTGCCTCTCTCCGACGTCGGGCTGATCGGCGCCCTCGCCCGCCTGCTTGACGAGCAGATGGTGAAGAAGGTCATCAAGCCGCGGATCGACGCGCCGAAGGTCCCCCTCCTCAAGGCGTACAAGGGCGGGCAGTCCGAACTGGTCGTCCAGATCGCAGGCGACATCATCGGCCGGTACAAGGTGAATCTGGCTCAGCCGAAGATCGTCATCGACGAGGACAACGAAGAGGCCCTCAACAAGTACGCCGACAAGCACGGCGGCACGAAGGTCGTCATCCAGCGTGACGAGACCTGGGAAAAGGCTCTGCTGCAGTTCGCCGAGTACGACGAGGACACGGGTCTGATCATCGACACCCGCACCGGCGAAGTGGTCCCGGGCCTCAAGTACGAGCAGGGCGGGCAGCCCACCGGCAGCCTGACGTGGACGTGGGAGAAGAGGGACGTCGGCAAGAAGCGGCTGACGCGCCACTACCAGGAGGGGTCTTTGAACTACCTCCTGACGGAGGCGCCGGAGCTGATGGCCGGTCCCCGGCCTACCGCCGAGGACGCCCAGCACTGACCGCCTCCGGCCCGGCCCCCTGCGGTCGGGCCCAGCTCCCCAAGGACACCGATGGCTACGCCCACTGACGTGATGACCCCCGCGCTCGCCAGCAGCATTTCTGACCGCGCGTTCCGAGTTCTCCACGTCCTCGCCCTGCACATGGACAGCGGATGGGTTCCCATCCCGCCCATCGCCGAATTGCTCGGGATGACGTCGCACCAGATCCGTCTGCCGCTCGCCGAGTTGCGCGCGGCCGGAATGGTGGAGCACGACCGGCGCTACGAGATCGGTGACACCGGCCGCAAGACGTGGCACACGTACGTCCGCCTCGTCGACGACACCGCCACCGAGGACGCCGCATGACCCGCCTGAGCCGCCGCGACGGAACCCGAGTCAACCAACGGGTCTACACGGTCCCAATCGAGTCCGACACGGCCAATGACGAGGAGATCAGCTACCGCGCCCTCGGCCTGCTGGTCCACATGCTCAACAAGCCCGCGGACTGGCAGATGCGTTCCGAGCAACTGTCCAAAGGCAAGAAGCGCGAGGGCCGCGACGCCGTGCGGAAGGTGCTTCACGAACTGGCAGCGGGCGGGTACTACCGGCTCGAACGCCGGCGGTTCCGAGACGGCAAGCACGCGATGGGCACCGCGATCAGCTTCTACGCCGTCGAGCAGTGGAAGAAGGATTACGTCACCTTCGACGGAGAACTCGCCGTTCCAGTCGTCGAACAGGAAGACGGCTCCTTCCAAGTGCTGTACCCCGACGGCTCGACGGGCAGTGACGGCTTCGGCCAGGGCCGCGATGAGCCGCCCGCCGACGACGAGCCCGAGCCGCCCGCCGACGACGAGCAGGAACCGTCTGCTCCGCCCGCCGAGTCGACCACACCCCGCAGGAAGACACCGCCCGCCGCGAAGAAGGCAGCAGCCCCGAAGCAGCCGCCGGCGCCCGCCAAGAACGCCAGGGAGCCGGAGAAGGGCGCGGAGGAGAAGCAGACCGCGGCCGCCCAGAAGGCCGCGGAGAAGGCCCTCCTCGACGCGGACGCCGAGGAGGTCGCCAAGTGGTGGTGGGCCGACGCAGAGAAGCGGTTCGGCCCGTACGTCGGGGACAAGCGCGGGTACATCGCCATGCGCAACCAGGTCCGCAGTGCCCTGGAGAAGGGCTACACCAAGAACCAGTGCGGCAAGGCCCTCATTCAGGCGCAGAAGCACTGGCCCAGCGCGCAGCAGTGGCAGCAGGCCCTCGGCATCGTGACCAACCACATCCAGCCCCGGAACACCGGCGGCCGCGTTCCGTACAGCGACGCTTCAACCTGGGGCGGCCAGGGTGAGGCCCCGTCGAACATGCCCGGCGCCACCAACGCCCCGCCGCCCGGCAACTCTGCTGATGACGACGCTGACGACGCCACCTTCGGCATCGTCGAACGACCGTAAGGAGCGTGACCCTGATGTCTCTCACCACGGACGCCCCGGTGGTCCCCGCTCCCGCCCGCGGGATGAACCCCCTTGGCGCGCTCAGCGAGCACCTCATGGCCGTGCTGGAACGTGGCGGCGCGGACATGTCCAAGCTCGGCGTACCCGCGCAGCCGGAGCCGGACGACGGTCTGTGGGAGGACGTGAGCGTTCCGCAGGCCCGTGCACGTCGGAACATGTGGCGCAACAGCATCAACGATGCTGCTCACAACGATTACCTGCACTTTCGGCTTGACGACCTGGACCCGAACCAGAAGCCGAACACGCTGCGGAACTGGCTCATGTCCCTGGTCGAGGCGCAGAAGCGAGGGGCGCGGCCGGAGATCCTGAACATGCTCATGCCGGGCAACATCGGCAGCGGGAAGACCGCCGCGGCGATCGCCTTCGGGAACGAGGCCGCAGAACTGGGGTTGTGGGCCCTGTTCGTGAAGCACTCGACCTACTTGACGTGGCGTCGCCCGGACTCCGCGCCGCACAGCATGAAGGCGTGGGAGGTCCGTAAGAGGTTCGTTGAGTGTGACGTCCTGGTCCTCGACGAGTTGTGCGGCGAGATGGATATGACCGCCACTGAGTTCGCTCGCAGGGAGACGATCGACCTGATCGACGCGCGGATCGCGGCTGGCCGGCCGACGGCGTACACCACGAACTTGCGCAGCCGCCGCACGCCGGAGCATCCCGGCCTCGGGGTGGTGGACATCCTCGGGGAGCGGCTTCTGTCCCGTCTCGAGGCCTCCGCCCACCTGGTCAGGATCCAGGGGCCGGACCGGCGGAAGCCCGCCAGGCCCCTCGACTGGTGACCGCCCCGA
Organism: Streptomyces cahuitamycinicus; assembly: GCF_002891435.1. GTDB lineage: Bacteria > Actinomycetota > Actinomycetes > Streptomycetales > Streptomycetaceae > Streptomyces > Streptomyces cahuitamycinicus. The sequence continues at coordinate 6,937 of NZ_POUC01000298.1, forward strand.
ATCAACACATCTGCACGCGAAACTGACAGTGCGTGAGCCAGTTCAGAGCGTTCGCGCGGAAGACGCTATATCGTTTGGTCGACCCGGAAGGCCATGAGCATAAGCCGACCGGGGCGACCCGAACGAAGGAGTGGTGTCTTGTCGAAGCCGTGGTTCTCCCGTGCCCGCAGGGGCAGCAAACCGAAGCCGCCAAAGCCGCTCAACGAGTCCGGAGTACCGCCGCTCACCGGTGGGGAGCGCTTCGGCGCCACCCTCACCGCTCTCGGTGGAGCGGGTGTCGGCACCCTCGGCTTCTACGCGTCCTTCGACGCCGTATCGACCAAGGCCGCGGAGTGGGGCTTCGATGAGCCGTGGGTCCTGCCCACCGCCATCGACTCGGCCGTCCCGGTGTTCACCGTGGCGTACCTCCTCCTCATCCGTCTGGACATGCCGCTCTGGTGGGCACGGCTCGTCCCCTGGGCCCTGAGCCTGATCACCTGCGCGCTGAACGTCGCGGCCGGCAACTCCCTGTGGTCCAAGGTGGCGCACGGCGCCATGTCCCTGCTGTGGGTCGCCGTCTCCGAGATCGCCGCGCACATCTACGCCGTCCGGATCGGCGCTGCGACCGGCCGTCGCCGCAGCCTGGACAAGATCCGCTGGAAGCGCTGGCTGTACTCGCCTCTGCCCACGTTCCTGCTGCACCGCCGCATGGTCTTGTGGGAGCTGACCTCGTACGACCAGGCGCTCAAGCTGGAGCAGGAGCGTCTGATCTACCAGGCCAAGCTCCGCGGCAAGTTCGGCCGATCCTGGCGCCGGAAGGCCCCGATCGAGTCACTGCTGCCGCTGCGCCTGGTACGCAACGGAGTCCCGCTCGCCGAGACGGCCCCCGCGGGACTGGTTGCGGCCGGCCTCGACCCCGCGAGCCTGTTGCCTGCACCCCCCGCGGCCCCACCTGCTCTGGCAGCGGTACCCGCTCCGAAGGTCCCGGCTCCGGCCCCTGTCCCGGCTGCGCAGGCCCAGCCCCGCAGGGTGACCGCCACCGTCCCCACTTCCGCGCCTGCTCCGGCCGCAGCACCCGCGCCTGCTCCGGCGCCTGCGGTGACGCCGGCGCCTGCGGCAACGCCCGCGGCCACGCCGGCTCAGCTCAGCGAGAAGGAGGTGTACGAGATGGTGAAGGAGGCAATCAAGGCCCGCGACGTGAACCGCTTCAACTCCGGTGACCTGACCGGCGCCGCCATAGGGAGGGCGATGGGCCAGACCGCCCAGAACGGTCGCAAGGTCCGCCGCCGGCTGCTCTCCCAGTACGCCGCTGAGACCGGAGTGATGTTGCCCGAGGAGTTCACAGTTGAGGACGTGCTGACCGCAACTCAGCCGTAGGGCATCCTGCCCCCACCCGTACCGACGCGGCGGGCCCCCTTCCAAGGGTGCCCGCCGCCTGCATGATCGGACCCACCATGACACCGGAGATCCTGGCCCGGATCACCGCCGCCCGTGCCGCACGCGACCTTTCCGACCTCGCCCGTCAGGCGGTCGGCACGACAGCCGAGACCATCAGCCCCGCCGAACGCATCAAGAGAGCGCGCCGCATGCGGCAGATGGTCAACGCGTACCTCGACACGGTCGTCGTGGCCGAGGCCCTGGCCGGCGCGGACTGGTCCGAGATCACCGAGGCACTGGGGCGCCGTGAGCCGGACACGGTCGAAGGGGAGTACGCCGACGCAGTCGCCGAGTGGAGCGACGCCGCCGAGGCCGAGGCCGATGCGGCGGCCGACGTTGAGGAACTGGATGCGTGGTACGCCCGGCACCGCGAGGATCACGACCCTGACCTCGAGAAACCTGTCGCTGATCTGCTGAACAGGCATTGAGTCGGGCCTTCGTGCGGGTAGAATAGTGCAGCAATGAGACCGGCGAGAGCTTAGGGCTGCCGCTGCCTCATTCTCCGCGGGAGAGCACTCGCGGGCCCCGAACGAAGGAACACCGATGCCTGGTATCACCACGCCCCTGCGCGAACGCAGATCCCGCAAGCCGACGGGTCTGCCGAATCCGCCCATGATCGTGCTGTGCGGACCGGAGAAGTGCGGCAAGAGCCACGAGGCCGCCCGCGGTACCGGCTCCGACCTGATCGGCATAGCGTTCTGGATCGAGATCGGCGGGTCCGAGGGAACAGCCGACTACTACGGCCGAGTCCCTGGCGCCAACTACGAGATCGTTCCGCATGACGGCAGTTACCAGGACATCCTCGACGCCATCCGTTGGGCAGTGGCGCAGCCGCAACGCGTCCCGGGCAAGCCGAACATGATCGTCCTCGATAACGGCTCCAACCTCTGGGACATGATCAGCGACGAGCAGGCCCTGTTCGCCCGGCGACGAGCCGTGAACAAGGCACAGGACACCCGTCGCCGCGCCCCCAGCCTGGACGATCCGGTAGTGGTCGACCCTGACCTGTGGAATCGGGCCAAGGACCGGTGGGGCGAGGTCCTTTGGATGCTCCGCCGCCACGCCGGGCCCGTCGTGATGATCGCCCGCCAAGAGATCGTCACGGCCTTCGAGAACGACAAGCCCACCCGCAACACCACCCGGAAGATCAAGGCGGAGAAGAACCTCCCGTCCGCCGTCGACGCGATCGTGGAGATGCACGGCATCGGTGAGGCGTACCTGACGGGGGTGCGGACCCTGCACTGGGACGTGAAGCCCGGCGACACCGTCCGGTTCGACGATTTCAGCATCGACGCCCTTCTGCGCCGTATGGGGTTCGAGGAAGCGGCCACACATCGGCAGGTCACCGAATCGCGCCCGGAGGCCTACCTCGACGAGCAGCCCGCCCGGCCGCCCCAGGCCCAGCAGCAGCGCCGGCAGGAAGCGCCCCCCAATCAGGGGGGAAGGCAGCAACCGGCCCTGACCGGGAAAGAGGCCGTTGGGATGGTCCACAAGGCCCTCACGGACAAGAACAATCCGCTGGAGTGCCTGCGTGCCATCCGCGAGGAGTGGGGCTTTCGCACGCTGCGGGAGATTCCCACCAAGACGAAGATGTGGGGGGAGCTGAACGCGGACGACCTGATCACCAAGTCTCTGAACTACGTCGAGGAGCAGGTGAAAGAGCGCGAGCGGGAAGCCGCCGGGGGGAAGCCCGCCGGGCCCAGCACACCGCCCACGGCCACGGGCGAGCAGGACCAGGCGCGCGAGCACCGCGAGGAGGGGCAGCCGTCGCCCCCCGAGCAGCCGCAGCCCGAGCAGACCCCGCCGGATGAGCAC
>NZ_POUC01000299.1 GCF_002891435.1 Streptomyces cahuitamycinicus
GGAGGGAAGCGTGGGGAGGCCCGGGGCCGGGTGCGGGTAGGTGAGGAGAAGGCCGTCTTCGGTGACGAGGACGACTCCCTCCGCGTCGATCTCCAGGCGCTGGTCCAGGGTGGAGGACCAGGAGGGGCCGAACCACCTGCCGTAGTGGTACCCCGACTCCACCCGCCGTCTGAAGACAAGGGGGAGGGCGCCTGGCAACACCACGTCGGTCTGCGGCAGGTACATCTTGCCGGTGGTGAGGTCGACCGGGTCTGTGGGATCGTGCTCGACCTTCTCCCGCGGGTTCGGGGTGTCGTGCTGCTCCGGGTGCTTTCTGGCGGCGTCTGCGGCGCCCTTAGCTTCTCTGCTTGCTGCCCCCTCCATCCCCTCCTTCACCGCGGTTCGCAGCCCGCCGCGGGCCAGGCCCAGCCCCTTGGTGCCGATCAGCTCGGGGATCAGGCGGCCGATGCCCTCGGACGGATCCTTCTTGAAGCCCTCCCACGCGGACTTCACCACGCGCTCGGGATGCGCGGCAGTGGAGACGAGACCGGAGAGCGTCATGCTGACGTTCTGGAGGTATTGGGCGGGGTGAGTGATGTTGTACCCATCGAGAGGGTTGAGGCCTCGGGCGAAGTTGACCAGGCCCGCCCCGCCTTTGACCACACCACCAGCGACGTGGAGGATCTCGGTGTTGACCGCCACGTAGCCGTCCTCGGCGTTGGCCCGGAGGCGGTCCAGGGCGGGCGGCTCGGCGGGCGCGTGCGTGAGGGCGGCCTGGACCGACGTGGCGGCGGTACGACCGGCGTCGTTGCGCTGGCGGCGGGCCTCGGCGAGGACCTCGCGGGCGCGCTTGATGTCTGCGGTGCCCGGATCCTTGAAGGGCTCGGGACGCGGGCCCGGGTCCTCGTCCGTCTTCAGCTTGGCGTTGTAGGCGTCGACGCGCTTGTTGTACGAGTCGACCGCGGCGTCGGAGGCCTTCTTGCCCTTCTTGTACAGGTCGATGGCGTCCTGGGCCTGCCCCTGAGCCCACGTGACCGTGTCCGCGAAGTCCTCCAAAGCCTTGGCCGCCTTCTCACAGGCGTCCGCCGCGTGCAGCCACTTGGTCGGGTGCATGGCGAACTTCTCGCGGAACGTGTCAGCGGCCTCGCCCTTCCAGTGCGAAGAGTCCAGCTTCCGCATCCCGCCGCCGACCTTGTCGAAGGCCTTCCGGAAGTCCTTCAAGTGCGAGGCGGACGCCCGGATGGTGCCCGGGTTGCCGTGGATCAGCTCGTTCGCCTGCTCGGTCTGCCCGAGCTGCTGCTCGCCCGGCGTGGCACCGAGGTCCGAGGCCAGCTCGTCGCCGAAGTCCTCGACCTTGTCGGCCCAGCCCTCAGCCCCGACCTTCTCCAGACCCGCACCGACGAGATCGGTGCCCTTGTCGACGCCCTCACCGACAAGCTCCTTACCCGCCTCCCAGCCGTCCTCAAACTTGCCGAGTCCGCCGTTGACGAGATCACCGAAGCCCATCAACGGCTCTCCTCGCCCTGCTGGGGCTGTGGCTGCTGGGCCCGTTCCTCGGCCGACGGCCCGAACGTCGCGTCCAGGAAGGTCTCGTACTGCTCGTCACTCACGCCCGTTGCCTGCCGGACGTTCAGCGGGCCGGGGATCGGGCCGGCCATCGCCTGCGAAGTCATCATGTCGCGGCTCGCGTCCATCCAGCCCTGCTTGCTGTTGTCCCACGCCTGCTCAAAGGACTCCGCGCTGTATTCCGGGTTCCTGAGGGAGTCCATGCCGGTGCCGGCGATCTGGCGCCAGCCCATCTGTGTGACCTCGTCCTCGGAGGCGTAGGGGTTGCCCATCAGGGAGTTGACGCCGATCTTCAGGGCGCCCTCCACGTACTGATCCGTCTCGTGCAATGTGCCCGCCGACAGGCCCACGTTCTGCGCGAAGAGGTTGCCCTCGATCACGAGGTCGCGCACGCCCCACTCCCAGCGCTCACAGAACGACTTGAAGGCCGAGGTCAGCCCATCGTGCCCCAACTGCAGTCCAGACAGCGCGAGTTCCTCGAAGCCACGGCCGGAACCGGCCATGCTGTCCATGCCGAGCTCCTTCAACTCGGACAGTGTCAGCGTGATGCCCTGCGCGATGGCCTCAAGGCCGACCGCCTGAAGATCCTCGCCGCCGTTGCCTTTTTCACCGCTCACTGCGACTCCTCCCCGTCCGCCGTCTCCGTGTCCACTGCGGCCGCATCCGGCACGATCCCCGTCACCGGCGGGAACAACACGCCGTCCCCGTCACTGCCCACGTCCAGTGCCACCCCGGTCGGCACCCCCGTCGCCCGAACACCGGCATCCAGCAACCGCGCCCCCAACACCCGCCGGTACTCCCACTCCCGCGAGCCTTCACCCCTCGCCATCGCGAACCTGGCCAACGCCGACTCGTCCGAGAACGCGTAGATCCACCGGATGCCGCCGTAGTCCCCGGCCAGCGGGGCCTCATCCTCGTCCAACGGCACGAGTACGGCCGTACGGCGGAACTCACCGAGCAGGGCGGCAAACTCGCGGCGGGCACGGGCGACGTCGTCCGTGCTGCCCGGAGAGGGGGCCACGGAGGTCGGCGATATTACAGCTCCCGTCAGAGGGCCAGGCGATGGCGCTTCAACGCTGTCCCGCGGCGCCTGCCCGACCTTGTCATCCGGGTCAGCGTTCTCCAGGTAGTCGTACAGCCTGGACCTGGACACCTCCGGCCTCTCGCCCCCTCCGTCAGCCATGCCCGCGATCATCACATCCGCATATTGTCGAGCGCAACGCGGACCACAGGCCGTGGCAGGATTTGACTGTCAAGTCGGCGCCGACTCCCGTCCCACTCTGTACAGAGGGCCCGTTACAGCCGTGAGGGCATCAAGAGGATAGCGGTGAGTCCTCGCCAGTAGCGGGTTACAGCGTTGCGTGATCGCTCAGATGGTGCTGGCGTACCCGCTGGAGCGGGGCCGGGGCTGCGGGGCGATCTGTGAGCACCGCCTCCCGGCCGTCAACAGCCCAACGCACGTGCTCTTGCGCGTTCCGGCCACGATCCGGTGATCACGCAGCAGCCTGGCTGCCCAGCCTTGGGAACCGCACGGTCCGCAGCCCAGCGTCGCGGTCACAGCGATCGATGGACGCTTACCGGAAAGACTCAGTGTGGCGGTCGGAGTGGTAGGCGCGCCAGTCCACTCGGTGAAACTGCTCGACGGCGAGCAGGCGGGGAGGCCGGGCGCTCGCATCACATCCGCCCTGAGTGAAGATCAAGTCTGGCGCCGTTCATCAACGACCACCGAATCCTGCTCCGCGTCCGTCGCCGTCACCGCGTCCACGGCCCGGCTGCCCGGTACGCCGTCGCGTCCGCGCGGCCCTTGGTCTTTCCACGCCTCGAGCAGGCGGTCTGCCAGGTAACGGCATTCCGCCACCGGAACGCAGCCGAGCCCACGGGATGTCCGCGACCCTTAGACGAGAAGCCGAGCCTTCGCCTTCAGGTGCCACTCCCCCGTGTCCGCCATCTGGAGCGGATCCGGCTCGTACGCCAGCGGCTCCAGCGCGTGCAGCACGATTTCCTCCGCCTCGCGCCCCCGCCCCGCCCGGCCCGGCCCGGACCCCGTACCGCGGGGAGCCGGACACGGTCCGGCTTGATGCTGACCGTTTGCTGACCCGGATGCCACCATCAGGGCTCTGACCTGCGGAAACACCCAAACGCTAGATCTTGGACTTGAACATAGTACGCAACATCGGGGCACTCCCACCAGTAGGCTCCCTGCCTGCGTTTTTGCAGGTCAAGGGCTGTTTCCACACCCTACAACGAGTCGCATGTTCGGGCAGCTGTCCCCAGGTTTTTCAGGACTCATGCTGACCACTTGCCGACTTTCCTGACGCCCCGTCAGGTAGCCGGGGAAGGCTTCGCCCACTCTCGCGGACCCCACCGTGGCGACGGCCCAAGCCTACGCAGCACCCCCCGAAGGACGTCCGTGATCACCGTCACGCAGACGGTCTGGACGGTAGTCAGGAGCGAAGGCGCTCGACCGGAAGTCGGACCACGCGCCGCCAAGGGACAGCTGGCCCACGCCCCTCGTATCCCGCCTCAGAGGAGGAGGCGCCCACAGCTCTATGAATCTGAGTGGCCGAAGCAGCGCGGCAACATAGCGGCGGATCGCCGGTTACGCGGATCGCCGTCGTACCCCTTCACCTCGCCGAACCGTGTTCCTTCCATCCAGTCCCGCCGCGCCTGTACGATCTCTTCCTGAGATCGCCCGATCCAGTTCCAGAACAAGTGGAACAGGCCTACATCGCCGAGCGGGTCATCGAACAGGGCCATCTCTGAGTCCGGTACGGCGCGTGGGCGGGTGAGGGCCGGCGGGTCGAAGACAGCGCCGTCGGGCCGGCAGTCCTCGGTGCACCAGGGTGCGGCGCTGCCTGGCGAGCAATCGGCTTCCCGGGCTCTCGGCCAGTTCACCGAATCCGCCCCCCATCCACAAGCACACTCACGGCAAGCATCTGACGGTCACGGCACCAGAAGTATCGTCGGCTCCGGCATGCGCGGCCGGGGGGTCGCACCACGCAACCGCGCAGACGATGTTCGCTCGCGGGCGCCGCACCTGCACAGGCCCACCATTCCGGTCACCTCAGACCTGATCCCCACGCTCCCAAGCCTCAGCTTCATGCAGGACCAAGCAACGACTGCTGCCCGATCGGCCCCAGATGACCGAGTTCAACGCAGCGTAGTCAGCACCAAGTCAGCACGGGAGAGGTGAGAACGGGTGATGACATGGGCTTTTAGTCAGCACCAAACCAGCACGGGAGTCAGCACCCTACCTCCAAATCACGCCCGAAGAGTGCAACTCGGACAGCACTCTCGCGGGCTCGACTGGGGCTCTCGTAGGGGCGTCGGCGACGCGGTCATGGTGGTCACACGCACCTCCGTACGCGGAACTATGGTGCCCCACCACATACGCCTCACCTGCAAGTTCCTACGGTATGGCGACACGAAAACGTCCCCGCCAACCGCTTGGAAGTGGTGCCGATGTCCTCCCCCGCGACCGCTCCCCCACCCCCTGCCAGCCTCAAGCGCATCGTCGCCGCCAGCCTCATCGGCACCACCATCGAGTGGTATGACAATTCATTCGATCGAGGCTAGGACCTGCGGTTTTCTATGATTCCGGCCCTCGAAGCCAGCGCGGAACCAGCACAGGGTACGTGGCGTGCTGATTCGGTGCTGGCCGACCTGCGTCGCAGTGCGCTCCATTGCCCTCGACGGCATCCCCACATGGTTGCTCAGTGTCACTAACAGCCTGAGCCGACAGGGATGAGTCAACCGTCCGACGGGGCCAACGCCATGCGGATCGCTGAAGGAGGCGTCACGCCGGCATCCGTGCCGGGCAGCTTCAGCGGGGTCCTCACCGTCGACGTCTTCCGCAACGGCCTGCAACTGATGGGCACCGCCTCCATCTCCCAGACCCTGGGTCACGTCAAGCGCTACGGCCATGTCACCGCTGCCCCGATCGCGAACGCGATCTGACCGACAAGTTCCTTGCCCGCCCGGGGGCGGGCTTGTCCGGGGATGCGGAGTAGAGGACGGGCAGGTCACCGTCATGGTGATAACCGTGGCGTGCGTGGTCGCTGTCCACAACTCCACCGGGCGCGTTCACGCTCAGGGCGCCCCGGCAGCTTCGGCCCGGGCCAGGGCGACTCCCAGCACGACCAGCAGCGCATCGCGGACCGAGCCCGTCTTCCTCGCGTCGAAGACGGTCAGCGGAACGTGCTCGGCGATGTCCAGTGCCCACCGCACCTCGTCGAGGTCGTGCTCGACCTCCCCGTCGAAGGCGTTGACGGCGACCGCGAAGGGGACGTCCTTGTGCTCGAAGTAGTCCACCGCCGCGTAGCAGTCGTCCAGTCGGCGGGTGTCCACGATCACCAGACCGCCGAGGGCGCCCTCCACCAGGTCGTCCCACATGAAGCCGAACCGGTCCTGCCCCGGGGTGCCGAACAGGTACAGCTTGAGCGTCGGGTCGATGGTGATGCAGCCGAAGTCCATGGCGACCGTGGTGCTGGTCTTGCCGGGAGTGTGCGTGAGATCGTCCACTCCTGCCGCGACCTCGGTGATCGCGGCCTCCGTGGTGAGCGGCCGTATCTCGGAGATCGAGCCCACGGTGGTGGTCTTGCCGACACCGAAGCCGCCGGCGATGACCAGTTTGACCGGTGTCGGCGGCTGTTCAACTGGTGTCACGGAGTGTCCCCCGTGAGTCGGGGACGGCACGAAGACCATCGATAACCCTTCGCAGTACGGAGAGATCCTGGGCGGTCCCGGCGTTCGGCCGGAGGACCGCCAGATGCCCTGCGGCACGCAGGTCCTCGGCCAGCACACGGACCACGTTGAGGTGCAGTCGCAGCCCGGCGGCCAGTTCCGCCACCGACTGCGGCCGCCGGCAGGCCGCGACGATGTCGTGATGTTCGAAGGTGAGCGCGTGCAGGACGGAGAGCCCCGCCGAGGTCGACACGACCTGGGTTTCGACCGGGATCGGCAACGCCGCGCCGCCCCCCGACACCCGGCCCGCGGTCAGCAGGAACGGCCGGATCGCGGGGGCACGGCCGGCGGCCGGGTCCGGCGAGCCCCCGGCGTGCCCCGCTGCGTCGTGTGGTGGTCCGCCGACGGCCATCACGATCCCTTTCCGAAGTGCCTATACCCGTGCCCCGGGCGGGGGACGGTCAGCCGGCCGGGGCCGCGCCGACACTGTTCTTCAGCTCCAGCACCAGCTGGGGGGTGAGCGCGGCCCCGGCCCGGTTGGCGAAGAGAGTCATCTCGTAGGCGATGTTGCCCAGCTTCGCCTCCTTGGAGGTCACCACTCCGAGGACGGCGCCGCAGCCGATGGCCGACACCAGCACATGGCCGCCCTCCAGATCGATGATGACCTTGTTGAGGCTGCCGAGCCCATAGTTGCCGGAGGCGCCCGCGGCGAGACTCGTCAGGCCGGACACGATCGCGGCGAGCCGCTCGGAGTCGGCGTGCTCACGCAGTTGGGAGACGGCGATCAGCAGGCCGTCGGACGACACGGCGATGGCGTCGACCACACCGGCGGTTTCCGTGGCGAACCGGTCGAGGAGCCAGGTGAAATCGGCCGCGGCGGCTCGCAGATCGGTGGGTTCCGGCCGCTCGGAACTGCTGTCAGCTGTCGACGTGGTCACTGCCGGACTCCTTCTGGGATTGCTGATGGTGCGATGGTCCTGGTCTCGTCCGGGCGTGAGCACTGTCCTGCTCTGCCCTGCGTACGGCTGCCTCGAACTCGTCGAGCTCCGAGCGGACGGCCTCGGCGTCGGCGGGATGCCGCACCGTCGGTGTCCCCCGGTCCGCCCGCGAAGAGGTCGTGGCGAGTGTCGCGCCCCGTACCCGCCGCCGCAGCGGCCGTGAGTCCTCTGCGGCGCGCTGTTCGCCCGAGGCCGCCGACCGCTCCGTGTCGGCGTCCTCGGCGGTTCGTTCCGCGGTGGCCGGTCCCGCGGCGGTGCGCGCCGGGAGGCGCCGGGGAAGCGCGTCGTGCGACGAGAGGGCCGCCGACCGCTCGGTGACACCGGTGGCGGAGACCGGTGCGCGCGACGGCGCGGGCGTGGCGGTCTCCTGCCCGGGCCTCACCGGCAACGCCGCCACGGCTCCGATCGGGCCCGTGTCCACGGGCTGCTCGGGGCCCTCGGGAGTCATGGTCAGCAGGAGCGAGGCGGGGATCCAGACGGTTGCGGTGACCCCGCCGCCCGGCGTACGGCTCAGCGACACGCGCACACCCCACCGCCGGGCGAGACTGCCGACCGCGAAGAGGCCGAGCACCCTGGTCGGCACGAGGTCGAGCCGTTCCCGGCGCACAAGCCGGGCGTTCTCCTCGGCGAGGCGCTCGGCGCTCATGCCGAGGCCGTGGTCGATGACCTCGATCAGCGCCCCGCCGTCCTCGGTGACGTCGGTCCCGGGGCGGACGGCCACCTCGACGGGCGTGTGGGAGGGTGAGAACGCGACCGCGTTCTCCAGCAGTTCGGCGAGCATCAGTGTCAGGTCACCGACGATGTCGGGCGCGACGGTGACCTCCGTCTCGGGCCGCAGAGACACCCGCTGGTAGCCCTCGATCTGGCCGAGCGACGCCCTGATGACGTTGGCCAGGGGGGTCGGCCGGGCCTCGACGCCGGTCTCCCGGATTCCGGCGAGCAGCATCAGGCTGTCGGCGTTGCGCTGGAGACGTACGGCGATGTGGTCGATGCTGTACAGCCGTTCGAGCAGTTCAGGGTCGGTCTCCTCGCGTTCGACGGTGTCGATCAGCATGAGCTGACGCGTCGTCAGGTTACTGACCCGCCGGCCGACGTTGCCGAACATCTCGGCGACGTTGCGCCGACTGAGCACCTGCCGCTCCAGCAGTTGGGCGGCGGTGACCTGAACCTGGTTGAACGCCTCGGCCAGTTCGCCGATCTCGTCACGGACCGGGACCGGGATCGACCTCGGCCGCAGGGGGGTGCTGTCGGCGGACTCGTCGTCGGAGACCCGGGCGAGTTCCTCGCCCGCCACGTCGACCACCTCCTGGGCGGAGTGGGTCAGCGCTTCCAGGGGCCGCACGACCGAACGCCGGATCAGGACGCAGAAGGTCAGCCAGGCGGCGAAGCCGAGCAGGGTCAGCCCCAGCAGGTAGACGGCGTTCCGCAGGGCATCCGCGGAGACGGCGTCGGCCCTGGCGGCGGTCTGCTCGATCAGCGACCTGGTGATGCCGAGTCGGGCTTCGGACTGCCGGGTCCCGTCGGTGATCGCCTTGCGCAGCTGCGTCGGCGTCTGTCCCTGCAGGGCCCCGGGATCGATCTGCAGCTCCGCGAACCGGGCTTCGACGCCGTACCGTTCGGCACTGCGCCGCATGCCGTCCATGCGCAGGACCTGCGCCGGCGTGGCGATGCGCTCGAACCGGTCCAACTGGTGGTCGTAGAGCTTGCGAGCGCCGACCGCCCGGCTGTACTCGGTGAGGGCGTTGGCGTCCCGGGTCTGGGCGGAGAACACGGCGCTCTCGAAGGCCGCGTGGGACGCGTCGGCACGCAGCACCGTGTCCAGGAGTGTCACGACCGAGGACGACGAGGTGCCGGCGTAGCGCCCCAGGCCGATGCCGTCGATCAGGAACTCGACCGCGGAGGCGTACGCCGGGTCGATGTTGGCGGCGGGGACGTAGCCCCGTTCCAGCTTCTCGCGCAGGACACCGAGGCCGCGGATGTAGTCGAGCGCCTGCGCCTCCTCATGCGGCAGGCCGGAGGCGAACGCCGAACGCACCGCGGCGGCTTGCGCGTCGGTGCTCCGCTGGGCCCGACGGTAGTCGGTGGTCGGCGGCAGTGGGGCTCCGGGGCGGGCAGAGTCATACTGCACGGAGAGCAGGAGCGCCTGCCGGTGTTCGGCCTGTACGTCGCTGATGAGCTGCGCGACCTGTTCACTGTCGCGCACCAGGTCCGCGATCCGGCCCGCGTCCCGGGCCTGCCGCACCTCGCCATAGGCGCCGACCCCGAGCAGTACGCCGACGACCGCGATGGGCGCGATCACCAGGACGTTGAGCTTGCGCCGGAAGGGCCACCGGTCGACAACGGTCGCCGCCGTGCGGCGAAACCGCGGAGTCCGACGGGCGTGTCTGGGCGGGTCCGGTGCGTGCGGCGGGTTCCCTGTGGTGGCGGACACCCGGGCCTCCTTCGACGTGTTGCTGAGCGCTGACGGGGACGCCGTGTTCACGGACCGCCGACCGGCCGGCACCGGACGGTGACACTTTCGCGGCCTTCATCGCTGATAGGAACGAAGGGATCGCGCCAGGTGTCCGGAACCAGTTGGGCGAGAGTACCGCTTTTACCATGACATGACAAAGTTTGGGTCATAAAGAATCAATGACGGAATACTTGCGAAGTATCTCCCAAGTGCAATGCTTCGCCCGATGATGCGCTCGGGCACGCGCTGCTGCCTCGCACCCGGGCCACCGCCGGGCATCGCCGCCCGCCGGCCGCACGGGCCTCTCCTCCCGTCGCGAGTCTGATCCTCACGACAGCGGCCGGGCGCGGAACCGTCGCCGACCCCACGCCTCGCCTCCCCAC